>NZ_JBEYHH010000016.1:0-199744 GCF_040635175.1 Streptomyces sp. NPDC006997
CGGGGTCAAGGGTCGGCCGCAGGCCGATCGGCGCAGCCGACGCGGAGCGACAGCGCAGCGCCCTTGAGGCCGGGACGCGGAAGCACGACCCTGGCCAAAGAAGCGGGCGGCCCCCACGGCAACTTGTCCGTGCGGGGTGCCCCCAACCCGGCACCCAGCCCCCCCGAGGGGCGTTCAGCCCCCCAGCAACCCCGCCACCTGCCCTACCTGCCTCACCCCCGGAAGGCTCCCCACCGACGGTGCCTGGGCGACGGGGCGGGTCAGAGCCTGGGACGTCAGCGGCTGGAAGTCGGCGAGCTGTGTGCCCACGCCGTTGTCGAGGGGGTCGACGCCCGTGCCCGCGAGGGGGTTGGGCTTGAGGCCCGCGAGAGGGCCCGTGACGTAACCGACCGAACCGGTGAGGGCCTGGACACCTGCCTGGGGGTCGATGTTGCCGAGGGAGGTGGGCCGGTAGTTCACCATGCCCAGCATCTGCTGGGCGTCCGCCGCCGCGGACGTGGCGGTGCCCGCGCCGAGGGCTACCCCGGCGAGGGTGAGGACGGCGAACGTCCGTCGGGGAGTGGACTGTGAGGAGTCGTTACGGGCCGTCATTGCCGTCCACCTTTTCTGCCGCGCTGGGTAATCGGGTCGACACGAAGGGTATTTGACACGTGACGTGGGCTTCAAAGCCGACCCGCTGAGTCGTTGACTGGGCGGGGGATGCCTCACACTGGTGTCCCGTGAGTCCCCATCCGCCCATACCCGCGCGAGTCGTGCTGCTCTGCGGCCCTTCCGGCTCCGGCAAGTCCCTCCTCGCGGCCCGCTCCGGCCTCCCGGTGCTACGGCTCGACGACTTCTACAAGGAGGGCACCGACCCGACGCTCCCCCTCGTCACGGGGAGCGCGGACATCGACTGGGACCACCCCGACTCCTGGGACGCGGACGCCGCCGTCACCGCCATCACCGAGTTGTGCCGCACGGGTCGTACGAACGTCCCGGTGTACGACATCTCGCTGAGCGCCCGTACCGGCGAGGACGGCGTCGACATCGGGCGGACCCCGCTGTTCATCGCGGAGGGCATCTTCGCCGCCGAGATCGTCACCCGGTGCCGTGAGCTGGGGGTCCTCGCCGACGCGCTGTGTCTGAGCCGGGGCCCGGTGAAGACGTTCCGGCGCCGCTTCCTGCGGGACCTGAAGGAGGGCCGCAAGTCGGTGCCGTTCCTGCTGCGCCGCGGCTGGCGGCTGATGCGGCAGGAGCGGACGATCATCGCCCGGCAGACGGCACTGGGCGCCCACGCCTGCGACCGCGACGAGGCGCTGGGCCGCCTGGCGTCGGCGGCGGGCCGCTGCCCGTCGTCGTCCCCGTCCTCCCCGCAGACGGCGGCGTGAGGGCGTAGCGGCGCACACAGAACAGCGGGACTGGATGGACCCCCCGGCCCTCCAGTCCCGCTCTCCGCGGGGCTCCCCCGAACCCCTGTGGTGCTCCCCCGTGTTCCCCTTTCCCCGCTCCCCCTTACTCCCCCGTGCTTCCCCCGTGATACCCCGTGGTGCTTCCCCCGTGGGGTGAGGGTGAGGAATCCCCCCCGGGTTCCCCGTCCTCGTAGTCAGGAGTCCCGGGCATCCCCCGTGATACACCCCGGCCCCGAACTTCTCTGGATTTTTTTCACGCGACCAGTTCGCCGAAGGCGGCCTCCTGGTCACGGCCGAAGCTGAGGACCTCGTCCTCGCGCAGCCGGCGCAGCGAGCGCCAGATGCTGGACTTCACCGTGCCCACGCTGATGTCGAGGATCTCCGCGATCTCCGGGTCCGTGCGGCCCTCGTAGTAGCGCAGGACCAGCATGGTGCGCTGGAGTTCGGGGAGCCGGGCGAGCGCCTGCCACAGGACCGCGCGCAGTTCGGTGCCGCGCATCGCGTCCGTGTCGCCGACGGTCTCCGGCAGTTCCTCGGTCGGGTACTCGTTCAGCTTGCGGCGGCGCCACGCGCTGATGTGCAGGTTGGTCATCGTGCGGCGCAGGTAGCCGCCGACGGCCGCCTTGTCGGTGATCCGGTCCCACGCGCGGTACGTCGAGAACAACGCGCTCTGGAGCAGGTCCTCGGCCTCGAAGCGGTCGCCGGTGAGGTGGTAGGCGGTGGCGTACAGGGAGGCGCGGCGCTCCTGGACGTAGGCCGTGAACGCGGCTTCCGCGTCCGCGGACGGCGTCGCCGGGCGGCGCTCTCCCGTTTCCTCCCGGTACGCGGTTCCCCCGTGCGCTTCCCCCGTGGGCGCGTCAACCACCGTCATGAAGGCGGTGTGCTGACGCCCGGTGCCGCGCACGCACCCCCGCCCTCCCCCAAGCTCTCGGCTCCGCTCGAGCAGGGAGGTCCCCCCATCGGCACCGGACTTCTCGGAACCCCGGCTCACGTCGTGCAGCCGAGTGATCACTGCGCTGGTGCTGTTGCCGTGCAGCGTGTTCATCTCGCGCCCCCCGTCGTGGACTTCCGGTGTTCGGTCTGGCTTCCGTGCTGTGTCGAGAATCCTGCCTCGGGCACTTCATCGCCGTGTCCGTCGACTGTCACAGACCTGTCACAGGGGCGCGTCGTACGGCCGTAGCCGTACAGGTGTCGAAACCCCCACCCCCCATGGGCCAGAATGACCCCCGTGCCTTCCCTGTTGCTGATCGAGGACGACGACGCCATCCGTACGGCCCTGGAACTGTCATTGACGCGCCAGGGACACCGGGTCGCGACCGCTGCCAGCGGTGAGGACGGTCTGAAACTGCTCCGTGAGCAGCGGCCGGACCTGATCGTGCTGGATGTGATGCTGCCCGGCATCGACGGGTTCGAGGTGTGCCGTCGCATCCGGCGCACGGACCAGCTGCCCATCATCCTGCTGACCGCGCGCAGCGACGACATCGACGTGGTGGTGGGCCTGGAGTCCGGCGCCGACGACTACGTCGTCAAACCGGTGCAGGGACGGGTGCTGGACGCCCGGATCCGGGCGGTGCTGCGGCGCGGCGAGCGGGAGGCGAACGACGCCGCGACGTTCGGCAGCCTGGTGATCGACCGGGCCGCGATGACCGTCACGAAGAACGGTGACGATCTCCAGCTCACCCCGACCGAACTGCGGCTGCTGCTCGAACTGAGCCGACGGCCGGGGCAGGCGCTGTCCCGGCAGCAGTTGCTGCGGCTGGTGTGGGAGCACGACTACCTCGGTGACTCGCGGCTGGTGGACGCCTGTGTCCAGCGGCTGCGCGCCAAGGTCGAGGACGTGCCGTCGTCGCCGACCCTGATCCGTACCGTGCGTGGTGTCGGCTACCGGCTGGATCCGCCTCAGTGACCCACCAGCAACATGAGCGACAAGAGCACGGTGATGAACGCGACGGGCACGGCGGGCACGGCGAGCCGCGTGGCTGGGTCGGCGCCCTCATGCGCAAGGGGATATGGTCCCGGCTCCGCCTGACCAGTCTGCGGCTGCGGCTGGTCGTGGTGTTCGGGCTGGTCGCGCTGACCGCGGCGGTGTCCGCGTCGGGGATCGCCTACTGGCTCAACCGGGAGGCGGTGCTCACCCGCGCCCAGGACGCCGTACTGCGCGACTTCGAGAGCGAGATGGAGAACCGCGCGGGCGCGCTGCCCGAGCACCCCACGCGGGACGAGTTGCAGCGGGCCGCGGGTCAGATGGCCACCGGTGGTCAGCACTTCACGGTACTGCTGGTCGCCGAGGACGCGAGCGGTCTGCCGGTGTACGGCGGTTCCGGGGGCCTGAACGGGTTCGCGCTGGCCGACGTGCCGGAGTCGCTGCGCGCCGCCGTCAACGAGGAGCAGCCGGTCGACTCCGGCAACGCGTCGCCGTACCACCTGTACTGGCAGCGGATCGTCGACGACGGCACCCCGTACCTGGTGGCCGGGACGCGGGTGATCGGGGGCGGGCCGACCGGGTACATGCTGAAGTCGCTGGAGCCGGAGGCGAAGGACCTGAACTCGCTGGCGTGGTCGCTCGGCATCGCCACCGCGCTGGCGCTGATCGGCTCGGCGCTGCTCGCGCAGGCCGCCGCCACGACCGTACTGAAGCCGGTGCACCGGCTGGGTGTGGCCGCGCGGCGGCTCGGCGAGGGGCGGTTGGACACCCGGCTGCGGGTGTCGGGGACCGATGAACTCGCCGACCTCTCGCGGACGTTCAACAGTGCCGCGGCGGCCCTGGAGAAGCGGGTCGACGACATGGCCGCGCGGGAGTCCGCCTCGCGGCGGTTCGTGGCGGACATGAGCCATGAGCTGCGTACCCCGCTGACCGCGATCACCGCGGTGACCGAGGTGCTGGAGGAGGAGCTGGAATCGGAGGGCGGCGGTATCGACCCGATGATCGAGCCCGCGGTGCGGCTGGTGGTGAGCGAGACGCGGCGGCTGAACGACCTGGTGGAGAACCTGATGGAGGTCACCCGCTTCGACGCGGGCACCGCCCGGCTCGTCCTCGACGACGTCGACGTGGCCGACCAGATCACCGCCTGCATCGACGCCCGCGCCTGGCTGGACGCGGTCGAGCTGGACGCCGAGCGCGGCATCCACGCCCGGATCGACCCGCGGCGTCTCGACGTGATACTCGCCAACCTGATCGGCAACGCGCTCAAGCACGGCGGGTCGCCGGTGCGGGTGTCGGTGCGGGACGCGGACGACTCGGTGACGATCAGGGTGCGGGACCACGGGCCCGGCATCCCGGAGGACGTGCTGCCGCACGTCTTCGACCGGTTCTACAAGGCGAGCGCCTCCCGGCCGCGCTCCGAGGGCAGCGGGCTCGGGCTGTCGATCGCCCTGGAGAACGCGCACATCCACGGCGGCGAGATCACCGCGGCCAACTCTCCGGACGGCGGCGCGGTGTTCACGCTGCGACTGCCCCGGGACACCTCCGAGGACGTGGACTCGGAGAAGGGCACGGCTCGGGAGGGGGACGCGTGATGGGCGTACGGCGGAGGATGGTGTTCCTCCCCGTGCTGACCGGGCTGGCCGCGGTGCTCGCCGGGTGCGGGATACGGCCTACGGAGGTGCCGACGGACTTCGGTCCGGCGCCGTCGCGGGCGCGGTGTTCGCTCGCGGGGCCCGACGTCGCCAACCAGACCTCACGCGGGATGCCGGTGCGGGTGTTCCTGCTCTGCGGGTCGTCGCTGGTCGCGGTGGACCGGACGATACGGGTTCCCGAGGTCGACTCGGAGACCGGGCGGCGGGTGCTGGTCGCGCAGGGCCTGCTGGACGAGCTGGCCCGTACGCCGACGACCGCGGCGAGGGAGGCCGGGTACGCCACCGCCGTACGGCCCGGTACGAGGGTCAGCGGGCCGCGGCGCGGGGACCCCGAGGACGCCCTGCGGCTGAGCAGCGCGCCGGGTGACCTGTCGGCGTACGCCCTCGCGCAGATCGTCTGCACGTTCTCCGACTCGGCGGCGGCGGGCGAGGTCGACGGGTCGGTGGTCCTGGGCGGGCCGGAGTCGGAGACGTTGCGCCGGTACGAGTGCACGGAGGGGGTGCGGGCGCGGCCGGGCGCGGGGGAACCGCCTTCCGGGGAGGTGTCGGCCGGGTGAGCGCGCGGGGGTGTCCTGGGGGTGTGGTGTATGCCTCATGAAGGCGGAGGGCGACATCCCGGAACCGATCGTGCCGAAGGCCGCGTCTAGGGGGGCGTGCAGCGTCAAGGCTCCATGGGCGGCAGCGCCGCGATCCACGTCCGTGTGACAGGGGGTGTCCTCCTCGTCGCGTATCTCGCGTTCGTCGCCTGGTTCACGCTGCGCCCCCTGGACGTCCCCTGGGTGATGCCCGCCAACCTGCGGCCCTTCGCCGGTATCCGGGCGGATCTCGCGCTGGGCTGGAGGCAGGCGGCGCGGTGCGTCGGGGAGGGGCTGGCGCTGCTCGCCCCGCTGGGCGTGCTGCTGCCGCTGGCGGGCGGCAGGCTGACCGTGTCGCCGTGGGCGTCGCTGTTCCGTACGGTCGCCGCCGGGGCCCTGCTGTCGCTGACCATCGAGCTGTTGCAGACGGGCGTGCCCGGGCGGGTCGTGGACGTCGACTCGCTGCTGCTCAACACCGCGGGCGTGGGGCTCGCCCACCTCGCCGTCGTGCCGGTCACCCGTGCCTGGCTGCGCCGCCGGTGCGCGTCGGGGCCGCGGGTGCCGCCCGTGGCGGACGAGGTGGGTCAGGGGCGGACCCCGACGATTCCCAGGGTCGGGATCGCCCCGTAGAGCGACGCCTCTCCCGCTTCGTTTGCCTACTGTTGGGGGTAGCAGAGACGAATCGACGGACACACACGGTGTCCCGAAGGAGGAGCCATGTCCCGCCTCGCCCGCCCCACCAACGGCCGCGTGATCGGCGGCGTGTGCGCCGCGCTGGCCCAGCGCTTCGGCACCTCCGCGAGGACGATGCGGGTGATCTTCCTGGTCTCCTGCCTGCTGCCGGGCCCGCAGTTCCTGGTCTACCTCGCGCTGTGGTTCCTGCTGCCCGCGGAGGACAAGGCCACGCGTACGGCGTGGTAGTGCGCCGCGTGCGCACGCCGACGGGGCGCACCCCTTGGGTGGGGGTGCGCCCCGTCGGCGTGTGCGGGGGGGGCGGGGCGGGGTCAGCCGCCCAGCGGGATGCCGTTGACCGGCGTGCCCTGGACGGGCAGGCCCTGCGTCGGGAGTCCGCCGAGGAGCGCGGCGGCCGGGCCGGTCGGGCCCTGGGCGAGCAGCTGCTGGACGGCGGGCTGCGCGGCCGTCAGCCCGGCGCCGACCGCCCGCTGGCCCTGCGCGAGCGCCCCGCTGCTGCCCGGCACCGTCTGCTCCAGGTTCTGCGCGGGCAGCGCGCGGACGGCGGTGTCCAACACCCGGTTGCTGACACCGGCGACATCGGGGGCGGCGTTCGCGGCACCCGTGCCGGCGGCGGCGAAGGCGGCGCCGAGGGCGGCGACGCCGAGGGTCTTTGCGGTCGTGGCGGCAGACTGCTTCATGGTGAATAACGTCCTTGGGAACGAACTGAATGGGAGCGGTCCAGGAACGTAAACACGGCAAGCCGTTCGCCGCAAACATCGAAATGCGGATGGGCGGGGAATTGCGGGTGGTATGCGGCGGAGCGGGCTTGTTGTGGGTTTGAGGCTAATGCGCTGGCCAGGAGCCTTTCAGCGGAACAGCCATTCGGATTTCAGGGTGGCGTATCCGGGCTTGATCACGTCATTGATCATGGCCAGTCGTTCATCGAAAGGGATGAATGCTGACTTCATAGCATTGACGGAGAACCACTGCATGTCGTCGAGCGTGTAACCGAACGCGTCGACAAGGTGCTCGAATTCCTGGCTCATGCTGGTGCCCGACATCAGGCGGTTGTCCGTGTTGACCGTCGCGCGGAACTGGAGCTTGCGCAGCAGCCCGATGGGGTGCTCCGCGTAGGAGCTGGCGGCGCCCGTCTGGAGGTTGGAGCTGGGGCACAGCTCCAACGGGACGCGCTTGTCGCGGACGTACGCGGCGAGGCGGCCGAGGGTGACCGTGCCGTCGTCCTGGACCTCGATGTCGTCGATGATGCGCACGCCGTGGCCGAGGCGGTCCGCGCCGCACCACTGGAGCGCCTGCCAGATCGACGGCAGTCCGAACGCCTCACCGGCGTGGATGGTGAAGTGGTTATTCTCCCGCTTGAGGTACTCGAAGGCGTCCAGGTGCCGGGTGGGCGGGTAGCCCGCCTCCGCGCCCGCGATGTCGAAGCCGACGACGCCCAGGTCCCGGTAGCGGTTGGCCAGTTCGGCGATCTCCAGGGCGCGGGCGGCGTGCCGCATCGCGGTGAGCAGGGCGCCGACGCGGATGCGGTCGCCGTTCGCCTGCGCGCGCCGTTCGCCCTCGCGGAAGCCCTCGTTGACCGCCTCGACGACCTGTTCCAGGGTGAGCCCGGCCTCCAGGTGCTGTTCGGGGGCGTAGCGGACCTCGGCGTAGACGACGCCGTCCGCGGCCAGGTCCTCCGCGCACTCGGCGGCCACCCGGACGAGCGCTTCGCGGGTCTGCATGACGCCGACCGTGTGCGAGAACGTCTCCAGGTACCGCTCCAGGGAGCCGGAGTCGGCGGCCTCCCGGAACCAGACGCCGAGCTTCTCGGGGTCGGTCTCGGGGAGCCGTGTGTAGCCCGTCTCGTGGGCCAGGTCGACGATCGTGCCGGGGCGCAGGCCGCCGTCGAGGTGGTCGTGCAGGAGGACCTTGGGGGCGCGGTGGATCTGCTCCGGGGTCGGGGAGTTGGCTGCCCTGGTGGTGTGGGTCCGGTCAGTCTCGCTCGTCATTTCCGCACTCTAGCGCCTACGCGCGTAGATCGTGCGCTGAATCGCGGCTTCGGCGGTTCCGGTTCGGGGCTCGTGCGGGTCCGGTTCGGGGCTCGTGCGGGTCCGGTGCGGGGCTGGGGAGGTTCGGGGTACGCGGCTCGCGCGGGTTCGGGGCTGAGGCTGGGGCGGTTCGGGGTACGCGGCTCGCGCGGGTTCGGGGCTGAGGCTGGGGCGGTTCCGGGTTCGGGGCTTGTACGGTGCCCCACTTCGCGGCTTGTACAGTTCCGCCGATATGTAACGGTGACCGCACGGACGGGTGGCGTATACCCGCGATTCTGACACTGTTCTGTCATGGTGCAGCAAGCGACGGCGGCCCGCAGGGCCCGGCTGGGGCGGGTGTTCGGACCGGTACCGACGGCGGTGAGCGGCGTGGCGCTGCTGCTGCCCGCGGGCGACGAGGTCTCGGGCCGCAAGCCCTCCCCCCTCGCGGTCGCGTCCGTCCGCGCGCTGGGGCGGCGGCTGGCGCGGGTGGGGCGGGCGCAGGGGCTCGCCGTCCACGTCGTCCACTACCGCTACCGCGGCTGGAACGGCAGCGAGGCGCATCTGGCGCGGGACGCGGCGTGGGCCGTCGACGAGGCCGTACGGCTCTACGGTGACGTATCCGTCTGTCTCGTCGGGCGGGACATGGGCGCGCGGGCCGCGCTGCACGCGGGCGGGCACGAGGCCGTCAACTCCGTGCTGGCGATCGCGCCCTGGCTGCCGGAGGACGATGTGGCGGCGGCGCCCGAGCCGGTGAAGCAGCTCGTGGGGCGGCAGGTGCTGATCGTGCACGGCACGAACGACGAACGGACCGATCCGGAGCTGTCGTTCCGGCTGGCGGCGCGGGCGAAGAAGGCGAACCGGGAGGTGTGCCGGTTCGAGGTGCACTCCGACCGGCACCGGTTGCGGCAGCACCGGGCGGAGGTGGCGGCGCTGTCGGAGGACTTCGTGATGGGGGCGCTGTTCGGGCGGGCGTTCTCGCGGCCCCTGCGGGACGCGTTCGCGGCGCCGCCGCCGTTGGGGTTGCGGATGCCGTTGGCCGCGGGGTTCGGGGGGAGTTGGCGGCGGTAGGGGGGTGCCCTGGGGGCGGTGGGGGGAGCGGTAGGATGCGGCTTGTTCGGGTTACGGCAGCAGGTTGCCCCTTCTCGACAGCAGGAACTTCTTGAACGCCGCGACCGGTGGGGTGTCCGGGTGGCCCTCCAGCCAGGCGACGCCGATCTCGCGCGCGGCGCGGGGTGCGGTGACGGAGAGTTCGACGACGCCGGGGCGGGGGACGGCCGGGGGCGGGAGGAGGGCGACGCCCAGTCCTGCCGCGACCAGGCCCCTGAGGGTCTCCGCCTCCTCTCCCTCGAAGGCGATGCGCGGTCTGAAGCCCGCCTCGTTGCAGAGGTCGTCCGTGATGCGGCGCAGGCCGTAGCCGGGTTCCAGGGTCACGAACGCCTCGTCGGCGGCCTCCGCGAGGCGGACGCGCCTGCGGGCGGCGAGGCGGTGGTCGGCCGGGACGACCAGGCGCAGCTTCTGCTCGTCCAGGCGGCGGGCGACCAGGTCGGGGTCGGTGGGGACGGGTGAGGTCAGGCAGAGGTCCAGTTCTCCGGCGCGGAGGCGTTCGATCATGGCCTCGCCGTAGTTCTGGACGAGGCTGAAGCGGACCCTGGGGTGGTCGGCGCGGAAGGCGTGGATCAGGCCGGGGACCGTCTCGGCGCCCATGGTGTGCAGGAAGCCGAACGCGACCTTGCCGGTGGCCGGGTCGGCGTCGGCGCGTACCTCCTCCACGGCGCGTTCCACCTCCGCGAGGGCGCGCTCGACGTGGGTGAGGAAGGTGCGGCCCGCGGGGGTGAGGGAGACGGTGCGGCCGTGGCGGGCGAACAGGTCGACGCCGAGGTCGTGTTCGAGGCGGACCAGGGCGCGGGAGAGCGTGGACTGGGGGACGTTCAGCTCCTGGGCGGCGCGGGTGACGTGCTCGGTGCGGGCGACTCCGGCGAAGTGGGCGAGGCGGGGGGCGAGGCGCGTGACGATGTCTGGTGCGTCACTCGTTGTGTCACTGGTTGGTGACAGGCGGGGCTGGGAGCTGGCTTGATGCGTCACGGGAACGATTATGGAGGTTCTGTGCATTGGACGGATGAGGCAGGGCGTTCGTAGGTTCGGGGTATGTCTCCTGCCAGTACCGGGGCGTCCACGGTCGTGGGCGCCGTCTCCGTCGCCGTTGATCCTGTCCCTGTTCCCGCTGTCCCCGACGGACGTATGGAGCCGGGTGGTCCCGGTTACCGGCGGATGAGCTTCGCGCTGTTCCTCGCCGGGGTCGCCACCTTCGCGCTGCTGTACTCCACGCAGGCGCTGCTGCCGTTGGTCTCCGGGGAGTTCGGGGTGACGGCGAGTGCGGCGAGCTGGACGGTGGCGGCGGCGACGGGTGGGCTCGCGCTGTTCGTGCTGCCGATGAGCGCGCTGTCGGAGCGGTTCGGGCGGCGTGCGGTGATGACGGGGTCGCTGGCGGTGGCGGTGGGTGTGGGGCTGGTGGTTCCCTTCGCGCCGTCGTTGCCGGTGTTGGTCGCGTTGCGGGCGGTGCAGGGCGCCGCGCTGGCCGGGCTGCCCGCGTCGGCGACGGCGTACCTGGCGGAGGAGGTCCGGCCGAGGGCGCTGGTCACGGCGATCGGGCTGTTCGTCGCGGGCAACAGTGTGGGCGGGATGAGCGGGCGGGTCATCACCGGCTGGGTCGCGCAGGAGTGGGGCTGGCGGGTCGCCGTCGGGGTGATCGGGGTCGTCGCGGTGGGGTGCGCGGTGGCGTTCCGGCTGCTGCTGCCGTCGCCGCGGCACTTCGTGGCGGGGTCGTTGCGGCCGGGGGTGCTGGTGCGGACGGTACGGGAGCACCTGGGGAATCCGCTGCTGCGGCGGCTGTACGCGATCGGTGCGCTGTTCATGACGGTGTTCGGGGGCGTGTACACCGTGATCGGGTACCGCCTGACGGAGGCGCCGTTCTCCCTGCCGCAGGGGGTGGTGGGGTCGATCTTCCTGGTGTACCTGGTCGGGACGGTGTCGGCGTCCGGTGCCGGGCGGCTGGTGGGGCGGCTGGGGCGGCGGGGTGCGCTGTACCTCGCCGGGGGGACCACCGCGGCCGGGCTGCTGCTGTCCCTGACGGACTCGCTGGGGGCGGTGCTGGCGGGGCTGGTGCTGATCACCGCCGGGTTCTTCGCGGGGCACGCGGTCGCTTCGTCGGCGGTGAGCAAGACGGCGTCACGGGGGCGGGCGCAGGCGGCCGCGTTGTACCAGTCCGCGTACTACATCGGGTCCAGTGCGGGGAGCACGGCCGGCGCGATGGCGTTCCACGCGGGGGGCTGGGGTGGGACGGTGACGGTCGGGCTGACGGCCGTGGCCGGTGTCGTCGCCATCACCGTGGCGGGGTCACGGGCGGCTGCCCGGGCGTGACGTATGCCTGCGGCGGCCTGTGGCTGTTTGGTGGGTGGCTGGGGTAGCGCTGTCCGCCCGGGGGTGGTGCGGGGCCGCGCCGGGGGGTGTCCGTCCTCGGAACCGCGCGGGCTGTGGGCTTCGGGGGTGTACGGGGTTTTCCGCGCGAACCACTGCGGGCGGACACCCCCCGACACGTCCCCTTCCGTGGTACGGCGACTGCGGGCCGTCGCCCACATCCGGCCTGGGTGCGGGCCGTCGCCCGGATCCGTCCTCGCTGGGGGCCGTCGCCCCCATCCACCCTCGCTGCGGGCCGTCGCCCACACCCACCCTCGCTGCGGGCCGTCGCCCACACCCACCCTCGCTGCGGGCTCGCCTGCCGCCCTGGCTGCGGGCAGTCGTGCCGCTGGGGCGATGGGGTCCCCCTGCTCGACGTGCCTGGGGGGAGGCACCCCGCCAGCGCCGGGCGCCCGGCCCGCCCTCGCGCCAGCGGCCACGTCGGGGCGGAGGAAGAACACCCCAACCCCTGCTGACCTGCTACTTCTCCGCTCCGGACGCCATTGTCAGTGGGCTGCGGTAGCTTCCAAGGTGCCGGGCGCGATGGGCGCTACCGGAATGCCACAGGGGTGGGTGGACGGACGATGAGCAACGGCACGGCGACGACGACGGAGCTTGAGGCGGAGCTGGAGAAGTACCGCGTCGAGCTGACCGGGTACTGCTACCGAATGCTCGGATCCTCGTTCGAGGCCGAGGACGCGGTGCAGGACACGATGGTCCGGGCCTGGCGGAGCTACGAGAAGTTCGAGGGGCGGTCCAGCCTCCGGTCGTGGCTCTACCGCATCGCGACGAACGTGTGCCTGGACTCGCTCACCGCGGGCAACAAGCGCGCCAGACCGATGGACCTGACAGAGGCCACCCCGCTGGCGCAGGCGGCGCTGTCGCCGCGTCCCGATCACACCTGGCTGGAGCCGATGCCGGACGCCCGAGTGCTGCCCACCACCGCGGACCCGGCGGAGGCCGCCGTCGCCAAGGAGTCGGTGCGGCTGGCGTTCATGGCGGCGTTGCAGCAGCTGCCGCCCAAGCAGCGGGCGGTGCTGATCCTGCGGGAGGTGCTGGCGTGGAAGGCGAGCGAGGTGGCCGAGTTGCTCGGCACTTCGGTCGCGTCGGTGAACAGCGCCCTCCAGCGGGCCAGGGCGACCCTCGCCGAGCGGGCGGACAGCGGCGCTGACGCGGCCGTGTCCGACCCGCTGGACGAGGAGCAGCAGAAGCTGCTGGAGCGGTACGTCGCGGCCTTCGAGGGCTACGACATGACCGCGCTGACGGCGCTGCTGCACGAGGACGCCGTCATGACGATGCCGCCGTTCGACCTGTGGCTGCTCGGTCCGTCGGACATCACCGGGTTCATGACGACGTTGGGCGCGTCGTGCGCCGGGTCGCGGCTGCTGCGGGTGGAGGTGAACGGGCTGCCCGGGTTCGCGCACTACAAGCCGGACGAGGAGGCGGGTGGTTTCACTCCGTGGGCGGTGCAGGTGCTGGAGATCTCAGGGGGACGCATCACTGGGTTCCACTGCTTCCTCGACACCAAGCGGTGGTTCCCGCTGTTCGGGCTGCCCCTCCACCTCGAAGCGGAGACCGACCAGGTCGAGGAGGGCAGGTAGTCCGGGGGCGGGGTTACGGAGGCGGATGTGGCCTCCGGCCCGTTTCGCCGTGAGTTGGAGGCGGGCGAGGAGGTCGACGGTCGTCAGGCCGGGTGGTCCGAGTCCGGCGACATCGCAGACGACGACTCTGACGGCGGCCCCCTCCAGCCGTACCCGTACGTCCTCACAGAGTCCCGTCACCTCGTCCCGGGTGACGGGGCCTACGAGCACGAGTTCGGCGGGTGTCTTGGCGTCCACGATCGGTAGACCGGGTGGACGCCGCGAACTAATCGGCGGGGAACTCCGACGTGTCGATGACCAGGTCAAAGGGGGCAGGCAGCTTGATCGGCTCGCCGAACTTGGCCGTGCTCAGGGGGCGGTAGACGTCGCCCTTCGGGTCTCCGTAGAGCGTCGCGGTGGCGCCTTCCGGAGCCCAGCGGTCGACCAGGAGGTAGAGGGGGATACCTGCGGTGGCGTAGGCGGCGGGCTTGGTGATGCGGTCATGACGGGCATTGGACTGGGAGGTGATCTCCACGACCAGTTCGGCCAGGGCGGCTGGCATGTGCCTCTCTGTGTCCTCCCGGACCGGCGCCACTACAAGGTCTGGGATGAACATGCCCATACGTGAGGGAATGGCGATGCTCTGCGTCTGGAACACCTCCCAGTCCTCGGGGATCACCGAGAGCAGACGACGATGGATGCGTGCCGCAGTGAGGTTGTGACGGTACGCGGGAGAAGGTGACACGGTGATGATCCCCTCGATGATCTCCACCTTGCTGCCCTCAGGCCATTCCATCTCCTCCCAGAAGCGGACGAGGTCGTCCCAGTTGTGCTCGGGGTCATGGCTGACGGTGAGTGCGCTCATGGCGGTCCCCTATCGGTGCGTCACCGGGTCCAGCATGGCGAACGGGACCGGTGCTGGTCCACCGATCCCGTTCACCCGAATGAGGAAACCGCTGGTCAGGCAATACGTTCCAGCACCACGGGGGATGCCGTGAAGTCCGTGCCGGGCTGCGCGATGTCGTAGGCGTTCGTGAGGGAGTCCAGGGCATACGCGAAGCGGTCGGGGGTGTCCGTGTGGAGGGTCAGGAGGGGCTGGCCCTCGGTGACCGGGTCGCCGGGCTTGGCGTGCATCTCGATGCCTGCGCCTGCCTGGACCGGGTCCTCCTTGCGGGCGCGGCCCGCGCCGAGGCGCCAGGCGGCCACGCCGATGTCGTAGGCGTCCAGGCGGGTCAGTGTGCCGGACGCCGGGGCCTTGATCACGTGCTGTTCGCGGGAGGTGGGCAGGGGGGCGTCCGGGTCGCCGCCCTGGGCGGTGATCATGCGGCGCCAGACGTCCATCGCCGAACCGTCGGCCAGGGCCTTCGCCGGGTCGGCGTCGTGGATGCCCGCCGCCGCCAGCATTTCGCGGGCCAGGGCCAGGGTGAGGTCTACGACGTCCGCGGGGCCGCCGCCGGACAGGACCTCGACCGACTCTCGGACCTCCAGGGCGTTGCCCGCGGTGAGGCCCAGGGGGGTGGACATGTCCGTGAGGAGGGCCACCGTGCGGACGCCGTGGTCCGTGCCCAGGCCCACCATCGTGGCCGCCAGCTCGCGGGCGTCCTCGATCGTCTTCATGAAGGCGCCCGTGCCTACCTTGACGTCCAGGACCAGGCTTCCGGTGCCTTCCGCGATCTTCTTGGACATGATGGAGGAAGCGATCAGGGGGATCGCCTCCACCGTGCCCGTGACGTCACGGAGGGCGTACAACTTCTTGTCGGCGGGGGCCAGGCCGTCGCCCGCCGCGCAGATCACCGCGCCGGTGGTGTCCAGGACGTTCAGCATCTCGGCGTTGGAGAGCAGGGCCCGCCAGCCCGGGATCGACTCCAGCTTGTCCAGGGTGCCGCCGGTGTGGCCGAGGCCCCGGCCGGAGAGCTGCGGGACCGCCGCGCCGCAGGCCGCCACGAGGGGGGCGAGGGGGAGCGTGATCTTGTCGCCTACGCCGCCCGTGGAGTGCTTGTCGGCGGTGGGACGGGTGAGGGAGGAGAAGTCCATGCGCTCGCCGGAGGCGATCATGGCCGCCGTCCAGCGGGCGATCTCGCGGCGGTTCATGCCGTTGAGGAGGATGGCCATGGCGAGCGACGACATCTGCTCGTCGGCGACCTCGCCGCGGGTGTACGCGTCGATGACCCAGTCGATCTGCGCGTCGCTGAGTTCGCCGCGGTCCCGCTTGGTGCGGATGACGGAGATGGCGTCCATGGCCATGGGGTTCCTTACCTTCCGAGTGGTTCAGGAAGTGTGCGGCCCCTCCGGGTGTGGTCCGGAGGGGCCGCAGTATCGCGTCAGGTGGTGAGGTGGTCGGGGCCGAAGGCCTGGGGCAGCATCTCGGAGAGCGGGAGGATGCCCGCGGGGGTCTCCAGGAGCAGGTCCGGGCCCCCGTGTTCGTAGAGCAGTTGGCGGCAGCGGCCGCACGGGACGAGGATGTCGCCCTTGCCGTCCACGCAGGTGAAGTGCGTGAGGCGACCGCCGCCGGTGCGCTGGAGTTCCGAGACCAGGCCGCACTCGGCGCACAGGCCGAGGCCGTACGAGGCGTTCTCCACGTTGCAGCCGGAGACGGTGCGGCCGTCGTCGACCTTCGCCGCCACGCCGACCGAGTAGCCCGAGTAGGGGGCGTAGGCGTGGGTCATGGCCTCGCGTGCCACCTCGCGCAGGGCGTCCCAGTCGGCGTCGGTCACTTGCCCTGTCCCTTCCGGTACGGCAGGCCGTCCGCCTTCGGCATCCGCAGGCGCTGCGCCGAGAGGGCCAGGACCAGGAGCGTGATGACGTAGGGGGTGGCGGAGACGACCTGGTTGGGGACCTCGTTGGTGCCCGCGTACCAGGCGAAGACCGCCGCGCCGACGACCAGGGTGATCACCGCGGGGACGTAGCTCTTGCGGATCGCCAGCCAGATCGCGCCGATCAGGAGGAGCAGGGCGCCGAGGAGGAGGAGCGCGTGGACGTTCTCCGAGCCGCCGCGGAGGTTGAGGCTGTCGGTGTAGCCGAACAGGCCCGCGCCGATCGCCAGGCCGCCCGGCATCCAGTTGCCGAAGATCATCGCGGCGAGGCCGATGTAGCCGCGTCCGCTGGTCTGGCCCTCCAGGTAGAAGGGGTTGGCGACGATGGAGAGGAAGACGCCGCCCAGGCCCGCGAGCGCGCCGGAGA
This sequence comes from Streptomyces sp. NPDC006997, assembly GCF_040635175.1. NCBI lineage: Bacteria > Bacillati > Actinomycetota > Actinomycetes > Kitasatosporales > Streptomycetaceae > Streptomyces > Streptomyces sp. NPDC006997. The sequence goes on from NZ_JBEYHH010000016.1 coordinate 16,455, forward strand.
CGATCACGGCGATGTACTTGTACTTGTAGACGTTGACGCCGAGGGACTCGGCGGCGATCGGGTTCTCGCCGCAGGACCGCAGGCGCAGACCGAACGGGGTGCGCCACAGGACGTACCAGGTGCCCGGGATCAGCGCCACCGCGACCAGGGTCAGCCAGGAGACGTCGGTGACCAGGCCGCCGAGCAGGCCCGCGATGTCGGAGACGAAGAACCAGCCCTGGGCGTTGAGGTCCCGGAGCCAGTCGGAGAGGCCGGGGACCGTGAAGTGGCCGAGGGAGTCGACCGGCGGGGACTGCTTGGCGGAGCCGCCCTGGTGGCCCTCGAAGGCGAGGGGGGCCAGGTAGCGGGTGGCGCCCAGGGCGAGGATGTTGATGGCCACGCCGGAGACGATGTGGTTGACGTTGAAGGTGACCGTCACGATGGCGTGCAGCAGGCCGCCGAGCGCGCCGCCCGCGAGGCCGACGAGGACGCCGCTCCACGGGCCCCACTGGAAGCCCGCCCAGGCACCGAACCAGGTGCCGAGGATCATCATGCCCTCAAGGCCGATGTTGACGACGCCCGCCCGCTCGGCCCAGAGGCCGCCGAGGCCCGCGAGGCCGATCGGTACGGCGAGCTGGAGGGCGGTGGACATCTGGCTGACGTTGGTGATGCCGTCCGCGCCGGTGATGATGCGGACGAGCGAGGTCAGTGCCAGCGCTCCGGCGATGACCAGGAGCAGGACCGGCAGGGAGAGGCGGCGGCCGGTGGGTGCCGCGGGCGTCAGCGTCGGCTGGTTGACGTCGGTCGCCGAGGTCGTCGTGGTCATCGGCCAGCCACCTCCTTCGTGGTGTTGTTGTCGACGCCGAGCGCGTGCCCGGCGGCCAGTTCGGCGCCGACCTGGCGCTGCTGGCGGCGCAGGCCCCATTCGCGTACGGCTTCGTAGGAGACGACGACCGCGAGGACGATCACGCCCTGCATGATGACGGCGATCTCCTTGTCGTAGCCGTGGAAGTCCAGCTCGGGCGACGCCTTGTCGAGCCAGGCCCACAGGAGGGAGGCGAAGGCGATGCCGACCGGGCTGTTGCGGCCGAGCAGGGCGATGCCGATGCCGAGGAAGCCGATGCCGGTGGGGAAGCTGCGGCTGAAGGTGTGGGTGTCGCCCATGAGGATCGGCAGACCCGCGAGACCGGCGACGGCGCCGGAGATCAGCAGGGCGGAGAGCACCATCCGCTTGGGGTCGACGCCGCTGGCCGCGGCGGCGGTCTGGGAGGCGCCGGAGGCCCGCAGGTCGAAGCCGAAGCGGGTGCGGTTGAGGACGACCCAGTAGCCGACGCCGAGCAGGGCGGCGAGGACGACCAGGCCGTAGATCTCGCCCGCCGCGCCCATGTCGATACCGGGGACCCAGCCGGACTCGGACATCTCGCCGGTGGTGCTGTTGTTGCCGACCTTCTCGCCGAAGACGTCGGGCAGCCACATGTAGGAGATGAGGGAGACGGCGACCGCGTTGAGCATGATGGTCGCGACCACCTCGCTGACGCCCCGGGTGACCTTCAGGATGCCAGCGATACCGGCCCACAGCGAGCCGGTGAGGGCGGCGGCCAGGAGCAGCAGCGGGATCTGGATGACCGACGGCAGGTCCATGTGGGCGCCGACGATGGCGGCGATCATGGCGCCGAGCTGGTACTGGCCGTCGACGCCGATGTTGAACAGGTTCATCCGGAAGCCGATGGCCACCGCGAGCGCCGCGATGTAGTACATCGAGGCCTGGTTGATGATCAGGACCTGGATGTCGGAGAACGTGGCCTGCTCGAACATGATCGAGAACGGCTCGAACGGGTTCTTGCCGGACGCGACCAGCACGATCGCGCTGAGCACGAAGGCCACGGCGAGCGCGATGACCGGACCGGCCAGCGCGAGGAGCACGCGCTCCTTGTCGAACTTCTTCATCAGCGGGCCTCGTCTTCCGGAGCCTCGGGGGCCTGGGCCGGGGTCTCGGGGGTCTCTTCGTGTGCGAGGTGTCCGGAGGCCGCGCCGGTCATGGCGGAGCCCAGCGCCTCCGGGGTGATGGTGGCCGGGTCGGCGTCCGCGACCAGCCTGCCGTTGTAGACCACCCGGAGGGTGTCCGACAGGCCGATCAGCTCGTCCAGGTCGGCGGAGATCAGCAGCACCGCGAGGCCCTCGCGGCGGGCGGCGCGGATGTGGTCCCAGATGGCGGCCTGGGCGCCGACGTCCACACCGCGGGTGGGGTGGGCGGCGATCAGGAAGCGCGGGCCGCTGCTCATCTCACGGCCGACGATCAGCTTCTGCTGGTTGCCGCCGGACAGGGAGGCGGCGGTGACGTCGATGCCGGGGGTGCGGACGTCGTACTCCTCGACGATCCGGCGGGTGTCCTCCTGGGCGGCCTTCGGGTTCAGCCAGACGCCCTTGGCGTTGGGCCGTTCGGTGACGTGGCCGAGGATGCGGTTCTCCCAGAGGGGGGCCTCCAGGAGCAGGCCGTGGCGGTGGCGGTCCTCGGGGATGTAGCCGATGCCCTGCTCGCGGCGTTTCCGGGTGGGCCAGGCGGTGATCTCCTCGCCGGCGAGGGTGATCGTGCCGGAGTCGGCGTGCCTGAGGCCGATGAGGGCGTCCACCAGTTCGGTCTGGCCGTTGCCCTCGACGCCCGCGATGCCGAGGACCTCGCCCGCGTGGATGGTGAAGCTGATGTCGTCCAGCAGGGCCTTGCCGCTGGGGGCGGCCAGGTGGAGATGGTCGACGGTGATGACGGGGCGGTCGGTGACCGTGGACTCGGCGGTCTCCGGGGTGGGCAGTTCGCTGCCGACCATCATCTCCGCGAGCTGGCGGGACGTCGTCTCGGCGGGGACCGCGGTGCCGACGGTGGTGCCGCGGCGGATGACGGTGATCTCGTCGGCGACGGAGAGGACCTCGCCCAGCTTGTGCGAGATGAAGATGACCGACAGGCCCTCGGCGCGCAGTTCGCGCAGGTTGGCGAAGAGGGCGTCGACCTCCTGCGGGACCAGGACCGCGGTGGGCTCGTCCAGGATCAGGGTGCGGGCGCCGCGGAAGAGGACCTTGAGGATCTCCACGCGCTGGCGGGCGGCGACGCCGAGTTCCTCGACCAGGCGGTCCGGCTCCACGCCGAGGCCGTAGCGGTCGGAGATCTCCTTGATCTTGCGGCGGGCCTTGGCGCCGATGCCGTACAGCTTCTCGCTGCCGAGGACCACGTTCTCCAGGACCGTGAGGTTGTCGGCGAGCATGAAGTGCTGGTGGACCATGCCGATGCCGCGGGTGATGGCGTCGGCGGGCGAGTGCAGGGTGACCTGCTCGCCCTCGATGGTGATGGTGCCCTCGTCCGGCTTCTGCATACCGTAGAGGATCTTCATCAGCGTGGACTTGCCCGCGCCGTTCTCGCCGACGAGGGCGTGGACGGTGCCCTTGCGGACGCTGAGGTGGATGTCGTGGTTGGCCACGACGCCGGGGAAGCGCTTGGTGATCCCGGCGAGTTCGACGGCGGTCTGCTGACCGTTGACCGCCGCTCCGGCCGGAGGGCTGCTGGACGCGTTGATGGCGCACACTCCTGGGGACGGGGGTCGTCTACGCGCGTAGCGCCCCTACGGCATTCAAAGGGTCGACGCACCGCTGACAACGGGGTACGGGGAGAGGCCTCTTCCGTGGGAAAAGCCTCCCCGTACCCCGTTGAGCGGACGTAACCCCGCGGTTACACGCTGCTCAGGGTCTCGGGCATGTCTCGTGGATCCGGTCGGTGTCCCGGGTCCCGGCACAGGTGGCCGCCGCGCTGCCGTCAGTCGCCATGGCCCCGCCACGACTCCCTCCTCCGCCTCGCGGCCGCACCCGCCGGACCCCGGTCGGGCTGGCCACAACCTACCGCCGATCTACGGCGTTCCGGCCCATCGAGCGACCCCCTGTTTCGTCAGCTCGACTTGACCTCGATCTCGCCGCTGATGATCTTCTCCTTGGCCGTCTCGATGGCCTTCTGGAGGTCGGCGTCGCCCTTGAACGCGGGGTTCGAGTCGGACAGGCCGACCTCGCCCGTCTTCAGATCGCCCTTGACGATACCGGTCGCGGGGCTTCCGTCCTCGACCGACTTCGCCAGGTTGTAGACGGCCTTGGCGACGTCCTTCATCGCCGAGGTGAGGATCGAGTCCTTGTACCGGGCGAGGGCTTCCTGCTCGTACTGGTCGGAGTCGACGCCGATCGCCCACACCTTGTTGGCGGCGGCGGCCTCGATCACGCCCTGGCCGGAAAGACCGGCCGCCGCGTACACGACGTCGGCCTTCTTCTCGATCTGGCCCTCGGCGGCCGACTTGCCCTTGTCGGGGCTGGAGAAGCCGCCCTCCTCGGCCGTCTGGGTCAGGTACTGCGAGAGCACCTTCACCTTCGGGTCGGTGTCCGTCACGCCCTGCTCGAAGCCCGCCTGGAACTTGTGGATCAGCGGGATGTCCACACCGCCCACGAAGCCGACGGTGTTCGTCTTGGTGGACTTGGCCGCGGCGACACCGGCCAGGTACGACGCCTGCTCCTCGGAGAAGACCAGGTCGGCGACGTTGTCGGCCTCGATGGTGGCGTCGTCGACGATGCCGAAGGTGGTGTCCGGGAACTTCTCCGCGGCTTCCTTCACGGCGGCGGCGTACGCGTAGCCGACGCCGATCACCGGGTTGTAGCCCTGCTTGGCCAGCGAGGACAGCCGCTGGGCCTTGTCGGCGTCGGTCTCGCCGTCGGTGGGCTCGATGTCGGCCGTCTGGTAGCCGAACTCCTTCTTCGCCTGCTCCAGGCCCGCGAAGGCGGCGTCGTTGAAGGACTGGTCGCCCTTGCCGCCGACGTCGTACGCGATGGCGAGGCCCTTGTCACCCTTTGACTCCGAGGAGGCGTTGTCGGAGGAGGTGCCGCCGCAGGCGGAGAGGGCGAGGGCCAGAGAGGCGGTCGCTGCGCCTGCGACCGTGATCCGGGAAATCCGGCGCATTGTGGTGCTCCTGTCGTACTGGCGGGTCCGGAGAAGAAGGGGGTACCCACACTTCCCGGGGTCGCTTAGCGCCGGGACGGTTCAGCAACGGCGCTGGCTTTTCCGCAGATTAACGCGCGTAGACCTGCCTGAAAACCCCTTCTGTCCGCCTTGTTATGTCCCCGTGTTCTGGGGGGCGGAGAGCTTGGTCACAGGCCCTGGGGAGGGTGGCGGTGGGTGACGTCCCGGTCGCGGGGTGGTCCGGGCACGCCGAAGCGGGCGGGGCTGGGGGCGCCCGCCCGCTTCGTGCGTGTGGTACGACCGGTGACGGCTACTCGGTCTTGACCTTGATCGAGCCGTCGATGATGCCTTCCTTGGCCTTGGCCACGGCGTCCTGGAGGCCCTCGATCTCGGCGAACTCCGGGTTGGAGTCGGACAGGCCCACGCCGTCCACCTTCAGGTCGAAGGTCTGCGTGCCGGTCAGCGGCTCCCCGTCCTCGACGGACTTGGCCAGCGCGTACACGGCGCCGCCGACGTCCTTGAGGGCGGAGGTGAGGATGTAGTCCTTGTACGCGGCGAGGGCTTCCTGCTCGTACTGGTCGGAGTCGACGCCGATCGCCCAGACCTTGGCCTTGGCCGCGGCCTCGATCACACCCTGGCCCGACAGACCGGCCGCCTGGTAGACGACGTCGGCGTTCTTCTCGATCTGGCCCTCGGCGGCGGCCTTGCCCTTGTCGGGGCTGGAGAAGCCGCCCTCCTCGGCCGTCTGGGTCAGGTACTGCGAGAGCACCTTCACCTTCGGGTCGGTGTCCGTCACGCCCTGCTTGTAACCGGCCTCGAACTTGTGGATCAGCGGGATGTCCACACCGCCCACGAAGCCGACGGTCTTGGTCTTGGTGGCCTTGGCGGCGGCGACACCGGCGAGGTACGAGGCCTGCTCCTCGGCGAAGACGAGGGAGGCGACGTTGTCGCCCTCGACGACGGAGTCGATGATGCCGAAGGTGGTGTCGGGGTACTTCGCGGCGACGGCCTCCATCGCGGGGCCGTAGGCGAAGCCGACGCCGACGACGGGGTTGTAGCCCTGCTTGGCGAGGGAGGCCAGCCGCTGCTCCTTGTCGGCGTCCGTCTCGCCCTCGGTCGGCTCGATGTCGGCGGTCTTGTAGCCGAACTCGTCCTTGGCCTTCTCCAGGCCCGCGAACGCGGCGTCGTTGAAGGACTGGTCGCCCTTGCCGCCGATGTCGTAGGCGATGGCGAGGCCGAGGTTCTCCTTGCCACCGTCGCTGCCGCTGTCGTTGTCGCTGTCACTGCTGGTACCACCGCAGGCCGTGGCGGCGAGCGCGAGCGACGCGATCCCCACCGCGACGCGGGTCAGTCTGGATATCCGACGCATCGTGAAGTTCCCCATTCTCCAAAGCCCCGCAGCGGGTGCTCAGTTCGGCGCACATTAACGCGCGTAGACACTCCTGGGAACGGGGTCTTGGGCGGACGTTATCCATTCGTGCCGATGGCCGGTTACGCCCCTGTGAACCACCGGATCGAATGGGGTGCGGTAGGACAAGGTGCGCGCGCCGGAGCGCCGCGCGCACCACCTTGCCGGGGGCCGGGCGGGCCCGCAACCGGAGCCCGCCCGGTGCGGACTACGGGCTACCAGCCGCCGTCGACCAGCGCCGCCGCCGTGAAGAGTTCCACGCCTACGGTGATCGCGTGCTCGTCGACGTCGAAGTCACCCTGGTGGAGGTCGCGGACCACGCGTTCGCCGGGGGTGCGGACGCCGAGGCGGGCCATGGCGCCGGGGACGTGTTCGAGGTACCAGGAGAAGTCCTCGCCGCCGAGGCTCTGCTCGGTGCCCTCGACGGAGTCCGCGCCGCGGCGGACGGTCATCGCGTCGCGGAGGAGTTCGGTGGCGTCGGGGTGGTTGACCACGGGCGGGACGCCACGGACGTAGTTGATCTCCGACTTGGCGCCGTACAGGTTGGCCACCTCGTCGACGGCCGCGTGCACCACGTCGGGCGCGGTCCGCCAGGTGCCCAGGTCCAGGCAGCGCACCGTACCGGACAGCTCGGCGTGCTGCGGGATGACGTTCGGGGCGTGGCCGGACTCGATACGACCCCAGGTCACGGCGAGTCCGGCGCGGGTGTCCACGCGCCGGGCGACGATCGCGGGCACGTCGGTGACCACCCGGGCGACGGCGGTGACCAGGTCGGTCGTCAGGTGCGGGCGGGCGGTGTGGCCGCCGGGGCCGTCGAGGGCGATCTCCAGCCGGTCGCAGGCGGAGGTGATGGCGCCCTGGCGCAGCCCGATCCGCCCGGCGTCCACGCGGGGGTCGCAGTGCACGGCGATGATCCGGCCCACGCCCTCCAGCGCGCCGCACTCGATGACGTCGGCGGCGCCGCCCGGCAGCACCTCCTCGGCGGGCTGGAAGATCAGCCGCACGGGGCGGGGCAGCAGGCCGCGGCGGTGCAGGTCGGCCAGGACCAGACCGGCGCCCAGGACGACGGTGGTGTGCACGTCGTGGCCGCAGGCGTGGGCGCGGTCGGGCACGGTGGAGCGGTAGGGGCACTCGGTCTTGGCGTCCGGGATGGGCAGCGCGTCGATGTCGGCCCGCAGGGCGAGGACGGCGGGGCCGTCGTCCTGGGGGTCGCCGATGTCGCAGACGAGTCCGGTTCCGACGGCGAGGACGCGCGGTGCGAGGCCCGCCTTCTCCAGCCGGGCCTTGATCGCGGCGGTCGTGCGGAACTCCTGGTTGCCGAGTTCCGGGTGCATGTGCAGGTCGCGGCGGAACGCGACCAGCTCGGCACGCAGCGCCTCCGGCAGCGTGCCGGGCAGCGCGGCTTCCCCGGGGGCGTCGGCTTCGGCTTCGGACTCCAGTGACATCAATTGCTTCACCCTCTGAAGGGTAGGACGCCCGGACGGCCAACTGACCCGAGATCAACAAAACTTCAGCCCGTTAGGGGAAGAAAACCTGGCCGCCGGACGCATAGGCGTCGGGATGGATGGGTAGACTCGCCGGATTTTCGATCCTGCTGAGCCACCGGCGCCCACCCGCTCCCTCACGGATACCACGCCCCACTCGACCCACGCTCGCGCGTTCATCTGGCGGACGGGACTGTGGCACGAGGCGGGGCCGAGGATCCGCGCCCCGCCGCGGCGGCGGCTCAGGTGCCGGGTACCGGTACCGCCAGCAGGCGGTCGACTCCGCGGGCGGTACCGGTGACGCCGTCGAGGAAGCCCTGGGCGCGCGGGGAGGCGCCGCTGGTCAGCCAGTCGGGGTCGATGTCGCAGACGGCGACCCTGACCCCCGTACCGGCGAGGGCGAGCGGGAGGGTGTGCACGACCGTCGAGGGGAAGCTGAGGATGGTCCGGCCGATGGGGCCGCGGCGGGCGATCAGCTCCAGCGGGAGGTCGGGGCGGACGATCTCCAGGCCGGTCTCCAGGGAGAGCCGGTGCAGTTTGTCGGCGCTCTCCCGGCGGTGCGCGAAGTAGCGGGTGGCGCCGTGCGCCTTGGCGAGGGTGCGTACGGCCTCCAGGTACCGCTCGCCGTCGACGACGCCGGTCTCCACCAGGGAGGTGCCGACCAGGTCGGCGCCCTTGGTGATGCGGGGCGGGCCGAAGCGGGCGCGGGTCCAGGAGAAGTCGTTGGTGGTGGTCTCCACGCCGCCGGGGGCCTCCTCGATCGGCATCGAGGAGAAGACCGTGACCCGGCGCCGCTCGCCGGGGGTGAGGCGGCGCCGGGCGGCCGACGAGACCGGGCCGAAGACCAGGTCGCGGGGGCCGGGGCGGCTGCCCTTGCGGTGCCAGCGGACGAGGCGTTCGCCGCGGGCGAGCTGGGTGACGAACTCCATGGTCGCGGTGCCGTCGTCGACGACGACCAGGTCACGGGCGCGCGTGATCGTCAGCAGCAGTTGGACGTAGCGGGAGAACGGGTCGCCCATGACGATCCGTTCGGCGCGGCGCAGCGGGCCCACCAGGGAGCCGATGGTCTGGAAGGGCGCGGCGGCGCCGCCCCGCGCCTCCTCCCAGCGGACCTCGTGCCCCTCTTCCCGGGCCAGCTCGGACATGCGTCGGAGCTGGCCGCGGGTCATCGGGTCGATCGGGGAGAGCACGACGAGCGTGAGGTCCGCGCCGGGGGCGTGGCGGTGCGCCCACTCCAGCGTGTTCAGGAGCTGGACCGGGCTCTCGACGAAGGCGAGAGTGGGGGCGCTGGCGTTCCCGGCGCGGGTGCTCATCGGCGTACGACCGTCCCGTCGTAGGGGGTGTGCGGGTGGGGTGTTGCTCAGACGGCGACGGGCTCGCCCGCGGCGGCGGCGATCTCCGCCTCGGCGACGACGCCCTGGACGCGGCGGAGCTTCTTCATCGGGCCCAGCTCGGAGTCGTAGACCTTCTTGACGCCGTCGCCGAGGGAGGACTCGATGGTGCGGATGTCGCGGACGAGGCGCTGCAGGCCCTGCGGCTCGACGGAGGCGGCCTGGTCGGAGCCCCACATGGCGCGGTCGAGGGTGATGTGGCGCTCGACGAAGACGGCGCCGAGGGCGACCGCGGCGAGGGTGGTCTGCAGGCCGGTCTCGTGGCCGGAGTAGCCGATCGGGACGTTCGGGTACTCCTGCTGGAGGGTGTTGATGACGCGCAGGTTCAGCTCCTCCGCCTTCGCGGGGTAGGTGGAGGTGGCGTGGCAGAGCAGGGTGTTCTCGCTGCCGAGGACCTCCACGGCGTGCCGGATCTGCTTGGGCGTGGACATGCCGGTGGAGAGGATGACCGTGCGGCCGGTGGCGCGCAGGGCGCGCAGCAGCTCGTCGTCGGTGAGGGAGGCGGAGGCCACCTTGTGGGCGGGGACGTCGAACTTCTCCAGGAAGGCGACGGCCTCGGTGTCCCACGGGGAGGCGAACCAGTCGATGTCGCGGCTCTTGCAGTACGAGTCGATCTGGCGGTACTCGTCCTCGCCGAACTCCACGCGGTGGCGGTAGTCGATGTAGGTCATCCGGCCCCAGGGGGTGTCGCGCTCGATGTCCCACTGGTCGCGCGGGGTGCAGATCTCCGGCGTGCGCTTCTGGAACTTCACGGCGTCGCAGCCCGCCTCGGCGGCGGCGTCGATCAGCTTGAAGGCGTTCTCCAGCTCACCGTTGTGGTTGATCCCGATCTCGCCGGTGATGTAGACGGGCTGACCCGGACCGGCGGTCTTCGAACCGAGGGCGCGCAGACGGGAGTTGGTGCTCATGTCAGGGGGTTCCTTACTGGGTGAGGGGGTCGAGAGAGTCGAGCGAGGGTCCGAGGAGCCAGCTGGCGATCTCCCGGATCGCGCCGTCGCCACCCGGGACGGTGGTCACGGCACGGGCGGCGCCACGGACGACGTCGTGGGCGCTGGCGACCGCCACGGGCCAGCCGACGAGGGCGAAGCACGGGAGGTCGTTGACGTCGTTGCCGACGTAGAGCACGCGCTCGGGCGCGATGCCCTGGTCCTCGCACCACTGTTTGAGGGCGAGGTCCTTGCGGTCGACGCCGTGCAGCACCGGCAGCCTGAGCTTGCGGGCGCGGGCGGCGACGACCGGGTTCTGCTCGGTGGACAGGACCAGCATCCGCAGCCCGGACCTGCGCAGGGCGGCGATGCCGAGTCCGTCGCCGCGGTGTACGGCGACGAATTCCCGTCCCTCGGAGTCGATCAGCACCCGGTCGTCGGTCTGGGTGCCGTCGAAGTCGAGGACGACCGCGTCGATGTCGTCGGCGGTCGGCAGGGCGCCGGGGCGGTCCGCGTCGAAGAGCGGGGCGAGGGCGCGGGCGCGGGCCAGCTCGTGCGGGTCGTCGATCTCCAGCACGCGGGCGGGGTCGGTGCGCACGAGTTCGGTGTGGCCGAAGAAGCGGTGGCCGTGCTCGCGGAAGCCGGGGGCGGCCATGGCGTAGGCGGCGCCGGTCTCCAGGAAGTCCTGGGGGCGGTCCTGGCGGCGCGGGCGGAAGGACTTGTCGTGGTTGACGCCGTAGCCGCCGGTCGCCGGCTCCGCCGCGGAGTCGGTGTCGGTGGCCTCCTGGTCGGCGTCGCGCCAGACGAAGCCGTGGAAGGGGGCGACGGTGACGGCGGTGTCGGCGCCGTTCTGGGCGACCGCGGCGGCGACCCCGTCGATGTCCTCGCGGACGAGGAAGGGGCTGGTGCACTGCACGAGCAGCACCACGTCGACCGGGGCGCCGTGCAGCGTCTCGTGGGCGTCCATGGCGTGCCGGACGGCGGCCTCGGAGGTGGCGGTGTCCCCGGCGATGGCGGCGGGCCGCAGCACGACCTCGGCGCCCGCCTCCCGGGCGGCGGCGGCGATGGCGTGGTCGTCGGTGGAGACGACGACGTCGGTCACCAGGTGGGCGGCGCGGCACTCGCGTACGGCGCGGGCGACCAGCGGGACGCCGCCGACGGGGGCGAGGTTCTTCGCGGGCACGCCCTTGGAGCCGCCCCGCGCGGGGATCACCGCGAGCACCCGGCGCTTCGTCGCGCCCGGTGTCGCTTCCGGGTGGGTCATGGGCTGTACTCCTGGCTTCGAGGAAGGCGGGTGGGTCACAGCTCCCCCATCCGCCGGATGACGGGGGCGACCCGCTGGACGCCGTGCCGGTAGGCGCCGCGGGCGGCGCGGCGGACTATCTGCCGGACCGGTCCGGGGTCGCGGTCGTGGGCGGGGGCGCCGGGCAGCGGGGTGCCGTCGGGGCCGAGGTGGTGGCGGGCGAGGATGCCGGGGAGGTAGCCGGGCGCGGTCACGGGCGTGTAGTACGGCGTGATCGGCGGGAGTCCCCCGGGGGTCGCGAGGAGCTTGGCGATGCGTTCGCGGGCCGCGTCGAAGGCGGTGGCGTAGGTGCCGTCGGCGCACACGCCCTGCCGGGCGGTCCACGCCTCGTCGGCCTCGGGGCGGTGTCCCGCGTCGAGCTGCTCCCAGGAGGCGAGGCAGCCGGAGCCGGTGAAGTGGTGGTTGCCGAGGGTCTCGCGGATGCCGAGGTCGGTGAGGACGACGGTGGGGATCCGGCGGTGCAGGGACTCCAGGGCGGCCGTGGAGCTGACCGTGACCAGCAGGTCGGTGCGGTCCAGGACCTCGCCCATGTTGCCGTAGACGAGCCGGAAGTTGGGCGGGAGTTCGCCGTGCCGCTGGGCGAGCTTCTGGTAGGGCAGTTCCTCGATGTGGGTGGTGTGCTCGCCGGGCTTGGAGCGCAGTTTCAGGAGCACTTCGCGCTCGGGGTGCAGCCGGGCGTGCCGGATCAGCCGGTCGAGGAGGTAGGTGCGGTCCGTGCGGCTGTCGGGGACGGAGGGCTGCGCGGCGAAGACCACGGTGTACGGGTCGTGTTCGCCGGTGTAGGGGGTGCCGCCGAGGAACGGCAGGGCCACCTCGGTGACCGTCGAGGAGTCGGCGCCGACGCCGTCGTACACGGCGCGGAACCGGTCGGCGTCCTGGCGGGAGTTGGCGAGGACGAGGTCCGCGCCGTGCCGGAGCAGCAGGCCGTCGGCGAGCTTCTCGTAGACGACGCCGACATAGCCGGTGACGATCACGGGCCGGTCGGCGCGGCCCTCGAAGGCGCGTGCCAGTCCGTGCAGCATCGCCTGGGTGCCGCCGCCGACGAGGGACAGCACGAGGACGTCGTACCGCTCCCGTTCCATGGTGCGCAGGAACTCGACGGCGGTGACCTCGCGCAGCGAGTCGGCGCGCACGCCGACCTCGGCGAGCTGCCGGGGGGTGGGGGTGGCCCGGCCGCGCAGCAGGAAGCCGTCGAGCGCCGCGGTGACTTGCGTCCCGTCGAGCGGTCCGGCTTCCATGGTCGGGCCCGGAACGATGCGGCCCGCGGTCAGCGCACCCCATTTCCAGCGGGTGTCGGAGTCCGCGAGTACTGCGATCCGTGGGGGCTTCGTTGTACTTGGTGGCACAGCTCAAAACCTAGGGAGGAATTCCTAGTTGTGGACGAACCGCCACGCAACAAAAAGTAAACAGCAGACCACCGAAAGCCGAACTGGCCCGTCAACCCCCAGGAAGTACACGGGATGCACCAATCCGACACACCGAGTTCACCTTCTGTACCCCGAGTCGCAAGTTCCGCCGCCGGGCCCCCTCCTAGGCTTTCCCGGGTGCCCAAGCTCTCCGTGATCGTGCCGTTCTACAACGTCCAGCAATACGCCCCGGACACCTTGAGAAGTCTTCGCGCAAATGCTCGAAAAGACTTCGAATTCATCCTCGTAGACGACCATTCGAGGGACGAAACCCCGGCCATTCTCGAACGCGCTGCCGAGGACCTCGCCCGGTACGCCGAGGTGCGCCACGTCCGTCACGAGGTGAACGGCGGGCTCGCCACCGCCCGCAACACCGGGCTCGACCTCGCGCGGGGCGAGTACCTCACCTTCCTGGACGGCGACGACTGGCTGGCCCCCGGCTACCTGGAGCAGCTGGTCGCCGCCATCGAGGCGCTGGGCTGCGACTTCGTCCGCACCGACCATGTGCAGGCCACCGCGCGCGCCCGCTCCGTGCACCGGGCGCCGGTCGGCCGCCGCGACGAGGTGCTGGACCCGCGCGCCGCGATCCTCCCCGTGGACCGCACCACCTCCGTCGACTACGCCTACGCGTGGGCGGGCGCCTACCACCGGCGCCTCCTCGACCGGGGGGTCCTGCACTTCACCGACGGGCTGCGCACCGCCGAGGACCGGCCGTGGATCTGGAAGCTGCACCGCGAGGCGGACTCGTTCGCCGTGCTGGGTCTGCTCGGCGTCTTCTACCGCCGGGGCGTGGCCAACTCGCTCACCCAGATCGGTGACGTCCGTCAACTCGACTTCATCCGCGCCTTCGACCAGGTGGTCGCCGAGACCGCCGCCGACCGCGACGCCGACCGGCTGCTGCCCAAGGCGGTGCGCACCTACTGCGCGATCATCGCCCACCACCTGTCGGAGATCGAGAAGTTCGAGGCGCCGGTCGCCAAGCAGCTGCGGGTGAGGGCGGCGGCGGCCATAAGGCGGATGCCGCAGGACGCGCTCGGCGACGTCCTGGAGACCATGGACCTGCGGCGCGCCGCCAGGCTGCGGCGGCTGCGGCGCCGGATCACCACAGCGAAGGCGGCTGCCTGATGTCCCGTACCACCCAGATCTTCTGCGTCTCCACGCTCTACGGCGCCGCCACCCTGGCCGCCGCGGTCGACGCCGACTGCTTCGACCCCGCGGACCGCCGGATGCTGCTGGTGTTCAACAACGCCGTGACCCCGGAGACCACCCCGGCCGTGCACGAGATGCCCGGCTTCGGGGCGCTGCGCGACCGGTTCGACGACGTCGTCCTCTACAACGACGCCATCCGCCCCTTCCACCCGGGCGCCTGGTCGCCGCGCTCGGACGACCTGCCGCTGTTCGAACGGTACCTGCGGCAGCTGTGGGGGCTGGGCGACGACCGGGTGGCGCTGGTCCTGGAGTCGCTCCAGGTCAACCCCTCGCTCGCGCTCGCCCAGGTGTTCACCGGCGCCCCCGTGCACGTCTACGCCGACGGGCTGATGAGCTACGGCCCGACCCGCAACAAGCTGGACCCGCTGGTCGGCACCCGGGTGCGGCGGCTGCTCCACCTGGACCTGGTGCCGGGCCTGACGCCGATGCTGCTCACCGAGTTCGACGTGCCCGCGCGGGTGGTGCCGACACAGGCGTTCACCAAGGTGCTCAGCAGTCTCACCGGCGCCTCCGGCGAGCTGCCCGCGGTGCCGGAGAACGCGGCGCTGCTGCTCGGCCAGTACCTGTCCGCGCTGAACATCCTCACGCCGGACGAGGAGGAGGAGCTGCACGTACGGATGATGCGGGGCGCCGTGGCACGCGGGCACCGGTCCGTGGTGTTCAAGCCGCACCCCACCGCCCCGGCCCGCTACAGCCTCGCCCTGGAGGCGGCGGCGGCCGAGCTGGGCGTGGAGCTGACGGTGCTCGACTCTCCCGTCCTCGCCGAGGCGCTGTTCGTCCGGACCCGGCCCGCGCTGGTCGTCGGCTGCTTCTCCACGGCGCTGTTCACGGCGTCCGCGCTGTACGACCTTCCGGTGGCCCGCGTCGGCACCGAGCCGCTGCTCGACCGGCTCACGCCGTACCAGAACAGCAACCGGGTCCCGGTCACCCTGGCCGACGCGCTGCTGCCCGACCTGGAGGGGCGGGGCGGTGACGGCGGGCCCCTCCCGGCCGAGCTGCTGGGCCCGCTGCTCACCACGGTCGGGTTCACCATGCAGCCGCAGGTCTACCCGGCCCTGCGGCCCGCGGCGGAGCGGTTCCTCGCCGCGCACTACGGCCCGCTCGTCCAGCGCTACTTCAAGCGCCGCCGCCTGACCTCGCTGGGCCTGCCCGGCGGTATCCCGGAGCGGCTGGCGTTCCTGCCGCGCAACTCCACGGCGCGCCGGGTGGTGCGGCGGGCCCGGGCGTTGCGGAAGGCGGTCAGACGCTGAGGCGGTCCCCGGAGGCTGGGGTGGGTCGTTCTCTCGACCCGCCTCCGCCCCTCGGACCGCCAGGTCGGCTGTTCGAAGGGGACTGTTCACCGGCCATGCACCGGGAAGCCACCTGCGATCGCTCGCGGTGGGGCACATTCGTCCTCCGATCGGAGGACGGTGAAACGCATGACGAACCCCCTGGCGGGGCTGTTCAAGGCACGGCAGAAGGACGCCGCCAGACGGGACCTGTACGCCCGTGGTCTGCGCCGGTGCGGCGCCTACCTCGCGGAGCACGGCAGCACCTCGACGGCCGGTCAGGCCCGGCTCGCGCAGGCGGTCGGTGTCCTGACCGCCGCCCTGGACACCCCGGCGGCCGACCCCTTCGACGCCCTGCTCCAGGTCGGTGAGCGCGCGCTGGAGGCCGGGGGGCCGGACGAGCTCCGGCTCGCCCTCGACCTCGCGGAGGTGTCGGCCGCGCTGCGGCAGCGGTCCAAGGGGGCCTGGCGGCTGCGCGGGCTGGCCCTGGACGGGCTCGGGCGGGACGCCGAGGCGCTGGAGAGCTACGAGCGGTACCTGGCCCTGCTCCCCGACCCGGCGCACGCGGCGCCCCGGGTCGCCCGCAGAACGGCCACCCTGCGCGGACGGCGGACCTGCCTGGCCGAGGCCACCGCGCTGCTGCCCGGACCGGCGGTCACCGCGCCCGAGTTCGCCGCCCGGGTCCGGGAGCACACCGCCCGGCACGGCCTCGGCGACCCCGGGACGCGGCGGCTGCTGGACCTGTACGGCCGCCACCAGCGGCTGGTCGAGCGGGAGGCGGTGGCCGAGGAGCTGATCGGCGCGAGCACCCCCGTCGGCGCCGGTGACCTGCGCGCGCTGGTCGCGGACCGGGCGGTGTGCCTGGTGGCGAACGCCGCCGACGTCGCCGCCAGCGGGCTCGGCGCGGAGATCGACGGCTACGACGTCGTGGTGCGCTGCGACTCCTTCCGCCTGCGTGCCGAGGGCACCGGCGAGCGCACCGACCTGCACGCCGTCACCCTGCGCGGGGACAGCCCCTGGGAGGGGCCAGCCTGGACCCGGCGGGCCGGTGTCCGGCTGGTGTTCGGGGACCCGGCGGCGGCCTGGCGGCGTGCCGTCCGGGAGCGGCTGGTGCCCGGCGCGCAGGGCCAGGTCGGCGACGCGTCCCTGCGCCGGCCCCTGACCGACCCCGCGCTGCTGGGCGAGGGCGGCTGGGGCCCGGCCACCAGCACCGCCTTCACCGTCCTGCGGCTGCTGGACTTCCTGGACGTCAGCGCCCGGCTGGACCTCGTCGGCTTCGCCCCGCCCGGCCGGCTGCGGCCGGAGGAGGCCGAGTGGGTCATGGACCACGCCCAGCACGTCGACGACAGCAAGATGAGGATCGCCCTGCGATGACGCACTCCTCCGCGGACGACCGCAGCACCATCACCGGCAAGCGCCGGGTGGCCTTCGCCGTCCACACCGACGCGGACCGGCTGCCCGACGTGGCCGTCCTGCTGCGCAGCCTGGCGCTGACCAACCCCGGCGTGTGCGAGGACGTCGTCGTCCTCCACCCCGGCCTGCCCGAGGACGCCTTCGACGGGCTGCGCAGGCTGCACCCCCGGATCGTGACCCGCCGCGCGGCCGACCGCACGGAGGCGTTCCGGCTGGCGGAGTACGACACCGTCATCGCCCTCGCCCCCGGCATGGTCGTCCTCGGCGACCTCGGCGAACTGCTGCGTCTGCGGCACGGGGTGGCCGCCGTACCGCAGGTGTCGTACGACGCGGACGGCACGGAGCGGCGCGCGGTGCTGCCGGACGGGCTGTACGTCGTCCAGCGCGCCGACGTCGACGACGCCGCCCCCGACCCGGCCGCGGGCGGGCCGCTGACGGTGCTCGACGCGCGCTACGACTTCCTCGCCCGGCGGCTGCGCGACGACCTGCCGGTGCCCGCCGACGTCGCGGTGCTGCGGTTCACGGGGCCGGCCGACGCGCCCGGTCACGGTCCGGCCACCGAGGCGTGGCGCCGCTTCACGATGGCCGACGAGGACTTCTGGGCGGCGTACTGCGCCCTGCCCGGCGGCCGGCACCCCGACCTGCTGGCGCTGTGCGCGCCGCCGCTGCTCGCGGTGCGGTCCTCCCTCGCGCTGGCCCACACGGTCGCCGACGTCTACCGCCGCCAGGGCCGCTACGACGAGGCGGTGGACGTCCTGGCGCCGGTGGTGGCCGACCGGCTGGACGCGCCGCGCTGCCAGGAGACGCTGGGCCTGTGCCTGATGGCGCTGTCGCGGTACGACGAGGCCGAGGCGCGGCTGCTGCTGGCGGCGGCGTCGCCCGACGTGGCGCCGCGGGCCTTCGCGCAGCTCGCCCGGCTGGCCTGGCTGTGCGGCCGTACGGCCGACGCGCACGCCTACGCCCGGCAGGGCCTGTCCGCCGACCCGGCGGACGCCGGGTGCCACGCCTGGTCCGTGCGGACCGCCGGACCGGCGCAGCGGGGGGACGGGGACGACGACACGGACGCGCCCGCCGAGCAGTTGGCGCACGTGGCGCTGTTCGCGGAGGGGCGGGAGAACGCGGGCGACAAGGTGCTGCCGGAGGCGGTGCGGTTGTGCTTCGGCGCCGACACCGGCCCGCGCCGCTGGTACCGGCAGCCGGTGCACCGGCTGGTCGACGAGGCGGCGCTGGAGCGGCTGAACGCCCGGCGCGGGATCGTCGTGGGCGGCGGCGGGCTGTTCCTGCCGGACACCTCGCCCAACGGCAACAGCCACTGGCAGTGGAACGTCCCCGACGACGTGCTGACCCGGATCAGCGTGCCGCTCGCGGTGTTCGCGGTCGGCTACAACGTGTTCGACGGGCAGCTCTACCGCCGCAACCGGTTCGCGGAGAGCCTGCGCGTCCTCGTCGAGCGGTCGGCGTTCTTCGGGCTGCGCAACCACGGCTCCATCGACCGGGTCCGCGAGCTGCTCCCCGCCGGACTGCGCGACCGGGTGCGCTACCAGCCCTGTCCGACCACGGTGGCCCGGCAGCTGGTCCCCGGCTGGACGGACCCCGCGGAGCGCTCGGACACGGTGCTGGTGAACTGCGCCTACGACCGCGAGGGCCTGCGCTTCGGCCACGACTACGGCCACTTCCTCGCCGAGATGGCCACCGCGCTGCGGCGGCTGCGGGACCGGGCGGAGGTGCGGTACGCCGCCCACATGCCCGCCGACGAGCGGTTCGTGCACGACCTGCGCCGGGAACACGGCGTCACGCTGCGCGTCGAGCCGCTGTACGACATGACGAACGACGCCGTCCGCGCCCTGTACGCCCGTTCCCTGCTCGTGGTCGGGATGCGCGGGCACGCCGGGATGATCCCGTTCGGCTGCGGCACCCCGATCCTCAGTCTGGTCTCGCACCCGAAACTGGCGTACTTCCTCTCGGACATCGGCCACCGCGAGTGGGGTCTGTCGGTGCACGAGCGGGAGTTGGGCGCCCGGCTGGCGGAGCGGGCCACCGCGGTCCTCGACGACCACCCGGCCGCCGTGGCGGACGTGCACGCGGCCCAGGAATTCCTGTGGAAGACCACGCGGTCGAACCTCGACGAGCTGCGGGAGATCTTCAACCTCCGGTGAGTCGCCAAGAATTCACTTTCCCCGTGAATGGAATTCACCTGCCGGTGTCCGCACCGCCACCGCCTCTCACAGGAGGCCGCTAGCCTGTTCTAATCTCCATCCCCCGAACGTGAGAGGCCCGCGTGCCCAGACTGTCCGTTGTCGTCCCCATGCACAATGTGGGGGCTTTCGCCGAGGCCACTCTGCGAAGTCTCGCCAACAACGCGGACCCGGAATTCGAGTTCCTGATCATCGACGACTGTTCGACGGACTCCACCCCCTGGGCGATCGACCGCTGGGCGGAGAAGCTGCCGAACTGCACGGTGATCCGGCACGACCAGAACAGGGGCATAGCCCACGCCCGCAACAGCGGAATCGACGCGGCGGACGGCGAGTTCCTCACCTTCCTCGACGGTGACGACTGGTACGGCCCCGGACACCTCGCCGAACTGGTGCGCGCCATAGAGGAACTGGGCTGCGACTTCGCCCGCACCGACCACGTCCAGGCCACCGGCACCCAGCGGGTAATCCGGCGGCCCCCGGCGCGGGTGCGCAACGCCGTGATGGACCCCCGCGACGGCATCGCGCCCGCCGACACCGAGACGATGGTCGACTACCCCTTCGTCTGGGCGGGGATCTACCGCCGGCACCTCTTCGACGACGGTGCCATGCGCTACGAGACCCGGCTGCGCACCGCCGAGGACCGGCTGTGGATCTGGCGCCTGCACCTGAGGGCCCGCAGCTACGCCTCCCTCGGCCTGAACGGCGTGTTCTACCGGCGCGGCGTCGCCACCTCGCTCACCCAGGTCAAGGACGACCGCCAACTGGACTTCATCCCGGCGTACGACGCCCTCCTGAAGGACGTGCGCGAGGACGCCGAGAGCGACCGCTTCCTGCTCAAGGCGGTGCGGACGTACTGCGCGATGATCGCCTTCCACGTCGGCAAGGCGGACGAGTACGAGGCGTCGGCGGCCCAGCGGCTGCGACGGGAGGCGCGCGCCGCGCTGCACCGGATGCCCGAGCGGGAACTCGCGGAGACCCTCCGCACCATCGACAGGACCCGAGGCAGGTTGCTCAGCCGCCTGCGTGACGGGCGGAAGGCTGCCTGACCCATGCCCCACCGCACCCAGATATTCCAGGTCTCGACCCTGTACGGGGCCGCCACCCTGGCCGCCGCGCTCGACGCGGGCCGGTTCGGGCCGCGCGGGGACGTCCGCCGCGTCCTGCTGGTCTCCCACAACGCGGCGATACCGGAGACCGCGCTGCGCCTGGACGAGATGCACGGGTACGCCCGCATAGCCGCCCGCTTCGACGCGGTCCTCAGCTGGAACGAGGCGATACGCCCGTTCCACCCCAGCGCCTGGGGCCCCCGCGGCCACGACACCGTGATCTGGCAGAGGGCGTTCCGCCTGGCCTGGGGCATCGACGAACACGACCTGGTCGACCTCGTCGTCGAGTCGATCCAGGTGAACCCGGCCCGCGCGCTGACCGCGATCTTCTCCGAGAGCGCCGTCCACGTGTACGCCGACGGCCTGATGAGCTACGGCCCCACCCGGGACAAGCTGCCGCTGACCATCGCCAGCCGCATCCGGCGGCTGCTGCACCTCGACCTGATCCCCGGTCTGACGCCGCTGCTGCTCTCCGAGTACGGCGTGGCGCCCGAGGTCGTCCCGGACGACGCGTTCCGCGCGGTCCTCGACGAGATCTCGCGGGACGCCGCCGACGACCCGCGGCTGACGCCCGTCCTCGACGCGGCGCCCACGGCGGTGCTGCTGGGCCAGTACCTGGCCGCCATCGACGTCCTCAGCCCGCGGGAGGAAGAGGACCTGCACGTCCGGATGCTCACCGCCGCCGCGCGGGCCGGGCACCGGTCCGTGGTCTTCAAGCCCCACCCCACCGCCCCCGCCAGCTACTCGGCCGCCCTCAGCAAGGCCGCCGCGGAGGCGGGCGTACGGCTCACCGTGCTGGACGCGCCCCTGCTGGCCGAGACGCTCTACCAGCAGTGCGCCCCCGAACTCGTCGTCGGCTGCTTCTCCACGGCCATGGTGACCGCCTCCGCCTACTACGGCGTCCCGGTCGGCCGGGTCGGCACCGCGCTGGTGATGCGGCGGCTCAAGCCCTACCCGAACAGCAACCGGGTACCGCTGGCCGTCGTCGACCACCTGGTGCCCGACCTGGAGCGCGGCGACACCACCCCGGCCCTGGTCGGCACGGCGCCCGAGTCACTGCCGCCGCTGGTCCGGGCGATCGGCTACGCCATGCAGCCCAAGACGTACGCCAGCCTGCGGGAGCCGACCGAGCGGTGGCTGCGCGACCACCTGGCGGACAGCCCCGGCTACTACTTCCCCGAACTGCGGCTGGCCGAGCTGGACCTGCCCGGCAGCAGCCCGCAGGTCCGGGCGCGGCTGCGGGTGCGGCGCGCGCGCAGAGCGGTGCGCTCCGCCGTCCGCCGCGGCGCGAAGAAGTGACCCCGGGCCGCCAGAGCCCCACCCCCGATCCCCGCACGACGAAGACACCTGGGAGTTCCGCGGTGCCGAACGAGACCGCCGTACGTCTGCCACAGCAGAGCAGCGCCCCCTCGGGGGCCGGCGCCGAGGCGCGGGAGCACCGCTTCGACGTCGACCTGATGCGGCTGATCTGCTCCGCCACCGTGATGCTGGGCCATGTCGGCGCCCAGTTCATCCGGGCCACCGGGAACGACTCGGCCGAGGGGGCCGGGTCCTACTGGGTCGGGCACGTGGCCGAGGCGGTCAACCCGTTCGCCGTCCCGATGTACTTCGCCATCGCGGGCTGGGCCGTGCTGTCCGGCGCCCCGCCGCGGGACAGCGGCCGCATGGGGAAGCGGCTCGTCCGCAACACCGTGCCGCTCTTCGCGTGGACGGCGGTCTACCTGGCCTGGGCCTGGCTGCGGAACCGCAACGACGAGCCCATGACCGACCTGGCGGTCGACTCCCTCTTCGGCTCGGTGCAGCCCGCGTACCACCTGTGGTTCATGTACACCTACATCCCGATCATCGCGCTGCTGGCCTTCGCCTCCCTCATCCGGGCGGGACAGCGGCCCTGGCGGTTGGGCGCGGTGCTGTTCGCCATCGCGGTCGCGCCGAGCGTGCTGAGCACCCTCACCGAGGTCACCGACCACGAACTGCCCACGGTGGCCTGGGGCTTCGGCACCTACTCCCTGGTGTACGCGGTCGGCGGCGCGCTGCTGTTCAGCCTCCCCGCCGGGACCGTGCGCTGGCGCTGGCCGCTGGTCGCGCTGCTGCCGGTCACGATGGCCGGGTGCCTCTGGTACAACACGCAGGTCCACTACGTCATCCCCAACGCGCACCTGTTCGTGGCGGTGATGAGCGTCTGCGTGCTGCTGCTGGTCAGCAGGGTCCGCGTCCCCGAGAGGCGCCGCCCGCTGCTGCGCAAGCTGGCCGGTGCCGCGCTCGGCGCGTACATGGTGCACGTCCTCTTCGTGGAGGAACTGGTCACCCCCCTGGTCTCGGCGGACCTGTCCGCACCGGCGGCGGCCCTGCTGCTGGTCGGCCTGCTGGCCGCCGTCATGACGCTGTCGTTCGCCGCCAGCCTGCTGTGGGGGAGGCTGAACCTGCGTCGTCTGCTCGGCTGACCGGCCGGTCAGCGCCCCGCCCCCGGCCTTTCCCCCACCGCGAACCGCGCCACTCCGAAGCGACTTACGACGGATCGAGGTCTTCGCACGATGAAAAGGCGTTCCCTGCTCACCAGCTCGGCCTCCCGGCGCCTGCTGCGCCCGGTCGCCGACCTCGTCGACCAGCGCATCGACCGACGGCTCCGCTCGGCGGCGGCCGACAACTCCGCCCAGCTGGAACGGCTGCGGGAGGCCGTGGAGCGGGCCGGGGGCCACCAGCTCGCCGTCGACATGCTCCTGGGCCCCGGCGGCCGGGGCCTCTCCCGGACCGTCTACAAGGGCCCCCTGGAGCGGCTGCACACCGAGCTGACGGAGCTGGTCGGGGACCGGGAGTCCGCCGTCCGGGGCGTCGCCACCGCCTACCGGCTGCTGATCGCGCTGGAGTCGCTCGGGGTGGGCCGGATCGCCGGGGGCACCATGAACATCTGCGGCAAGCTGGCGGCCATACCGCTGCTCGACCCGCCGAACGACGAGATCCTGGAGATCGGCACGCTGTACGGCATGTTCTCCGCCGGGCTGGTGCGGATGATGGAGCGCGACGGCCGCAGCCCCGGCGTGACCATCGTCGACCCGTTCGCCGGGGTACAGCTCCAGCCCGGCACCGACCGCCGCCCCGACCCCACCGGCGCCCCCGTCGACGAGCACGCCGTGCGCACCAACCTCGCCCTGGCCGGTCCGGCGGGCGCGGCGGCCCGCGTCCAGCGGGGCTTCTCCGAGGACCCCGACACCCGTGCGGCCGTTTCCGACCGCGCCTACGGCGTCATCGTCATCGACGGCGACCACTCCCTGGCGGGCGTCCTCGCCGACCTCCAGTGGGCCGAGGAGATCGCCGCCCCCGGCGCGGTGGTCGTCCTCGACGACTTCGGCGACGCCAGGTGGCCCGGCGTGAAGGACGCCGTGGACAAGCACCTGGCGCGGGAGACGCGGTTCACCTACCTGGGCAAGGCGGCGCACTCGGCGTTCCTGAGGGCCACCTGAGCGCAACCTGTACGACCTTCAGGTGAACTGTGCGGGTGGGTCCCGCAAATCGCCACCTCTTCGAACGGAGGTGCGTGACACGGCGCCCTAAGGTCGGGGTGTTCCAGCCCGGCGGACCCCGAGAGGTGCCAGCGTGACCGAGACGGTCGTGAACACCACACAGCCGTCGGTGACGGCCACCGCGCCCGGCGTCCCCGCCCCCGCGCCCGCGCCACACCGCGCACGGGGCTCCGGCGGCAGGCTGCGCGCCCTGGACGGGCTGCGGCTGCTGGCCGCGCTGATGGTGGCGCTGTACCACTACGGCGGCCGGGGCGGTGACGTCAGCCGGGCCTGGGGGACGTCACCGCGGACGCAGTTCCCGACGCTGCACACGGTGTTCGCGTACGGCCCGCTCGGGGTGCACATCTTCTTCGTGATCAGCGGTTTCGTGATCTGCATGAGCGGCTGGGGCCGCCCGCTGCGGTCCTTCTTCGCCTCCCGCGCCGCCCGCCTGATGCCCGCCTACTGGGTCGCCGTCGCCCTGGTCACCGCCGTGTTCGCGCTGCCCGCGGTGGCGTACGACGCGGTCACCCCGAGCGAGGCGCTGCTGAACCTGACCCTGCTCCAGGAACCGCTCGGCGCGCACCGGGTGCTCGGCGTGGACTGGACGCTGTGGGTGGAGATCCGCTTCTACGCGCTGTTCGCCCTGTGTGTCGTGCTGCCGGGCGCCGACCGCCGCCGGGTCGTGCTGTTCTGCGCGGTGTGGACCCTGGCGGCGGCGCTCACCCAGGCGTCCGGGGAACCGTTCCTGGAGGTGCTGCTGATGCCGGAGTACGCGCCCTTCTTCATCGGCGGCATCGCGCTCCACCTCATCCACCGGGACCGCCGCGACCTCACCGCCTGGGGCCTGCTGGCGGTGAGCTGGCTGACCGGACAGCACATCGCGGTGTCCCACCTCTGGCACGGCGACCACCCCGGGCAGTTCTCCTACCGCTCGGCCACGGTCGTCGTCCTCATCGTCACCTTCGGCTTCGCGGCCGTCCTCGCCATCGCGCTGGGCTGGCTGGACTGGGCGAACTGGCGCTGGCTGACGGTCGCGGGCGCCCTGACGTACCCGTTCTACCTGGTCCACGAGCACCTGGGCTGGGTCGTCATCAAGGTGCTCCACCAGGACCTCGGCGTCCCGTCCTGGGCCACCTTCGCCGCCACCCTCACCGCGATGCTGGCCCTGGCCTGGCTGCTCCACCGGCACGTGGAGCGCCGGGCGACCCCGGCCCTGCGCAAGGCACTGATCGAGCGAAATTAGCCTTATTTTCTCGTTTTGGGAGGTTTGCTCCATTTTCAACGGGCAGTCACTGAGCAGTTCCTGACCGCATCCCGCAGAAGGAAGTGCTCCCGCACATGAGCAACGCACACAGCGCCGTGCGCCACGACGCCCCGAGCGGCCCCCCGGGCCAGACGGCGGACCCGACGCCGCCGCCCCGCCGTCTCGACGACGTCCGCGGCTGGTTCCCCGTACTCGACCAGATGCTCTTCGCCTGGCTCCTCGACCGGCAGGAGGCCCTCGGCACCCGGGGCGACCTGCTGGAGGTCGGGGTCTTCATGGGCAAGAGCGCGATCTTCCTCGGCCGCCACCTGCGGCCCGGCGAGCGGTACACGGTGTGCGACCTCTTCGAGGGCGACGCCCCCGACGACGCCAACCAGGCCGAGTCCCGCACGTCGTACGCCACGCTCACCCGGCGCGCCTTCGAGACGAACTACCTCGCCTTCCACGACGACCTCCCGCGGATCCTCCAGGGCCCCAGCTCCCTGGTCCCCGCCGAGGTGCCCGCGGGCTCCTGCCGGTTCGCGCACATCGACGGCTCCCACCTCTACGACCACGTGTACGGCGACATCGGCGCCGCCCGGGACGTACTGCTCCCGGACGGGGTGGTCGTCCTGGACGACTTCCGCTCCGAGCACACCCCCGGCGTCTCCGTCGCCGCCTGGGAGGCCGTGCTCAACCGGGGGCTGCGCCCGATCTGCCTGAGCACCCAGAAGCTGTACGGCACCTGGGGCGACCCGGAGCCCGTCCAGGAGGAGCTGCTGGCCATGGCGCGCGGCCGGGACGACTGCCACCTGAGCGTGCAGGGGGCGGCCGGCCACCGCCTGATCCGCCTCAAGGCCACCCGGGAGACGCAGGCCCCGCCGTTCCCCCTCTCCCGGTACGGCCAGTCGCCACCGGAGACCCCGGAACCGGCGCGGCCACAGGCGCAGACGCCGGTACCCGTGCTGGTGCCGGTGACGCGTCAGCCCGCGCCGCCCGCCGCGCCGCGCCGACGCCCCCGCGGCCGCGCCCGCCGGCTCGCCGTCGACCTGCTGCCGCCCCTGCTCACCCGCGCCCTGGTCAACGCCCGCGCGGCACGGCGCCCGCCCGCCCGGTCGTGAGCTACGTGCTCGCCAGCGACAGCTTCACCGCGAACCCCAGGAACAGCGCCCCCGCCGCCGAGGTCGCCCCCGCCGACAGGCGCCTGCGGCGGCGGAACGCGGCGGCCAGCCTGGTGCCGCTGAATATCAGCGCCGTCAGGTAGAGGAAGCTGGCGAGCTGCGCCAACGTCCCCAGGACGACGAAGGAGAGCGCCGGATAGGCGTACCCCGGGTCCACGAACTGCACGAAGAAGGCGACGAAGAACAGGATCGCCTTGGGGTTGAAGAGGCTGATCACCAGCGCCCTGCGGTACGGCCGCTCATCGGCGGCGGACTCCGGCGCGGCGTCGGCGACCGGCGACCGCCGCGCCCGCCACGTCCCCCACGCCGCCCGCAGCATCCCGACCGCGAGCCAGGTCAGGTACCCGGCGCCCGCGTACTTCACGATCCCGAACAGCACGGCGTTGGCCTGGAGCAGCGAGGCCACCCCGGCCGCCGACAGCGTCATCAGCACGGTGTCCCCGCACCAGACCCCGGCCGCGGCCGTGTACCCGGCCCGCACCCCGCGCCGGGCGGCCACGGAGAGGACGTAGAGGGAGTTGGGGCCGGGCAGCAGGACGATGAGGATCAGGCCCGCGAGGTACGTGGGGAGGTCGATGACACCGAACATGGACAGGAGTGTCGCACGCCCGGGGTCAGCTCCCGCTGTGGTAGGCCGTGGCGTCCTCCTTGTCGGGGCCCACTCCTCACGAGCGTGACCGGAGGCGGGCGGTCTCCGCCCCCGGTCGTCCCCGCGAGGGAATCGCCCAGGTCAGAAGGCGTCGCTCGGGACGTACGTCCCCCACACCTCCCGCAGCGCGTTGCACACCTCGCCCACCGTCGCCCGCGCCCGCAGCGCGTCCTTCATCGGGTACAGGACGTTGTCCTCGCCCTCGGCGGCCTTCTTCAGCGCGGCCAGGGCGGCGTCCACGGCCCCCTGGTCGCGCTCGGCGCGCAGCTTCGCCAGCCGCTCCGCCTGCTGCGCCTCGATGGCCGGGTCGACGCGCAGCGGCTCGTACGGCTCCTCCTCGTCGAGCTGGAAGCGGTTGACGCCGACGACGACCCGCTCGCCGCTGTCGGTCTCCTGGGCGATGCGGTAGGCGCTGCGCTCGATCTCGCCCTTCTGGAAGCCGTGCTCGATGGCGTTGACCGCGCCGCCGAGGTCCTCGACCTTGCGCATCAGCTCCAGCGTCGCGGCCTCGACGTCGTCGGTCATCTTCTCGATGACGTAGGACCCGGCGAACGGGTCGACGGTCGCCGTCACGTCCGTCTCGTAGGCGAGGACCTGCTGGGTGCGCAGCGCGAGCCGGGCGGACTTGTCGGTGGGCAGCGCGATGGCCTCGTCGAAGCTGTTGGTGTGCAGCGACTGGGTGCCGCCGAGGACCGCCGCGAGCCCCTGGACGGCGACCCGGACGAGGTTCACCTCGGGCTGCTGGGCGGTGAGCTGCACGCCCGCGGTCTGGGTGTGGAAGCGCAGCATCAGCGACTTGGGGTTCTTGGCGCCGAACTCCTCCTTCATCACCCGCGCCCAGATCCGGCGGGCGGCGCGGAACTTGGCGACCTCTTCGAGGATCGTCGTCCGGGCGACGAAGAAGAAGGAGAGGCGGGGCGCGAAGTCGTCGACGTCCATCCCGGCCGCGACCGCCGTCCGGACGTACTCGATGCCGTCGGCCAGCGTGAACGCGATCTCCTGCGCGGGCGACGCGCCCGCCTCGGCCATGTGGTAGCCGGAGATCGAGATGGTGTTCCACTTGGGGATCTCGGCCTTGCAGTACTTGAAGATGTCGGCGATCAGCCGCAGCGACGGCTTCGGCGGGAAGATGTACGTCCCGCGCGCGATGTACTCCTTCAGCACGTCGTTCTGGATCGTGCCGGTGAGCTTGTCCGCGCTGACGCCCTGCTCCTCGGCGACGAGTTGGTAGAGGAGCAGCAGCAGGGCGGCGGGGGCGTTGATCGTCATCGACGTCGAGACCTTGTCCAGCGGGATCCCGCCGAACAGCACCCGCATGTCGTCGACGGAGTCGATCGCCACGCCGACCTTGCCGACCTCGCCGTGCGCGATCGGGGCGTCCGAGTCGTGGCCCATCTGGGTGGGCAGGTCGAAGGCGACCGACAGGCCCATGGTGCCGTTGGCGATCAGCTGCTGGTAGCGGGCGTTGGACTCCGCCGCGGTGCCGAAACCGGCGTACTGGCGCATCGTCCAGGGGCGGCCCGTGTACATCGAGGGGTAGACACCGCGCGTGTACGGGTACGAGCCCGGCTCACCCAGCTTCCGAGCCGGGTCCCAGCCCTCGAGGTCGTCCGGACCGTAGACCGGCTCGATGGGGAGTCCGGACTCCGACTCGCGTGCCATGGTGCGCCTCCGCGTTACTTGGGTTACTCGCCAGTACGGCCGTCCCTTCGCCACGGACTGTAGCGGCGGCCGTGCGCCCGGTGGAGTGCTCCACGCTGGGACCTTCCTCACAACGATGCCCCGTGGTTGGCCCGCCGTCACGGACGGGGAAGGATCCAGGGCATGAGGACCACGAGGCCGTACCTCACCGCCGCGCTCGCCCTGCTGGTGGCGACGGTGGCGGGCTGCACGGTCCAGCCCACCGGGCCGGACGGGAAGCCGGTGCCGCCGGTGCGGTTCGAGACGCCGTCGACCGCGCCGACACCGTCGAAGGGCGGCACCACGTCCGCCCCCGCCGCCGCGCCGCGGGTGCTCTACGCGCGCGGTGCCAGCGGCCCGGGCGTACGCGAACTCCAGGCCCGGCTCCGCCAGATCGAGTGGCTCTACGACGGACCGACCGGCACCTACGACGACCTGACCGAGCAGGCCGTACGCGGCTTCCAGGACAAGCGCGGGCTGCCCACGACCGGCGCGACCGACACCGTCACCTGGGAGCGGCTGCTGGGGATGACCCGGGAACCGGGCAGGTGGGAGCTGTACCTGATGGGCGGCCAGCCCGCCGACGCGCCCGACCCGCGCTGTCTGACGGGGCGGGTGCTGTGCGTCAGCAAGTCCAGCCGCACCCTGCGCTGGATGGTCGACGGCCGGACGGTGTCGGTGATGCCGGTGCGGTTCGGCTCCGAGTACACCCCCACCCGGGAGGGCGTGTTCGAGGTCTACTGGAAGTCCCGGCACCATGTGTCCACGCTCTACGACTCCCCCATGCCGTACGCCATGTTCTTCAGCGGCGGGCAGGCCGTGCACTTCTCGTCGGACTTCGCGGCGCAGGGGTACGCGGGCGCGTCCCACGGGTGCGTCAACGTGCGGGACGAGGCGGCGATCGCGGATCTCTACGGTCAGGTCAGGAACGGCGACAAGGTCGTCATCCACTGGTGAGGTTCTGCTGGTGGGGGGCGCGTCTCGGGGTGCTGGCTTCTTCTGGGGCGCGGGCGGGACCGGGGGAACGTGTCCCGCCCGCGCCGAGATGCACGAGCCCTGGGTACGGGGGGAACCCCGGCTCTGTGCCGCGGAGCCGATGACCAGTCGGCTCACTCATTACTGCGTCTGGAGGGCCGAAAGTGTCACACCCTTCGGGAGGGAATCTCAGACGCGGGACGAAAGCACAGGTAGCGAACGCTCACGGAGCACGGTGACCCTTGCCGTTGCCCTCGTCCTCGCCCTTGTCCTCGCTGTCGTCCTTGCTCTTGCCTTCGTCCTTCTCCCCCTTGCCCTGGTCCCCGTCGGCCTTCTCCTGGTCGCCGTTGTCGTCACCGCGGCTGTCATCGCCGTTCTCCTCGGCCGTGGTGGCGGGGGTTTCGGGGAGGTCCGGGGTGTTCTTCTTCAGGGCGTGGTCGCAGAACTTCGGGACGCGGGACGGGCCGCCCGCCGCCCCCTCAAGGGCGCGTCGGCGGCTGGCGTCGAGGCTCTTGCCGTCGCGGAGGTCGCGGCAGGCGGAGGTGACGGCGGCGGAGGCGGACGGCCAGCCGCCGGGCGTGGTCGCGCGGTCGCCGCCGGCCGGGTCGCCGGTGTCGCCCTTCCCGGCGGGCTCGCGGGAGGCGCCGGGGGTGGAGGCGGTGGCTCCGTCGCCGGGGGCCGCGGTTCCGGTGCCACCGCGGTGGGTGCCGTCCGAGGACGGTGGGACCAGCGGGCGTTCGGGGGTCACGGCCGCGGAGACGGAGCTGGCGGGTGCCGGCGCACCGTCCTCGAACGGCGTCGGCAGGACTCCGGTTCCGGCCGCCACGGCGACCCCGCCGACCATGCCGACGGTGAGGGTGGCGGCCAGCCCGAACCGCAGGGGGCGGCTCCAGCGCGGGCGGCGCGGTACGGCACGGTGACCCTCGGCGCGGACCAGCCCGACGTCGGCGGGACGGGCTGCGGGGTCGCTCGCGCCGAGGGCGGCGCGCTGCCCGGCACGCTCGGCGCGCACCTGGCGGAAGGCGGCCAGCGCGGCCTCCTCGCCTGGAAGTTCCCCGCTGGTCAGCGGGGTGGGAGGGGAGATCGCGCCCAGGGCTTCGGCCAGCCTCCGGGCCGGTTCACCGGCGTCGGCGCCGACGGTGTCGAGCGGCTCTCCGCGCAGCAAACGCTCCGCCGTGTCGCGGTCCAGCCACCTGTACTGCTCGTCGGCCATCACACATCCTTCTGCGTCCGCGCGCGCGTATGCGTCACAGTCGCGGACGTCACCGCCCGGCCGCGCGGTTGCCGCGGGGCGGGGACGGCTTCGAGCACTCCGACGGATTCCGGATCGTCGGCGAGCTGCTCGCCGAGCAACTCCGCGAGCCGCTTCAGCCCGCGGTGCGCGGCGGTGCGGACGGCGCCGGGGCGCTTGCCGAGGGTGTCGGCGGCGGTCTTGGCGTCGAGGCCGACGACGACCCGGAGGACGACGGCCTCGGCCTGGTCCTGGGGCAGCCCGGCGATGAGGGAGAGGGTGCGGTCCGTGGCCATCGCCTCGATGGCCTCACCCGCGGTGTCGGACTCGGCGGCGTGTCCGGTCAGCTCCGTCTCGTCGCCGCCGATGGCGGGGCGGCGGCCCCGCATCCGGATGTGGTCCAGGGCGCGGTTGCGGGCTATGCGGGCGGCCCAGCCGCGGAAGCGGTCGGCGTCGCCGGTGAACCGCTCCAGGTCGCGGGCTATCTGGAGCCAGGCCTCGGAGGCCACGTCCTCCGCGTCGGGGTCGCCGACCAGCGTCCGGACGTATCCGAGCAGCCGTGGGTGCACCGCGCGGTACACAGTACGGAAAGCGGTCTCGTCCCCGTCCTGTGCCGCAAGCACCGCGGCGGTCAGCTCCGCGTCGTCCCCCAGCACCGACACCCCTCTTCGCGCCCAAGCCTGGTCCTGCCTCGTGTCCACCTGTCCGTGGATCGGCGCGAACCGCACGTTACGGCCTGAAACCGTTCCCCGTCCATGTCCGTAGAAGATGCAACTAACTCGTGACGCGGTGGGGTGTGACAGAAACCGCACCCCCGGCGCTGTAGGAAGTACGGGCCGCCGCGCGGCCCGTGCCGCGCGACGGCCGGGGCCTCTCCTGTGGGGGGTGGCGGCCCTGGCCGTCTCGCGTACCACCCTAGGCGACCTGCTGTTACCCGGGGCCCGAAACGTCTGCGTGACCAGGGCGTCCAGCACCCCACCACTCCTCCCGAGCCTGACGCGCTGGTCCGGTTCTGGTGATCCCGTCAGCGCCTCGGACCCCTCGCCCGAGCGTCGCACCAGGGGTGCACCGCGGTGGCGGCACGCCCGCCATCCCACGGCAACAGCCGCCGCCGGAAGAGCGGGCGATGGGTTCCGCTCATGGAGGTAGGCGCGTGAGTCCCGCCGACTTCGTGGGCTCCCGGCGACAGGAGGTTTTCGCGCGTGTCGCGCAGCATCGGTTCTCCTCGACGGTGGTGCCGTGAAAGATGAACGCTGAACGATTTGAGCACCCCCACGAGGACGCTCGTGGGACCGTGGGACGGGGCTGCGGAGGGGTGACGCACCCGCGGCCGGACCATCCCGGCGCCCGGCATCCGGACGTCTGCAAGCTCCCGCCCCGGCTACTCGGTTTCGCCGACCGGGCGGCCTTCGACGCTTCCGGTCACGGCCTCGCGGACCGCGCGGAGGATCTGCTCCGACAGGTCGGTCCCCGTCGTGGCGCGGGCGAGCAGTATGCCGCCCACGAGGGCGGCCAGGGCCGCCAGTCCGGCGTCCCCAGGAGCTATCCACTCCGCCATCGTCCGGACACCGTCGGCGTAGGTCCGCCGGTGCTCCGGGTGACGTGCGGTGTCCCCGGCGAAGCCGGCCGCCGGGCAGCCGCTGCCGGGGTCGTCGCGGTGCTCGACGGAGAGGTAGGTCTCGGCGAGCGAGCGCCACGCGGCCGCGTGCCCGCCGGCCTGCTCATCCATGGACGCCAGGTACCGGGCGTTGTCCGCCAGGCCCTTGGCCATTGCCTCGTCGACCAGCGCGCCCTTCGAGGCGAACTGCTTGTAGAAACCGCCCTGAGTGAGACCGATGGACTGCATCACGTCGACGATGCCGACCTCGGCGACGCCCTTCTCCCGGATCAGGCGGGAGGCGGCCTCCACCACCCGCTCCCGGTTGGCCTTCGCTTCAGCCTGTGAGACGCGGCCCATCATTCACCTTTCGTAGTCTCGGATGTTCACCCGGCCTGCCACGGTCCGCGGCAAAGGCGCCCCGGCAGCCCGCCCGCTGGCCGGCCCGCGCGGACGCCCCGCGCCCGCACCACGCGAGGTCAGCCCTGGGAGCCGGACGCCGCCAGGACGGCCGCGCGGACCTGCTGGGCGAAGCCGCGGACGGTGTAGTCCTCGGGCAGGCTGTCGATCAGCACGATGTCGGCGATCGCGTTGTTGAGGCGCAAGGGCAGGATCGCCTGGTATTCGGGCGAGTTGTACCAGGCGTCGGCGGCGGCGCGGTCGGGGAACTCCATGAGGACGACCAGCCCCTGCCACCCTCCCTCGATGACGGTGGGCTCGCCGTTGGCCAGCCACTTGCCGCCGAAGGGGTGCGCGGTGCCCTCGACCCGCTCCAGGTACGACAGCCCCTCCTCGTTCGGGACGCCGCCGGGGATACGCAGGTGGTTGATCAGGTAGGTACTCATGTCGGTTCTTCCGTGAAGAGGTTCGACCCGAAGGCCGTCCGGCTTTTAGATTACATCCGTCATCTTACACCGGCGAGATCCAGTCCCCGCGATCCCACGAATAGATGTTCAGTGGCATCTATCACATGGGCGTCCGGCCGGAGTGGCAGAAGGATGGGGTGCGGCTCCGTCGTTCTGCACCGGGTCCGGCACACGAGCCAGTGATGCACCGCCCGCAAACGGCCCCGCCGGCGAGGAGGGTGCAGGAGAGGTGACGAGCGTGACGGACACAGCGGGCGCGGCCGGCATCGGCGCAGCGGATGCGGCTCCCGCCGGGGATCCCGGGTTCCTGGCCCACGTGGCCGCCAACTTCCGGCAGTGGAGGCGCCGTTCATCCTGGCGGACGCTCGCAAGGGAGCGGCCCGCGGCGACGCCTTCTACGTCGCTGGATGCCTCTTCCGCGCGGTCGGACTTCTCGTACACGCGCTGCACGCTCATGCCAGGTGCCAGGTGCCAGGTGCCAGGTGCCAGGTGCTGGGTGCTGGGTGCTGGGTGCTGGGTGCCCAACGGAAAGGGCAACGTGCAGGCCGCTGCAGGACTCCCGAGCGCTCCTGCGGACTTCGCGGGACGCGCGCACGCGTTGCTCTCCGCGCTCGGTACCACCTCGGACACGCTCGCTGCCGCAGTTGACGACGCCGACAGGCCGGTCACCGAGGTGTGCGGAGAGTTCGCCCGGTGACCAGCACGTCCACGGTCGGCGAAGATCGCCGGTCTCGGGCCGGACCGCTGCAGGACCCGGCGCACGGTGGCCTCGGCAGGAGCGATCGGGCCGCTGGGTTCACGGCACGGGCCGCCCAGAAAGTCGACTGGCTGACCGGGTCGGACTCTCCGATCTTCCGCCAGCAGAGCGAGATCAGCAGTGTCGCAAGAGTCCGGGCCTGTGTCGTGGCTCGACAGGCGCGCTGGCTGCCGTAGAGAGCGGGCAAACCGACCAGCAGGAGGCCGTCACGCCGGTTGGCCAGGTCGACCAGGTCGGGGGAGAAGCCGTGCAGATCCCGAGCCGCATCGCAGGATCCGGATCAGTGAGGAACTCCACGAGCAGATCCCGCTCCCGGTTCCGGTCGACCACGTCGTCCGGCTTGGTCGGCAGCACCTTCTTGACTCGCCCTCGCACATATCGACTGCAACGGAACACGTCCAAGTCCACTTCGACGCGCTGGGAGAACCGGGCGGGTCGCTACTGGTTCTTCCCGTTGCTGATTTCGGCATTCTCGGCGTTGTCGGCCTTCTCCGAGATGTCCGCGTTCTCTGCGTTCTCTGCGTTCTCTGCGGTGTCCGCATTCTCCGCGCTCTCTGCGTTCTCCGCGTTCTCGTTCGCCGGGGCGGTTGGGGCGTTGGATTTGCCGGTTGCCGTGGGCTTGGGGGGTGCGGTGGGGCGGGGTGGGGTACTGGGACGGGAGGGCCGGGAGGGGGTGGGGGCCGTCGCCTGGGCTGTCTGCCGGGCGCAGTACGCGTCGATCTCCTTCTCGCCGCCCGCTGCCGTCACCAGTCGCTGCCAGGCGGTGGCGTCCAGGGCCTTGCCGCTGTCCTTGACCTTCTCGTACGCCGCGCAGTGCGCCTCGGTGTCCTGGGCGGTGGGCGGGTGCGCCGGGGCGGTGGACGGGGCGCCGGTGCCCGCGGAGCCGGAGTCGGGGGCGCTGGCCGAGGTCCGGGGGCCGCCCCGGGGCGTGTCCGCGTCGTCGGCCGTGGACCCGGCCGAGCCGATCGCGGCCACCGCGACGCCGCCCAGCGTGAGGCTGCCGAGCACCACGGCGAGCGTCGCCTTCAGCGAGCGTCCGGCGCGCCGGTGCGGACGGGGGCGCCAGTCGTCCCGGCGTCGGGTGCGGGCGCGGGCGCGGTGCGCTCCCGCGTCCCGGGCGGCACGGAACGCCACGACGGCGCGCTGCTCGGCGTCGGCGTCGATCCGGGTGTCGCGCAGGGCGAGGGCGAGCAGCGCCTCCAGGGCGCCGTCCTGCTCCGCCCACCAGGGGTCGCCGGGGCGCCCGTGCCGACGGCCGGAGACTCCGCCGCCGCTCAGCCGTTCACCCATGTCCGCTTCCGTCCCTGTCCGCCTCGCTGACCCGATCCGGTCCGGCAATTGTCGGTGGCTGTCACTTCGACTCCCCCAGCGTCCGGGGGCCGTCATCCGTCACACCCCCGGAAGCGGAATCCTCGACTCCGAGGCGGCGGGCGAGGCGCTTCAGGCCGCGGTAGGCGGCGGTGCGGACGGCGCCGGGACGCTTGCCGAGGACGCGGGCCGCGGCGGGACCGTCCAGGCCGACGACCACCCGGAGCAGTACCGCCTCCGCCTGGTCGCGCGGCAGTTCGCGGACGAGGCTCAGGGCGTGCTCGGTGGAGAGCGACTCCATGGCCTGGTCATGGGTGGTGTGCGGTCCGGGCAGTTCCAGTACGTCCTGTTCCAGCGCGCTCGGCCGGGGCCGTACCCGCTGGCGGCGCAGGTGGTCGAGCGCCCGGTGCCGGGCGATGGTCGCGGTCCAGCCGCGGAACCCCGCCCCGTCCCCCCTGAACCGCCCGAGGTCCCGGGCTATCTCCAGCCACGCGTCGGACGCCACGTCCTCGGCGTCGTCGCCGACCAGTCCGCGCAGATAGCCCAGCAGGCCCGGCTGCACCAGCCGGTACGCCACCGCGAACGCGGCCTCGTCCCCGTCCTGCGCCCGCGCGACGGCCGCGCCCAACTCCCCGTCGTACGCCTGTGCGCGCCGGGGTTCCCCTCCCTGGCCCAAGACTGTCCTCGTTCGTACGGCTCCGTTGCTCGTCCGCGCCGTGTGACACGCATCGGCCGTGTCGACGCCCCCCAAGGTCATCAGCGTCGGTGCGCACAGAAGTGTCACAGGTCGTCAGGTCAGGCCGCCGATCTCCGGGTGCGGCCGTGCAGGGTCAGGTAGAAGGTGTGCAGGGACTCGTCGGGGCCGCCCGCCTCGAAGCGGTTGAGGACCTTGCCGAGGGGGTTCCAGATCCGGCCGTCGGGCATCCGCACCCCGACCGGCTGGCCGAGGACGGCGCGCTGGTCGGCGTCCAGGTCCACCCAGACGGCGCCCGCGCGGCGCACCAGCACCTCACCGACGTAGGCGCCCAGGCCGCACAGCGTCTCGTGGGCCCGCTCCTCGTCGGCGCCGCCCTTGCGCAGCCCGTCGAGCAGGAAGTCGACGATGCGCAGACTGCGGACGGAGTAGTCCAGCGGCAGCCGGTTGCGGGCGGTGACACGTGTGACGAACTCCGTGGCGCACGGACGCATCGCGTGCGCGCACGGCACGTACGCGTCGGCTCGGCTCATGAGACCCCACCCCTTCGCTCGGTGTCGGGGAGCGCACAGCGGTCCCCCTCAGTCCCAGCGGACGCCCGTCGTGAAACGACACGAGGTAGGGCCATGTCGAATGTCACATCGGAAGTGCGGGCCGCCCGTACAACCTTTTCCCCGTCTCAGGGATCTGTCGTGTTCATGGGAAAGGTGAGTGTGTAACCTAACCCGCGCCATTCATATGATGAATGCGCCTGGCGTGACTGCATCTACTGATCTTCTGCGGCCTTTCGTGGCCTGTTTTGGGGTGGGTTCGTCTTGAGCCGTCGTACGTCGCACGCGTACCGACCACTGAGTTTGAAGCGCAGGGCCTGGCTGACGCTGGGTGCTGTCGTCCTGGGCGGCGGAGGTGTCGCGACCTACGCCCTGGCCAGCCCGTCCGATGGACCGGACGCGGCGGCCCACGGCCGTGAGAAGCGGCCCGTCGAGGTCTACGACCTCGCCCTGAAGGGCACCGGCAAGCAGGAGCGCGAACTGCCGCGCACCAGCACCGAGCAGTTCTCCCTGCTCGGCGTCTCCTGGACCGGGCCCCGGGTGCAGGTCGACGGCACCGCGCAGGTGCGGACCCGCAGCAGCGAGACCGGCGAGTGGACCGGCTGGCAGGACCTGGAGCTGGGCGTGGACCCGCCGGAGGGCGTCGAGCCGGGGATGCGGGGCGCCTCCGAGCCGCTCTGGGTCGGCCCGTCCGACGGCGTCGAGGTGCAGGTCGTCCGGGACGACGGCACGGCGAGCGCCGGGCTGCCCAAGGGCCTGGAGGTCAACCTCGTCGATCCGGGCGTGGTGACCACCGCCGAGACCAAGTCCATCGGCACCGAGATCGAACCGGCCGCGTTCGCCGCCGAGACGGCCAGCCCGTCCGCCACGGAGTCCGCCGCGGGCACGGTCGCCGAGACCACCGGGACCGCCGAGTCCACCGAGTCCACCGGCACCAGCACCGAGAGCGCGACGGCCACCGCGACCGACACCGCCTCGCCGGACGGCTCCACGAGCGCCTCGCCCACGGACACCGCGAGCGCCTCGCCGTCGCCGACCGAGACCGTCCCGACCGCCCCGCCGTCCACCGTCACCCAACCGCCCATCACCAGCCGGGCCGGCTGGGGCGCCGACGAGTCGATGGTCGAGGACCCGCCGTCGTACCTCGACAAGGTGCAGGCCGTCTTCGTGCACCACACGGTCGGCTCCAACAGCTACAGCTGCGCCCAGTCGGCGTCGCTGGTGCGCGGCATCATGGCGTACCACGTGCAGGTCAACGGGTGGAACGACCTCGGCTACAACTTCCTGGTCGACAAGTGCGGCCAGATCTTCGAGGGCCGCGCGGGCGGCACCGACCTGCCCGTGATGGGCGCGCACACCTACGGCTTCAACACCTACTCCGCCGGCATCGCCGTCCTCGGCGACTTCCAGGGCGACCCCGCCAACGGCATCCCCGCGGCGCGTCCGACCCGGGCCACGCTGGAGTCGGTGGCCCGTGTCGCCGCCTGGAAGCTGGGCCAGTACGGCGGCGACCCGACCGGCAAGGTCACCCTGACCGCCGGTGGCGACACCGGCGTGTGGGACAAGGGCGAGGAGGCCACCCTCAACCAGATCTCCGGCCACCGCGACGGCTACGCCACCGAGTGCCCCGGCGCCACCATGTACGCCAAGCTCGGTGAGATCCGCCGGTTCGCCGCCAGCGCGGGCGCCAACTCGGCCATCCCGACCTCGGACTTCAACCGCGACGGCGTCAACGACCTGGTCGCCGGTCTGCCGAAGAGCAACCGCGTCACGCTGGTCCCGGGCGGCACCGACGGTCCCGTCGCCGAGCTGAAGCGGACGATCAGCCAGGGCAGCCCCGGGGTGCCCGGCGGTTCCGAGTCCGGCGACAGCTTCGGCACGGACAGCGCCTGGGGCGACTACAACGCCGACGGCTACGCCGACCTGATGATCGGCGCCCCCGGCGAGGACGACACCAGCGGCCACGCCGACCGCGGCGCGGTGACCGTGCTGTACGGCCCCGGCCTCGACCGCGGCTTCTCGTTCAGCAGCAGCTCCGGCATCACCGCCTCGGGCGCCAGGCTCGGGTCCACCGTCACCAGCGGCGACTTCAACGCGGACGGCCGGGCCGACGTCTTCACCGCGGGCACCGGCCACGGCGGCAGCTACCAGATCCGGCTCGCGGGCGGCACCATGGTCGCCGGCAAGCTGACCTCCGCCTCCGGCTCGATCTCCGCCCTGGACGCCGCGACCGGCGACTTCAACCGGGACGGCTACGCGGACGTCGCCCTCAACTACCGCGACAACGGCGGCATCGGCCGCGTCGTCCGGTTCGCGGGCTCGGCGAACGGCCTCACCAAGGTCGGCGTCCTCTCCGTCAAGGGCGGCCGGTCCATCACCGCGGGCGACTTCAACGGCAACGGCTACGACGACATCGCCATCGGCCAGCCGTACACCAGCGAGTCCGGTGCCTTCGAGGGCGGCCAGGTCACCATGCTGTTCGGCACCTCGTCCGGCTTCACCACCTCCGGGATGCGCGTCCTCCACCAGGACACCAGCGGTGTCCCGGGCGGCGCCGAGCCCGGCGACGGCATGGGCTTCTCCGTGTCCGCGGGCGACTACGACGACGACGGGTACGCGGACCTGCTCGTCGGTGTGCCCAACGAGGACATCACCCGCAGCGGCACCAACCGGTCCAACGCGGGCATGGTCATCCTGCTCAAGGGCTCCTCGTCCGGGCTGACCGGCTCCGGCGGCAGGGCGTTCCACCAGGACGCCAGCGGCATCAGCGGCGTGACCGAGACCAACGACAAGCTCGGCACGGCCGTCGTCCTGCAGGACCTGTCCGGCTGGGGCCGCGCCGACCTCGCCATCGGCGCCCGCGGTGAGGACGACTACGACGGCGTCATCCTCCAGCTGGACAGCGGCAGCTCCGGCATCGACGTCAGCGGGCACCGGTACTACTCCCGCAGCGACCTCGGTACGCCGTCCGGCGGCAACCTCGGCGCGATCCTGATGCCGTAGCCCGCGCCCCTTCCGGGAACACGGGAACACGTCAACACGGAACCGGCCGGAGCCCTCGGGGCCCCGGCCGGTTCTGCTGTGCGGATGTCCTTCCGCGCGCTGGCGCGGAGTTCCTGTCGTACGCTCCTCAGCCGCGCCCGCCCGCCGTGGCGTCCCGGCACAGCAGCCGCAGCGAGCCGCCGTCCCCCGCGAAACAGCGGCGGGCCTCCGCGACCGGGTCCCACAGCCGCCCGTCGGGGGTACGCACCCAGTGGTCGCCGCCGGACGTCCACCACTCGGCGCCCGTCTGCCGGACGATCACCTCACCGGCGTACGCCCCGAAGCCGCGCAGCACGCTCTCCACGGCCGGGGCCGGTGTGCCCACCTGGCGCAGCTCGTCGATCAACCGGTCGACCCGCCACAGGCTCTGCGCGGTGTAGTCGAGACGCACCCGCGCCCCCTCCCGCATGGTCGCCACCGCGTCCGCCGCCCAGCGCACCGGTTTCGCGGCGGCGGGCGGTCTGCCTCCGCCCCGGTCCGCGCCGGTCCTCGCCCCGGCACCCGTCCCCGTCGCCGCACCGGTCGCTGTCCCAGCCGCCGTGCCACTCGTCGTCGCGGTCGTCACAGTCGTCGTCACAGTCGTCACATACGGTAGAGCGGGGTCGCGGGCCATTTCATCACCCGGTTGCGGGCGGCTTCCCGGAACCGGCGCACAGCCGGCCCACCGCGCCCGCGTGGCGGTCACACGGCTCAGCCGCCGACCCGGGCCCGCCGCGACACCACCGCGCGCAGCACCCGGCGCCCCTCGACGGTCACCTCAAGCGCCGGGCGCAGTCCGCCCGCGCCCCGCCCGGCGAGCAGCTCCAGGACGGTGACCTGCCGCCGCAGCTCGGCGGCGACCAGCGGCGACATCTCCTCCGTACGGCCCTCCCCGCGCGGGTCGGCCCGGTCCGCGCCGCCCCCGGCGGGGTCGAGCAGGCGGTGGGCGCGGAGGGAGGCGACCGAGCAGGCGTCGGCCCACACGCGCAGCGCCTCGGCGGTCCGCGTCCCGGGGGCGGTGGCCAGCATCCGCCAGGCGAGCAGCGCGGCCTCCTCCCCGGCGGCGGGCTCCGCGCCGAGCCTGCCGCGCGCCTCCGCCAGCAGCGCGCCCCACGCGTCCGCGTCGCCGCCCTCCGCGAGGCTGGACCACAGGGGCCGCAGCACCTCGTCATCGCCGCCCAGCAGCGGCACGCACCGATCCAAACAAGCCAGAGCGCTGGCAGCCAGTCCGCGCTCGTCGGCCCGCCCGATCAGTTCCACCAGGCTCATCCACGCCTCCCTCACCGGGGCGCCATGCCTTACGGAGCCCGCACTTTCCCTTACTGCGCGCTACAGCCCGGGAATGTCACAGCGCCCGCCACCGGACCGGTCAGGGAAAGACAACAGCATGTTTTCAGCCAGCGGTACCCCGCTCGCGCACTTCAGCCCAACCGGTCCGCGAGCCGCCGGAAATCCGCCCACGACAGCTCCGGCGTCCCCGGGTCCCACAGCTTCTGCACCGTCGCCCGCAGCGGCAGCCGGATCCCGGCGGCCACCTGGTCCTGGGTCTGCGCACCGGCCAGGTCGCACCACACCGCGAGGGAGCCGCCGAGTATCTGGCCCTCGTACCGCTCGTCGACCGCCTGGGTGCCGCGCAGCACCCGGGGCGTCCACTGCTCGTAGATGCGCTGGCCGGTCGGGTAGACGAAGGTCTGCGGCTCCCCGAGGACGTAGTAGAGGAACTCGTCGTTGTAGTTGACCAGCTTGCGGCCCGCGCTCAGGTACTCCACCGGCTGGCGGGCGCCGATCTCCTTGCCGGTCCAGTACGCCACCCGGACGTCGTCGCCGGGGCTCGCCTCCGTGCCGCGGTAGAAGCCGTCGTTCCAGGCGCGCGGGGAGCGGCCGTGCGCGCGGACGGTGTCGGCGCGGTCCGCCAGCCACCCCGTCGCCAGGTCCGCGACGGTGGCCCCGGCGCCGTACCGCTTCCGTGCCGCCGCCGCGAGCTGCGGGTAGGACGCCTCGGGGTCGGCCGCCGTCAGCGCCTGGTACTCGTCGCCGCCCAGGTGCCACTGCCCGCCGGGGAACAGGTCCACGTACTCGTCGAGCAGTTCGTCCACCAGCGTGGCGGCGTCGGCCCGCGAGATGTCCACGGCCCCGCGCACCGCGTTGCCCGCCGTGTCCCGCAGCTGCAACCGCGGGTGCGCGGCGATGACGGCGCCCAGGTGTCCGGGCGAGTCGATCTCGGGGACGACGGTGATGTGCCGCTCGGCCGCGAGGTCGACGATCCGCCGCACCTCCGCCTTGGTCAGCCGCTGCTCGGAGACGACCTCGGGGTGACGGTCGGACTCGATGCGGAAGCCCTGGTCGTCGGAGAAGTGCAGCCCGAGCTGGTTGAACTTCAGGTCCCCCAGCTCCCGCACCCGGTCCTCGATCCAGGAGGCGGTGAAGTGCTTGCGCGCGATGTCCAGCATCAGCCCGCGCTGCGCCTTGGCGGGCGCGTCCCGCACCACCCCCTCGGGCGCCGTGCCCCCGTCGCCGACCACCTGCTTCAGCGTCCGGGTGCCGTAGAACACCCCCGCGTCGCTCGGGCCGCTGATCTCCACCCCGCCACCGCGCACGGCCAGGGTGTACGACTCCGCCCCGGCCCCCTGGTCCCCGCCCAGCGCCAGCCGCACGTCCCCGGCCCGCGTGTCGTCCTTCTCCCCCGCGTACGTCAGCCCCAGCTCACCGGCGAGCAGCCGCCCCTCGTCGGCCAGCGCGCCGTCGTCGACGACCACCCGCAGCCCCTTCTCCGGCCGCCATCCCGGACCGCGCGCCGGGGTGTGCTCGCGCACCGCGGGTATGGTGCGCGGCGCCGTCGAGAGCGGGTAGGACCGGCTGGGGCTCGGCGACGGGGAGGGCGAGCGCGAGGAGCTGGCGGAGGCGGCCCCGGACGGACTGATCGCCGACCCGCCGTCCCCGCCCCCCGAGGCGGACCACAGGCCGAGGCCGACCCCACCCGCGATCACGACGAGGCCGACGCCCGCCGCTATCAGTCCCTGCCTGTGTGTTCCGCGCTCCGTCGGGCGGCGCCTGTGCTGACTCACCCCGCCAACGTAAGGCCGGAGTGGACGGCGGGCGTCCACCACACGTTCCGAAACTCTTCCGTCCGGGTGAATTTCGGGCATCCCTCGGACACGTCATGACCACGGTCGATAACGTGACCGCACATCTCCCACACCGTCCCCTGCCGAAGCCCCGTGACGCCCACACACCTCCCCGGCCACGTCGCCATACCCCAGCTGGACCGCTTCAACGGCGCTCCCGCCGCCGACCCCCAGCCGACCCTCCTCAGCTGCCTGCGCAGCCACCGCTGGGCCCACCGCATCACCGCCCACCGCCCCTACCCCGACCTCGGCTCCCTCCTGGCCGCCTCCGACGAGGCCGCCTACGACCTGTCCCCGGCCGACCTGGCGGAGGCGCTGGCGGGGGAAACGTTGCCAACGCTTCCGGAGGACACGTACGAGGCGGCGTACACGGCACTGAACGCGGCGTACGCGGCATACGAGGCGAAGTTCGGGCACGTGTTCGTGATCAGCCTGGACGGCGCCACCGCCACGCAGACGGTGAACAGAGTCCTGGAGGCCATCCGGTCCCGTCTG
Organism: Streptomyces sp. NPDC006997; assembly: GCF_040635175.1. Lineage (NCBI taxonomy): Bacteria > Bacillati > Actinomycetota > Actinomycetes > Kitasatosporales > Streptomycetaceae > Streptomyces > Streptomyces sp. NPDC006997. The sequence goes on from NZ_JBEYHH010000016.1 coordinate 59,400, forward strand.
GCCCACGACCCGGAGGAGGAACGCCAGGTGGCGGTGGAGGAACTCCGGAGCCTGGCCAAGGCGCGGCTGACCAGCGCACTCGGCGGTGCGAGGAACCCCGCGGCCCGCCACAAACGGCCCACACCCGGGAGATAACGGGCGAATCCCCCATCCGCGTGCCAGTTTGATCACACAGACAGGCCCACTGTAAGCACCACGGGTATCCGTCGCTACCATGCTGGGGGCCGGTGGACCGTACCCGGCCGGGCCCGACCGACAGAAAGCCGGCGCGGCCCCAATCCCCGCTCCCGGAGGGACTTCCGTGCCGGCTGGAACGCTGTACCGCGGCCGGGAAGGAATGTGGTCCTGGGTGGCTCACCGAGTCACCGGCGTCCTCATCTTCTTCTTCCTGTTCGTGCACGTCCTGGACACGTCTCTCGTCCGTGTCTCCCCCGAGGCCTACGACGAGGTCGTGGCCACGTACAAGACGCCGATCGTCGCCTTGCTGGAGTACGGCCTCGTCGCCGCCGTCCTCTTCCACGCGCTCAACGGTCTCCGCGTCATCGCCGTCGACTTCTGGTCGAAGGGCGCCCGCTACCAGAAGCAGATGCTGTGGACCGTCGTCGGCCTGTGGGTCGCGCTGATGCTCGGGGCGATCTACCCCGTCCTCGGCCACGCCGCTCGTGAACTGTTCGGGAGCTGACGCCCATGTCCACCATTGAGAGCCCCACCGCCGTCGGCCCCGTCGAGGGGACGCCCGTCTACGGCGTCGACAACCCGGCGCCGCTGATCGAGGCCCCGCGCAGGCGCACCAAGAAGTCCCCGAAGTCGACCCGGGGCAACTTCGAGATGGCCGCCTGGCTGTTCATGCGGCTGTCCGGCGTCGTGCTGGCCGTCCTGGTCGTCGGCCACCTGATCATCCAGCTGGTGCTGGACGGCGGTGTGTCGAAGATCGGCTTCGCCTTCGTGGCGGGCCGCTGGGCGAGTCCGTTCTGGCAGGTCTGGGACCTGTCGATGCTGTGGCTCGCCATGCTGCACGGCACCAACGGCCTGCGCACGGTCATCAACGACTACGCCGAGCGCGCGAACACCCGGCTGTGGCTGAAGGGCCTGCTCTACACCGCCGCGGTCTTCACCATCCTGCTGGGCACGCTGGTGATCTTCACCTTCGACCCGAACATCCGCTAGGCACGGGGCTGCGAGAATCATGAAGATCCACAAGTACGACACCGTCATCGTCGGCGCCGGTGGCGCCGGTATGCGCGCGGCCATCGAGTCGACCAAGCGCAGCCGCACCGCGGTGCTCACCAAGCTCTACCCCACCCGCTCCCACACGGGCGCCGCGCAGGGCGGCATGGCCGCCGCGCTGGCCAACGTGGAGGAGGACAACTGGGAGTGGCACACCTTCGACACCGTCAAGGGCGGTGACTACCTGGTCGACCAGGACGCCGCCGAGATCCTGGCGAAGGAGGCCATCGACTCCGTCCTCGACCTGGAGAAGATGGGCCTGCCGTTCAACCGCACCCCGAACGGCACCATCGACCAGCGCCGCTTCGGCGGCCACAGCCGCAACCACGGCGAGGCGCCGGTGCGCCGGTCCTGCTACGCGGCCGACCGCACCGGCCACATGATCCTCCAGACGCTGTACCAGAACTGCGTCAAGGAGGGGGTGGAGTTCTTCAACGAGTTCTACGTCCTGGACCAGCTGATCACCGAGGTCGACGGCATCAGGAAGTCGGCCGGTGTGGTGGCGTACGAGCTGGCCACCGGCGAGATCCACGTCTTCCAGGCGAAGGCCGTGATCTACGCCTCCGGCGGCTGCGGCAAGTTCTTCAAGGTGACGTCGAACGCGCACACGCTGACCGGTGACGGTCAGGCGGCGGTGTACCGGCGCGGGCTGCCGCTGGAGGACATGGAGTTCTTCCAGTTCCACCCGACCGGCATCTGGCGCATGGGCATCCTGCTGACGGAGGGCGCCCGCGGTGAGGGCGGCATCCTCCGCAACAAGGACGGCGAGCGCTTCATGGAGAAGTACGCGCCGGTCATGAAGGACCTGGCCTCCCGTGACGTCGTCTCGCGCTCCATCTACACGGAGATCCGCGAGGGCCGCGGCTGCGGTCCCGAGGGCGACCACGTCTACCTGGACCTCACCCACCTGCCGCCGGAGCAGCTGGACGCCAAGCTCCCGGACATCACCGAGTTCGCCCGCACCTACCTGGGCATCGAGCCGTACACCGACCCGATCCCGATCCAGCCCACCGCGCACTACGCGATGGGCGGCATCCCGACCAACGTCGAGGGCGAGGTGCTCGCCGACAACACGACCGTGGTGCCGGGCCTGTACGCCGCCGGTGAGGTCGCGTGCGTGTCGGTGCACGGCGCCAACCGGCTGGGCACCAACTCGCTGCTCGACATCAACGTCTTCGGGCGCCGCGCGGGCATCGCCGCCGCCGAGTACTCCCAGACGGCGGACTTCGTCGAGCTGCCGGAGAACCCGGCGGAGTTCGTGCGGGCGCAGGTGGAGAACCTGCGCGACTCCACGGGCACCGAGCGGGTGGCGACGCTCCGCAAGGAGCTGCAGGAGACCATGGACGCCAACGTCATGGTGTTCCGCACCGAGCAGACGATCAAGACGGCGGTCGAGAAGATCGCCGAGCTGCGGGAGCGCTACAAGAACGTGGCGATCCAGGACAAGGGCAAGCGGTTCAACACGGACCTCCTGGAGGCCATCGAGCTGGGCAACCTGCTCGACCTGGCCGAGGTCATGGCGGTCTCCGCCCTGGCCCGCAAGGAGTCCCGCGGCGGTCACTACCGCGAGGACTACCCCAACCGCGACGACGTCAACTTCATGCGCCACACCATGGCGTACCGCGAGGTCGGCGCCGACGGGTCCGAAACCGTCCGTCTCGACTACAAGCCGGTCGTCCAGACCCGCTACCAGCCGATGGAGCGTAAGTACTGATGGCAACCCCTGTTCTGGACAAGGCCGAGGCGGGCGCCCAGGCGACGGCCTCCCCGTACATCACCGTCACCTTCCGGGTCCGGCGCTTCAACCCGGAGGTCGCGGCGGAGGCGACCTGGGAGGACTTCCAGCTGGAGATCGACCCCAAGGAACGCGTCCTCGACGGCCTCCACAAGATCAAGTGGGAGCTGGACGGCACGCTGACCTTCCGCCGTTCCTGCGCCCACGGCATCTGCGGTTCGGACGCCATGCGGATCAACGGCAAGAACCGGCTGGCCTGCAAGACGCTGATCAAGGACATCAACCCCGAGAAGCCGATCACGGTCGAGCCCATCAAGGGCCTGACGGTCCTGAAGGACCTGGTCGTCGACATGGAGCCGTTCTTCCAGGCGTACCGGGACGTGATGCCCTTCCTGATCACGAAGGACACCAACGAGCCGACGCGCGAGCGCTTCCAGACCGCCGAGGACCGCGAGCGCTTCGACGACACGACCAAGTGCATCCTGTGCGCCGCGTGCACGTCCTCGTGCCCGGTGTTCTGGAACGACGGCCAGTACTTCGGCCCGGCCGCGATCGTCAACGCGCACCGCTTCATCTTCGACTCGCGTGACGAGGCGGCGGAGCAGCGTCTGGAGATCCTCAACGACCGGGACGGCGTGTGGCGCTGCCGTACGACGTTCAACTGCACGGACGCCTGTCCGCGCGGTATCGAGGTCACCAAGGCGATCGCCGAGGTGAAGCGGGCGCTGATCACGCGCCGCTACTGATCCCCCGGTACGTCCGTGAAGGGCCCGCTTCCCCCGGGAGGCGGGCCCTTCGGCGTGCCCGGCGCGGGCGTGGGCGGGGCCGACCTAACCTGATGCCATGTCAGATGATGAGTCGTACGAACTGCTCGGGTTCGACAACGTGCTGCTGCCGGTCGGGGACCTCGGCCAGGCCGTGGAGTTCTACGAGCGCGCCGGGTTCGCGGTGGGGTTCCGGTTCGACGAGGCGGGGATCGCGCTGCTGAAGGTCGGCGACGAGACGCCCGGGATCCTGCTGCGGCACGAGGAGGGCATCGGCCACCGCCCGCCGCCGTGGCCCGCGCCGCGCGTGTGGCTGGAGGTGCCGGACGCGCGCGCGACGGCCCGGGAGCTGGCCGGCGCGGGCGTCACACCGCTGGACGAGCCGTTCCCCGCGGTCACCGGCTGGACGGTCGAGGTCGCCGACCCCTGGGGGAACGTCGTCGGCTTCACGGACTACTCCAAGCGCCCGGCGCTGGGGAGGCGGGGGGCGCAGCCGGTGTCGTAGTGACGTAGCGCTCACCCCCACCTCCACCGATGGTGTTGAACACGTTCAAAAAGCGCTCTAGAGTTCCCCTGTCAGCGTTTTGAACGCGTTCAAAGAAGGGTGGGGGCATGGACCGCACGGTCATCGCCTACGTCATCTACCTGGTCGTCAGCATCTCCCTGACGGTCTGGGTGGCCCGCACGCTCAGCCACAACGGGCGGATCTTCCTCTCCGACGTGCTGCACGGCAACGAACAGCTCGCCGACGCCGTCAACCACCTGCTGGTCGTCGGCTTCTACCTCGTCAACCTCGGCTTCGTCGCCCTGTACCTGAGCGGTGACGAGACGATCAGCGACACGCGCGGCATCTTCGAGGCGCTGTCGACCAAGCTCGGCGTGGTGCTGCTGGTGCTCGGCATGATGCACCTCGGCAACGTCTTCGTCCTCAACAGGATCCGGCGGCGCGGGGTGCTGGAGCGCGAGCAGGTGCCGCCGGTCGCGCCGCAGGACTGGGCGCGGGCGTGACGGCGGCCACCGCACCGGGCCGGGACGCCGCGCGCGTCCCGGTCCGCGGGCTCACGGTCCTCTACGACGCCCAGTGCCCGCTCTGCGCCCACGTCCGCGACTGGCTGCGGCGGCAACGGCAGCTGGTGCCGCTGGAACTGGTACCGGCGGGGTCGGAGGAGGCCAGGCGGCGCTTCCCGGGCCTGGACCACCGCACCACCCTGGACGAGATCACCGTCGTCGGGGACGCCGGTCAGGTCTACCGGTCGGCCGCCGCCTGGATCGTCGTCCTGTGGGCGCTGCGCGAACACCGGCCGCTCGCCCACCGGCTGGCCACGCCCACCGGCGCGGTGTTCGCCAAGGGGGCGGTGCTGGCCGCCGCGAAGTGGCGCGCGGCGCGGTGGGGCGGTGAGGCGTACCAGCGCGCGGACGGCTGGGTCTACCGCGCCCACCAGGGCTGGACGTACGACCCGCCGCGGTGCGACGACGGAACGTGCGCGACGGCCTGAGACGTACCGCGTCCTGAGTACTGGTTAGGCTCGTTCCGTGCCCCCGAACAACGCAGCAGGCCCCGCCGAGGGTGCCGCGCCCAGCAAGTCCGAGCAGACCCGCGCGCTGATCCTGGAGACGGCGATGCGGCTGTTCGAGGAGCGCGGCTACGACAAGACCACGATGCGGGCCATCGCCAAGGAGGCGGGCGTCTCCGTCGGCAACGCCTACTACTACTTCGAGGGCAAGGAGCACCTGATCCAGGGCTTCTACGACCGTATCGCCGCCGAGCACCAGGCGGCGGTCCGGGAGGTCCTGGCCCGGGAGACCGACCTGGAGGCGCGGCTCGCGGGCGTGCTGAAGGCGTGGCTGGACGTGGCCGGCCCCTACCACCAGTTCGCCGTGCAGTTCTTCAAGAACGCCGCCGACCCCGACAGCCCGCTCAGCCCGTTCTCCGCCGAGTCGGAGCACGCGCGCGTGGAGGCCGTCTCCGTCCACCGCGAGGTGCTGCGGGGGGCGACGAGGACCAAGGTCCCGGAGGAACTGCGGGACGTGCTGCCGGAGCTGATGTGGCTGTCGCAGATGGGTCTCGTCCTGTACTGGATCTTCGACCGCACGGCGGGGCGCACCCGCAGCTACCGCCTCGCGGAGCGCGGCGCCCGGCTCACCGCGCGCGGGGTGGCGCTGTCCCGGTTCCGGGTGCTGCGGCCCCTCGTCCGCGAGGTGCACGAGCTGTTCACGGACTTCCTGCCGGGGATGACGAAGGGGGGACCCGGTGGGTCCCCCCAGGAGCCGTCCGGTACCGGCTAGTTGACCGCGTCCACCTCGCCCTCCGTCAGTTCCACGTCGAAGACGACCGGCTCGGCGTCGACGGCGACGTGCCGGGCGCGGGAGCCGTGGTCCGGGGCGGTGGCCGACAGGACGTAGGAGCCGGGGGACGGGACCGAGACGATGTAGGAGCCGTCGGCGAGTGAGGTCACCCGGTCCAGCTGGCGTCCGGACCTGGAGAGCAGGGTGACCGCCGCGTCCGCGACCGGGGCACCGTCGGCGGTGCGGACGTAGCCGTGGATCGCCGAGGCGCCGCCCTCGGCCGCCGTCTTCTCGGGGGCGTCCTCCCGGGGCTCCACCGCGAGGTGCGGCAGCCGCTTGTCCAGCCCGGCGGGCAGCCACCAGTTGGCGTTGCCCAGCAGGTGCATCGCGGCCGGGACCAGGGCCGTACGCAGGATGAACGCGTCCAGCGCGACCGCCGCCGCCAGGCCGATGCCCGCCATCGCGCCCTCCATGTCGCCGCTGAGGACGAACGCGGAGAACACGCAGATCATGATGAGCGCGGCGCAGTTGATGACCCGGCTGGTCTCGGCGAGGCCCACCCGGACCGCGCGGGCGTTGTCCTTGGTGTGCACCCACTCCTCGTGCATCCGGCTGACCAGGAACACCTGGTAGTCCATGGAGAGGCCGAACAGCAGCGACAACATGATGACCGGCAGGAACGCCGTGATCGGGCCCTCCTTGCCGACGCCGATGAGGTCCGTGCCCCAGCCCCACTGGAAGATCGCCACCAGCACGCCGAACGACGCCGCCGCCGCGATGAGGTTCATCAGCGCCGCCGTCAGCGGCACGACCAGCGAGCGGAACGCCACGAGGAGCAGCAGGAAGCCCAGCGCGATGATCGTGGCGACGAAGTACGGCAGCCGGTCGCCGGTCACCGCCGCGAAGTCCTTGAAGACCGCCGTCACCCCGCCGACGTGCGCCTCGACCCCGGCCCCGGGTATGACGTCGTCGCGCAGCCGGTCGATGAGGAGGTCCGTCTCCTCGGACTGCGGGGACGTCGTCGGCACCACGTTGATCACCGAGACGCCGTTCGCGGTCGGTGCGGCGGCGACCTGGGCGACGCCCTCGGTGTCCTCGATGCCGGAGATCAGCGAGGCGGGCGCCGGGCCCTCGACGACGACCTGGAGGGGGCCGTTGACGCCGGGTCCGAAGCCCTCGGCGAGCAGGTCGTACGCCTGCCGGGTGGTCGTGGAGTCCTGGTGGTTGCCCTGGTCGGTGGCGCCGAGGCGGATCGACAGCACGGGCAGCGCGAGCACCGCCATGACGACGAGGGCCAGCGCGGCGATCGACCTGGGGCGCTTCTGCACGGTGGCCGACCAGCGGGCGGCGAGCCCGCTCGCCTCCTCCGACTCCGGTCCCGACGCGGCCAGCCTGCGGCGCTGGCGGCGGCTGAGCACCTTCATGCCGAACAGGCCCAGCAGGGCGGGCAGCAGGGTGATCGCGGCCAGCACGCTCAGCACCACCGTCAGGGAGGTCGCGATGACCACGCCGTCCAGGAAGCGCAGGTTCGTCACCAACATGCCCGCGAGCGCGATGCAGACGGTGCCGCCCGCGAACAGCACCGCGCGGCCGGAGGTGTTGAGGGAGGTGACGGCGGCGTCCTCGGGTTCGGCGCCGCGCAGGATGCCGCGCCGGTGCCGGGTGACGATGAACAGGGCGTAGTCGATGCCGACGCCGAGGCCGATCAGCGAACCGAGCAGCGGCGCCACCTCGGGCACGTCGGTGACATGGCTGAGCAGCATCGTGGCGAGCATCCCGGTGCCGACGCCCGCGATCGCCACGACCAGCGGCAGCAGCATCGCGAACAGCGAGCCGAACGCGAGGAACAGCACGACGGCCGCGGCGATGATGCCGACCAGCTCGGCGGTACCGGCGGGCGGCTCCTGGGTGCGGGCGATCGCCTGGCCGCCCAGCTCCACCTGGAGGCCGTCGCCCCCGGCGGCCTGCGCGGTGTCGACGACGTCCTCGACCAGCTCCTTCGGGATGGCGTTGGCCTGCTCCCGGAAGGTGATCTGGGCGTACGCGATCGACCCGTCCCGGCTGATCTGCGCCGCCCCGCGCTCACCCTGGTAGGGGCCCGCGACCTCGCCGACCCCGTCCATCCGGGATATCTCCGCGAGCGCGGGCTCGATCCGGGACCGTACGGCGTCGTCGCGCACCGTGCCGTCGTCGGTCTTCCACACCACCGTGTCGGTGTCGCCCGCGCGCTCCGGGAACGCCTTCTCCATCAGGTCGTAGGCCGTCTTGGAGTCCGTGTTCGGCAGGGAGAACACGTTCGCGTAGTCCGTGCCCGCCGACGTGGCCGTGAAGCCAAGGCCGAACAACGCCCCCACCCACACCACCAGGACCACCAGCCGGTGCCTGAAACACCACCGTGCCAATGCCGCCACGTTCATCGCTCCTTCGATCCGGTTGGTCCCCCAGGTCCTGGCCAACAGGATTGGCGGTGGCACGCGCGCGTGAACACCGAGCCCGGGGGATTCTCAAGGAACTCCAAAGCGAACACCCGGGCGACTGTCAGCGGGGGCGCCGATACTGGGGGCATGACGACGGTTCCCGGCACCGTGCTGGTCGTGGAGGACGAGGAGTCCATCGCGGACGTGCTCGCCATCGCCCTGCGCTACCACCGGTTCGAGGTGATGACGGCGGGCTCGGTCCGCGAGGCCCTCGCGCTCGCCGAGCGCACCCGGCCCGACGCCGCCCTGCTCGACGTCATGCTCCCCGACGGCGACGGCCGCGCCCTCGGCCGTGAACTGCGCGCCCGCCGCCCCGACCTGGCGGTGGTGTTCCTCACCGCGCGGGACTCACCGGCCGAGATCGTCGGCGCGCTCGGCTTCGGCGACGACTACATCACCAAGCCGTTCAACATCGACGAGGTCGTCGCCCGGATCACCGCGGTCCTGCGCCGCACCCGCCCGGCCGACGTCCTCCCCCAGCGCCCGCCCCTGCGCTACGGCGACCTGGAGCTGGACGAGACGACGTACTCGGTGCACCGCGCGGGCCGCACGGTCCAGCTCACCCCCACCGAGTACGCGCTGCTGCGGTTCCTGGTCCGCAACGGCGGCCGGACCGTCCCCAAGGAGCAACTCCTGCGGCACGTCTGGCAGTACGAGCACGCGCCGACCGAGTCGACCGTCGTCGAGACGTACATCAGCTACCTCCGCCGCAAGCTGGACACCCTCGGAGCGCCGGTGATCACCACCCGCCGCGGGGTCGGGTACGGGCTCGCGTGACCGGCGTGTGGCCGCCGCTGACAGCCTGGCGCGGGCTCTGCCGACGCGGCGGCGGGCTGCACTCGCTGCGCGCCAAGCTGACGCTGGCGAACGTGGCGCTGCTCGCGCTGGGCATCGTGCTGGCGACCGCGGTGAGCCTGATGGGGATGCGGCACTACCTGCTGTCGCAGATCGACAGCGAACTCGGCGAGATGCGCCGCTCGCTGAGCGGGCTCCCGCTCACCGCGGAGCAGATCGACTCCTTCAGCGCGCTGGCGCTGGTGCGGGAGCGGCTCGCGCCGCCGACCTCGGACGACCGGCCGCGCCCCGACTCCATCGTCACCGCCGTCGACACGGACGGCCGGGTCAAGGAGTTCGCCGGGATCGCCCCGACCGACACCCAGCGCGAGCTGGCCAGGGCGGTGGCGGACCCGCGCGCGCTGGCCGCCGACGACGAGCCGCACGACGTCAGCGTGCACGGCACGCCCTACCGGGCCACCGCGTCCCGGCTCGCCGACGGCACCCTCATCCTGATGGCCTCCTCCACCGCCGCCCTGCACACCGGTGTCGCCAAGGCGCTCAAGCTGGACCTCGCCGTGGGCACCGCGCTGCTGGCGCTGCTGGCCTGGCTGACGATGGTCAGCGTGGGGCGGCGGATGCGCCCGCTGGAGGACATGGTGGAGACGTCGACGGCGATCGCGGAGGGCGACCTGACCCGCCGGGTGCCCTCCAGCAGCGATCCGACGCTGGAGGTCGAGCAGTTGCGGGTGGCCCTGAACTCCATGCTCCACCAGGTGGAGTCGGCGTACCGCACGCGCGAGCGCAGCGCCGACCAGCTGCGGCGCTTCGTCGCCGACGCCTCCCACGAACTGCGCACCCCGCTGTCCGCGATACGGGGCTACCTCCAGCTCTACGACAAGGGCATGTTGAGCGACCCGGACGACCGCAAGCGGGCCTGGGCGCGGGTGATGGCGGAGGCCGACCGCATGGGGCGCCTCGTCGACGAGCTGCTGACGCTGGCCCGTCTGGAGCAGCAGCCCGAACTGCGGTTCCGCAACGTGGACGTGAGCCGTCTGGTGCGGGAGGCGGCCGACGACCTGCGCGTCCAGCAGCCGGAGCGGCCGGTCACCGTCGACGCCGAGGGTGCCGTGCTGGCGCACGCCGACGAGTCCGGGCTGCGGCAGATACTGGGCAACCTGGTGGGCAACGTCCGCGTGCACACGCCCGCCGACGTGCCGGTCCGCCTCGCCGCCGACCGCGACGGCGACGGCCGCGTCCGGCTCCGCGTCAGCGACGAGGGCCCCGGCCTGCCCGCGGACGACGCCGCCCGCATCTTCGACCGCTTCTTCCGCGCCAGCGGCGGCCCCGGCAGCGGCCTCGGCATGGCCATCGTGCGGGGGGTGGTGCGGGCGCACGGGGGGCGGGTGGAGGTACGGACGGCACCGGGGAAGGGGCTGTCGGTGACGGTCACGCTGCCGCACCCGCTATAACCGCATTCGCCGTCGCTGCGGGCAGTCGTGCCGCTGGGGCCGGGGCCCACCCCGGCAGCGTCCTGGCACCGCTGCGGGCAGTCGTGCCGCCGGGGCGCGGCGCCGGTGGGCGCTGGGGCCCCCTGGTCGACGAGCTTCGGGTTCGGGGAGGCACGCCGCAGCGCCGGGCCGCGCGATCCACCCCCGTCACGCCGTCACGCCGTCACGCCTGCCGCGACGCCAGCTCGATCACCGTGATGTCCGACTCCGCCCCCACCCGGGTAGGCGGCCCCCAGGCCCCCGCCCCCCGCGTCACATACAGCTGCGTGTCCCCGTACCGCTCCAACCCCGCCACCGTCGGATTCGCCGCCGCGGCGAGCAGGTTCCCCGGCCACAGCTGCCCCCCGTGCGTGTGGCCGGACAGCTGGAGGTCGACCCCGTGGTCCACCGCGTCATGGATCTGCACCGGCTGGTGCGCGAGCAGCACGCACGCCCGCCCCCGGTCCCGGTCCCCCAGCGCCTTGGTGAAGTCGGGCCCCTGCCCCTCGTCCTCCCCCGCCACGTCGTTGACCCCGGCGAGGTCGAAGTGCGGCAGCTCGGTACGGGCGTTCTCCAGTGGCCGCAGCCCCAGCCGCCGCACCTCGTCGACCCACTCCGCGGCACCGGAGAAGTACTCGTGGTTCCCCGTGACGAAGAACGACCCGTGCCGCGCCCGCAACCCCGCCAACGGCGCCGCCGCCGGCCCGAGGTTCCGCACGCTCCCGTCGACGAGGTCACCGACGACCGCGATGAGGTCGGGCTGTGTGGAGTTGATCGTGTCGACGACCTTCCGCGCGAACCCCCGGCCGAGCACCGGGCTCAAGTGGATGTCGCTGACGACGGCGATCCGGTAGCCGTGCGCCGCCCGCGGCAGCTTGGCCAGCGGCACCGTGACGCGCTTCACAGCGGGCCCCTTCAGCACGCCGTAGGTCCCGGCGCCGACGGTGCCCACGGCCACCGCCGCCGCGGTACCGGCGACGACGCGGGAGACGAACAGACGACGTGAGGGGTCGTCGACGACCACGGGCGCGGGCCCCTGCTCGCCGTCGTCCGGCACCGTCCCGCCCGGTCCGCCGCCCGCCGCCGGTACCGGCTCCGGCCGGGGTATCCCCGCCGCGGTGGCGGGCGCCCGCGTGCGGGCCCGGCGCTCCAGGAACCGCCGGAGCAGCGGCCGTACCGCCTCCCCGGCGACCACCGCGAGCAGCAGGTAGACCGACAGGGCCAGCCACAGGAAGCCCGGCCAGGCGAGCGTGCGCTGGAGCCAGAACGGCGCGTCGGTGCGCTCGGCGACCAGGGCGCCGACGGCGAGCGCCCAGCCGCCCGCGACCAGCACGGCACCGGCGCGGCGAGCGGGGCCCGGAGCGCGGGTGGTGTCGCGGAAGAGTCGGCGCCACAGGTACCAGTTGGCCGTCACCAGGACGGTCAGCGCCAGCAGCGCGAAGACGATCACCATGAAGTTCGATTCCCCTCGGCCGAGGCCGGTCGGTGGTTCCGTACGGCCCGGCTATGACGTGGCGCGCAGTGCGCGCAGTCCGCGCAACCCGATGCCCCCGATGACCGTCCCCAGTACGAAGGAGACGACGGCCAGCGTCAGATGCACCCAGAAGTACGCCGTCGGGCTGCCGTCGTCGAACGCGAGCCCGCTGCTGTCCTTGACCAGGTTCTTGACGAAAGTGACCCAGATGACCCAGCTCCACACCCCGAAAGCGAGCAGGAACCAGGAGAGGGGGCGGCTGAGTTTCATACGTCCAGTATCGCCGCCGGGTGGCCGGTTCCTGGGCCGGGGTGGGGGCCGGGGCGGGACTTCGCGGCGTAGGCCAGGTACTTTCTCGGTCGTGCCCGCTCCCATGAAGACCACCGGACGGCCCACCCGCCGGTCCCTGCTGGTCACTTCCGCCGTCCTGCTCTCCTGCTCGCTGTCCCTGTCGGTGACGGCGCCCGCCGCGTCCGCCGCGCCGAAGCCGTCGCCGAGCGCCTCGGTGACGCCACCGGCGAACATGTCCACCGTGGGCGGTGAGCGGCTCGGTCAGCCGGGCACCCAGGTCAGCCTGGCGGCCGGGGTGCCGGTGCTGCCGAAGGACCTGTCCGCGCGGTCGTGGATCGTCGCCGACGCCGAGTCCGGCGAGGTGCTCGCCGCGCACAACGCGCACTGGCGGCTGGCCCCGGCGAGCACCCTGAAGATGCTGTTCGCGGACACGCTGCTGCCGAAGTTCCCGAGCACCACCGAGCACAAGGTCCTCCCGTCCGACCTCGCGGGCATCGGCGCCGGGTCCAGCATGGTCGGCATAAAGGAGGACGAGACGTACACCGTCCACGACCTGTGGCTCGGTGTGTTCCTGCGCTCCGGCAACGACGCCGTGCACGTGCTGTCCGCGATGAACGGCGGGGTCGAGAACACCGTCGCGGAGATGAACGAGCACGCCGAGGAGTTGCAGGCCCTCGACACGCACGCGGTCAGCCCGGACGGCTACGACGCGCCCGGACAGGTGTCGTCCGCCTACGACCTCACGCTGATCGCCCGCAGCGGGCTCCAGAAGAAGGACTTCCGCGAGTACTGCTCGACCCTGACCGCGAAGTTCCCGGGCGAGACGAAGAAGAACAAGAAGGGCAAGAAGGTCCGGACGTCCTTCGAGATCCAGAACACCAACCGGCTGCTGACGGGCGACTACGACATCTCCCAGTACCAGGGCATCGCGGGCGTCAAGAACGGCAACACCACCAACGCGGGCGCGACCTTCACCGGGGTCGCCGAACGCGACGGCAAGGTGCTGCTCGTCACGGTGATGAACCCGCAGCAGGGCGAGCACAACGAGGTCTACCGGGAGACCGCGCGGCTGTTCGACTGGGGGTTCAAGGCGGCCGGGAAGGTCGAGCCGGTGGGTGAGCTGGTCGCGCCGAAGGGCGCCGAGACGGGCGGTGACGGCGCGCAGGCGAGCGCCCAGCCCGGCGCCAACCCCTCCGGTCAGGCCGGTGGCGCGGGTAACGCCTCGGGCAAGCCGGTGGCGAGCGCCCCCGCCGCGTCGGGTTCCAGCGGCATCGGCATAGCGCTGGCCCTCACCGGCGGACTGCTGGTGCTGCTCGCGGGGGGCGCGTTCCTGGTCAACCGCCGCTGGCCGCTGCCGGATCTGGTACGCCGCCGGAGCCGCCCCTGACGCCGTCCGCCTCGGCGGCGGGATCCGCGGCCCCGGCGTCCTTGCTCGGGGTCGCCGTCCAGGCCGCGCAGTACAGCACCAGCTTCGAGGTGAAGTTGATCCACAGCAGCAGGGCGACCGGCACGCCGAACGCGCCGTACATGTTCTTCGCGGCCACGCCCTGCATGTAGCCGCTCAGCAGCAGCTTCAGCAGTTCGAAGCCGAGCGCCCCGACCAGCGCGCCGACGACCAGCCGGTGCCGGGTCGGCTCCGCGCCGGGCAGCAGGGTGAGCACGTACAGCAGGAGCAGGAAGTCGGCGAGTACGGCGACGGCGAACGCGGCGACCTGCAACAGGGCGCTGCCGAAGCCCTGTTCGGCGAGACCGAGCTGGCGGGCCGTCCAGCCGACGGCGGCGGAGGCGACGGTGGACGCCGCCAGGGTGACCAGCAGCGCGCCGCCGAGGCCGAACAGCACGCCGAGGTCCTTGGCCTTGTGCAGCAGGGGGTTGTCGTCGCTGTCCGGCAGCTCCCACACGGCGCGCAGGCAGTCCCGGACCGAGCCGACCCAGTTGACGCCGGTGAACAGCAGCAGGGCACCGGCGATCACCCCGATGGTCCCGGCGTTGTCGGCCACGGCGCCGATGTCGAGCTGCTGCTTGGTGATGCCGGGGAACTGTTCGGCGATCCTGTCCTGGAGGTCGGCCTGCTGGGCGCCGCTGAGGGTGGCGGCGGCGATCGCGGCGGCCACGGTGAGCAGCGGGAACAGCGCGATGAAACTGGTGAACGTCATCGCGGCGGCCAACCGGGTCCACTTCACCCGGTCGAGGCGCTCGTACGACCGCCAGGCGTGCGTGGCCGTCAGACGGGTCATCCAGGGCCCGACGACGGGGAGGTTCTTCAGCCAGTCCATGATCCGAACCCTGCCCTCCTCACTCGCCCCCGATGTCCGGGTGCCCCGGATCGGGGGAAAGCTGCCGTCCCGACCGGACCGGTCAGCGTTTCACACCTGAACGTCCCGTTATGGGCGATACGGTCACCGGCATGTCCACTCCCACCACCACCCGTCTGATCCGGCCACGGTCGTACGAGGAGACCGTCGCCGCCGTCCGCGACTGCGGCGCGCGGGGCGGCATCGCACGCGGCGGCCTCGCGCGGGGCGGCTTGACGCGCGGGGGCGGCGCGTGGGGCACGGGACGGGCGCACGGGGACGCCGCGCGCAACGCGGGCGGCGCCGTGCTCGACATGACCGGCCTGGACCGCGTGCACGCCGTCGACGCCGACGACGGGACCGTCCTGTGCGACGCGGGCCTCCCCCTGCGCCGACTGGCCGAGGCACTGCTGCCGCTCGGCTGGCTCCCGGCGGTGCTGCCCGCCGACGGGCCCACCACGGTCGGCGCCGCCATCGCCGCCGACGTCCACGGGCCCGACCACCCCGTCTCCGGCGCCTTCTCCCGGCACGTGCTGGCGCTGGAGCTGCTCACCGCCGACGGCCGGATCGTGAGCGCGCTGCCGGGCACCGACCTGTTCGACGCCACCACCGGCGGGCTGGGCCTGACGGGCGTCATCCTCACGGCGACGCTGCGGCTGCGGCCGGTGGAGACCTCCGTCCCGCGCGTCCGCACCGAGCGCGCGACGGACCTCGACGACCTGCTCGCCCGGATGACCGCCACCGGCCACCGCCCCACGGCCGCCCGCGTCGACACCCGTGCGCGCGGGACGGCGCTGGGCCGCGCGGTACTGCTCCACGGCGACCGGACGCCCCACACGGTGCCGCGCGGCGCCGGGGGCCTGCTCGGCGCGGTCCGCTCCTGGCCGTGGGGGTACGGCCGAGGCGGCGTCGTCCGCTACCAGGTCGCCGTCCCGAGCGGGCAGGAGGAGGCCCTGCGCCGGATCGTGCGCCGGATCTCGGGGCGCCGCCGCCCGTCCTCCCCCGCGCTGCTCACCCGCCTGGGGGAGGCCGACGCGGGCTGGCTGTCCTTCCCCGTGCCCGGCTGGAGCCTGGCCGTGGACCTGCCGGCCGGGCTGCCCGGACTCGCCGCGCTCCTCGACACCCTGGACGAGGAGGTCGCCCACGCGGGCGGACGCGTCCGCCTCGCCGGGGACTCCCGGTTGCGGCCCGACCTGCTCGCCGCGATGTACCCACGGCTCGCCGACTTCCGCGCCCTGCGCGCCGCGCTGGACCCGCGCGGGATCTTCACCTCGGACCTGTCTCGCCGTCTCGCCCTGTGACCCCCGCAAAAGGAGCTGTCGTGAAGGACGCCTTCGGCCTGCCCCAGTCCCTGCTCGTGCTCGGCGGTACCTCCGAGATCGCCCTCGCCACCGCCCGCCGACTGATCACCCGCCGCACCCGCACGGTGTGGCTCGCCGGGCGCCCCTCCCCCGCCCTGGAGACGGCGGCCGGTCAGCTGCGCGCCCGGGGCGCCGAGGTGCACACCGTCGCCTTCGACGCCCTCGACCCCGACTCCCACGAGACCGTGCTCGGCAAGGTCTTCGCCGAGGGCGACGTCGACATGGTGCTGCTCGCCTTCGGCGTCCCCGGCGACCAGGCCAGCGACGAACGCGACCCGGCGAGCGCGGTCCGGGTCGCCCAGACCAACTACACCGGCGCCCTCTCGGCCGGCCTGGTGAGCGCCCGCGCGCTCCAGGCGCAGGGCCACGGCTCCCTGGTGGTGCTGTCGTCCGTCGCCGCGGAGCGGGCCCGCCGCACCGACTTCATCTACGGCTCCAGCAAGGCCGGGCTCGACACCTTCGCGCAGGGCCTCGGCGACGCGCTGCACGGCACCGGCGTGCACGTGATGGTCGTACGCCCCGCGACGGTCGTCCGCTCCGGCACTGGCGTACGCCCCGGGCCCGGCCGGGCGCGGCTGCTCGGCGGGCTGCCCGAGGCGCCGCTCACGACCACGCCGGAGGCCGTCGCCGCGGCGATCGAGCTGGGGCTGCGCTGCCGCTCGGAGACGGTGTGGGTGCCCGGCTCGCTCCGGCTGCTGATGTCGGCGCTGCGGCATCTGCCGCGCGGGGTGTTCCGGCGGCTGCCGGTTCAGTAGCGCTCGGCGGGCAGGCTGCCGCGCTCGGCCGGCGCGGCGGCCTGCGGCGGCACCACCGGGCCGCCGAAGGTGAACTCGCGCAGCTTGCGCCAGATCCCGTCGGCGCCCTGTTCGTAGAGGGCGAAACCGGTGCAGGGCCATTCGGCGGCGTAGTCGGCGAGTTCCTCGTAGGCCCGGTCCATGGCCTCCTCGGCGATGCCGTGGGCCACGGTGACGTGCGGGTGGTACGGGAACTGGAGGTCCCGCGCCACCGGCCCGGAGGCGTCCCGGACCTGCTTCTGGAGCCAGGCGCACTCCTCGCCGCCGTCCCTCACCCGCACGAACACCACCGGGGACAGCGGGCGGAAGGTGCCGGTGCCGGACAGCTTCATCGGGAAGGGCCGCCCGGCCGCCGCGACCTCGGTGAGGTGCGCCTCGATCGCGGGCAGCAGCGCCTCGTCGACCTCCGTCGGTGGCAGCAGGGTGACATGCGTGGGGATGCCGAGAGCCGCGGCGTCGCCGAAGCCCGCGCGCCGCTGCTGGAGCAGGCTGCCGTGCGGCTCCGGGACCGCGATCGACACCCCGATCGTTACGGTCCCCACGTCGTCTCCCGTCGTCCTGGTGGTGAGCAGGGTCGGCCGCTGGTACGGCCGTCCGGCTTTCGACTGTACGGCCACGGCCAGGCTCGGGGCAGGCGCAGCCGGAGTGATGTGCAGCGCTGTGCGGTGCGCCGTGGCGCGGTGGTGCATCGTGTGGGGGGTTGGGGGCGGCTGCCCCGGCGTTCGTGCCCCGTGCCGGACGGTGCCGCGCGCCCTCAGGCCCGGTCGCCCGAGACCCGGTGCCTGAGGCCCGGTCGCCCGAGGCCCGGTGCTTGGGGCTCGGTGCCTGAGGCTCGATACCTGGGGCCCGGTGCTTGGGCCTCAGTGCTTGGCCGGCAGGAAGCCCACCCTGTCGTACGCCTGCGCCAGTGTCTCCGCCGCGACGGCGCGCGCCTTCTCCGCGCCCTTGGCCAGGATCGCGTCCAGCGACTCCGGGTCGTCCAGGTACTGCTGGGTGCGCTCCCGGAACGGCGTCACGAACTCGACCATGACCTCGGCGAGGTCCGTCTTGAGCGCGCCGTAGCCCTTCCCCGCGTACTTCTCCTCCAGTTCCCCGATACCCGCCCCGGTGAGGGTGGAGTAGATGGTGAGGAGGTTGCTTACACCCGGCTTGTGCTCGGCGTCGTAGCGGACGACCGTGTCGGTGTCGGTGACGGCGCTCCTGACCTTCTTCGCGGTGGCCTTGGGGTCGTCGAGGAGGTTGATGAGCCCCTTCGGCGTGGACGCCGACTTGCTCATCTTGATCGACGGGTCCTGGAGGTCGTAGATCTTCGCCGTCTCCTTGAGGATGTACGGCTTCGGGAGGGTGAAGGTCTGGCCGAAGCGACCGTTGAACCGCTCGGCGAGGTCCCGGGTCAGCTCGATGTGCTGGCGCTGGTCCTCACCGACCGGCACCTCGTTGGCCTGGTAGAGCAGGATGTCCGCGACCTGGAGGACCGGGTAGGTGAACAGCCCGACGGACGCGCGGTCGGCGCCCTGCCTGGCCGCCTTGTCCTTGAACTGGGTCATCCGGCTGGCCTCGCCGAACCCGGTGAGGCAGTTCATGATCCAGCCGAGCTGGGCGTGCTCGGGGACGTGGCTCTGCACGAACAGCGTGCACCGCTCCGGGTCCAGCCCGGCGGCCAGCAGCTGTGCCGCGGCGAGCCGCGTGTTGGCCCGCAGTTCCCCCGGGTCCTGCGGGATCGTGATCGCGTGCAGGTCGACGACCATGTAGAAGGCGTCGTGGGTCTCCTGGAGCGCCACCCACTGGCGGACGGCGCCGAGGTAGTTGCCGAGGTGGAACGAGCCTGCGGTGGGCTGGATTCCGGAGAGCACACGGGGTCGATCAGAGGCCATGCCCAGCATTCTCTCATTGCCCACACCCCTTCCAGGGCATGGGGATTCCCCTCTTCCGACAGGGGCCCCGGTTCCTGTTCGGGCGTGGGCCCCAGCCCGTGTCCCAGCCCGTGTCCTGGCCCGTGTCCTGGCCCGTGCCCTGGCCCGTGCCCTGGCCCGCGGCCTAGCCCGCCAGGACCGCCCTCAGCTGGTCCAGTCCCCAGTCCAGGTCCTCCTGGGTGATCACCAGGGGCGGGGAGATACGGATCGTCGAGCCGTGGGTGTCCTTGACCAGGACGCCGCGGTCCATCAGCCGCTCCGAGATCTCCCGGCCCGTGCCGTACGCCCGGTCGACGTCCACGCCCGCCCAGAGGCCGCGCCCCCGCACCGCCGTGACCCGGCCGCCGCCCTTCAGCGCGGCCAGCTCCCGGTGCAGGTGCCCGCCCAGCTCCGCCGCCCGCGCCTGGTACTCGCCCGACCGCAGCATGGCGATCACCTCCAGCGCCACCGCGCAGGCCAGCGGGTTCCCGCCGAACGTCGACCCGTGCTCGCCCGGCCGGAACACCCCGAGCACCTCCGCCGACGACACCACCGCCGACACCGGCAGGATCCCGCCGCCGAGCGCCTTGCCCAGCACGTACATGTCCGGCACCACTCCCTCGTGCTCGCACGCGAAGGTCCGCCCCGTGCGGCCCAGGCCCGACTGGATCTCGTCCGCCACGAACAGCACGTTCCGCTCGCGGGTCAGCCGCCGCACCGCCGGGAGGTAGCCCTCCGGCGGCACGACCACCCCCGACTCGCCCTGGATCGGCTCCAGCAGCACCGCCACCGTGTTCTCCGTCAGCGCCTGCCGCATCGCCGTCAGGTCCCCGTACGGCACGATCTGGAAGCCCGGCGTGTACGGCCCGTAGTCGGCGCGGGCCTCCGGGTCCGTGGAGAAGCTGATCACCGTCGTCGTACGGCCGTGGAAGTTGCCGCCCGCCACCACGATCTTCGCCATCTCCGCGGGCACGCCCTTGATCCGGTACCCCCATTTGCGTGCCGTCTTCACCGCCGTCTCCACCGCCTCCACGCCGGTGTTCATCGGCAGCACCATCTCCATGCCGCACAGCTCGGCCAGCTGGGCGCAGAACGCCGGGAACCGGTCGTGGTGGAAGGCCCGCGACGTCAGCGTCACCCGCTCCAGCTGGGCCCGCGCCGCGTCGAGCAGCCGACGGTTGCCGTGCCCGAAGTTGAGCGCCGAGTAACCGGCCAGCAGATCCAGGTACCGGCGGCCCTCCACGTCCGTCATCCACGCCCCGTCGGCGGCGGCCACCACCACCGGCAGCGGGTGGTAGTTGTGCGCGCTGTGCGCCTCGGCGGCGGCGACGAGGTCTTCCGTAGCGGTCACGGCAGCTCCACGAGGTGGTCCGGGACGGGGGTCGGCACACCAGGCCTACCCCCTCCCCACCACGCTCGCATGTTGGACGGGAGAACCGGCCCGCGCGACGTGCCCGGTAGGCTGATCCACGGGCCGTGACTGGCGCGCTGGGATGGGACCGACCATCGGGGAGCGGCCCGCGCGAGCGAGTGCCGTGCGCCTGGGCCGAACCGTGAACCGTGACCACGCCGCAAGCCACGCCGTCCGGAGGCCGACCATGCCAGACCAGTCCCTCTCTTCCGAGTCCACCGCCTTCCGCGCCGCCCTCGACGTGATCCGCGCCGTCGAGCCGCGCGTCGCCGACGCCATCGGCCAGGAGGTCGGCGACCAGCGCGAGATGCTCAAGCTGATCGCCTCCGAGAACTACGCCTCCCCGGCCACCCTGCTGGCGATGGGCAACTGGTTCAGCGACAAGTACGCCGAGGGCACCATCGGCCGCCGCTTCTACGCGGGCTGCCGCAACGTCGACACCGTGGAGTCCCTCGCCGCCGAGCACGCCCGGGAACTCTTCGGCGCCCGCCACGCCTACGTCCAGCCGCACTCCGGTATCGACGCCAACCTCGTGGCCTTCTGGTCCGTCCTCGCGCAGCGCGTCGAGGCGCCCGCGCTGGAGAAGGCGGGCGTCCGCCAGGTCAACGACCTCTCCGACACGGACTGGGCCGAGCTGCGCCGGGCCTTCGGCAACCAGCGGATGCTCGGGATGTCCCTGGACGCGGGCGGCCACCTCACCCACGGCTTCCGCCCGAACATCTCCGGCAAGATGTTCGACCAGCGCTCCTACGGCACCGACCCCGCCACCGGCCTGATCGACTACGACGCGCTGCGCGCCTCCGCGCGGGAGTTCAAGCCGCTGATCATCGTCGCCGGTTACTCCGCCTACCCCCGGCTGGTGAACTTCCGCGTGATGCGGGAGATCGCCGACGAGGTCGGCGCCACGCTGATGGTCGACATGGCGCACTTCGCCGGTCTGGTCGCGGGCAAGATCCTCACCGGCGACTTCGACCCGGTGCCGCACGCCCAGATCGTCACCACGACCACCCACAAGTCGCTGCGCGGCCCGCGCGGCGGCATGGTCCTGTGCGACGACTCCCTGAAAGACCAGGTGGACCGGGGCTGCCCGATGGTGCTGGGGGGCCCGCTGCCGCACGTCATGGCCGCCAAGGCCGTCGCTCTCGCCGAGGCCCGCCAGCCCTCCTTCCGGGACTACGCCCAGCGCATCGTGGACAACTCCCGCGCGCTCGCCGAGGGTCTGATGCGGCGCGGCGCCACCCTGGTGACGGGCGGCACGGACAACCACCTCAACCTGATCGACGTCGCCACCTCCTACGGCCTCACCGGCCGCCAGGCCGAGGCCGCGCTGCTGGAGTCCGGCATCGTCACCAACCGCAACGCCATCCCAGCCGACCCGAACGGCGCCTGGTACACCTCCGGCATCCGCATCGGCACCCCCGCCCTCACCACCCGGGGCCTGGGCACCGCCGAGATGGACGAGGTCGCCGGGCTCATCGACCGGGTCCTCACCACCACCGAGCCCGGCACCACCAGCAAGGGCGCGCCGTCCAAGGCGCAGCACGTCCTGGACGCGAAGGTCGCCGACGAGATCTCCCGCCGCGCCACCGACCTGGTCGCCGGTTTCCCGCTCTACCCGGAGATCGACCTCGGCTGATCCGTCAGCGGGCTCCGCTGGCCCCGCGCACCTCGCGCCCGCGTCCCGCTCACGCGTCGACATCCCGTAGCTCCTGCCGGGGTCCCGGCTCCGCCCGGAGCCGGGACGTGGACAGCCACGTCAGCGCGAGCGGGCGCAGCAGCAACGCCAGCACGGCACCGGCAGCCGCACCCGGGAGCGCCCACCACCAGCCTCCGTCGCCGCCACCCGACGCGGCGGCGGTGGCCGGGGCGACCGACGCGGTGGCCGTCGGTTCCCCGCCGACCGACCCCGCGGAGCCGGTCGCGGCGGTCTCCGTGCGCTGGGGGTAGCTCGGTGCCACCGTCGGCTCCTGCACGGGGCCCAGCACGCCGAGGTCCTTGAACAGGGACCGCAGCCGCGCGGGCTGTTCGGCGCGATGCCAGGTGCCGGTCCACTGGTCGGGGTCGGTCGAGGTGTGGATCCACACCAGCCCGTCGTCGGCGGTCAGATGGACCATGTCGATGCGCCAGGGCTCTATGCCGTGCAGCAGCCAGGTGACGGTGACCTGCCGCCCCTCGACCAGTTCGCCGTCCGAGGGTTCGGCGCCGTCGGGCACGGGCTCGCCGTCGAGCAACGTGTCCAGGGCGGCGTACTCCTCGTCGGAGTAGTACAGCCCGGCGGCCTCCTGGCTCCACGGTGACACCACGAGCGCGCTGGTCGGTCCCCCGGCCGACGCGGACGGGGCCACCCACAGCAGCAGCAACGTCCACGTCACCGCCAGCGCCAGTCCGCCCGCCGTCAGTCGCCTCATGCCGATGTCCATCACGGCCCCCTGCCGAGTGATCCCCAACCCGTGCGGCCCGTCCGCGGGCCGCCTGTCACTTCTGGTACACCGCCCGCCCCCTCGGGGTTCCCACCTCGGCCACAGGAGTTCGACCGCTACGGCCGCCGCACCGACCTGGCGATCTCCACCGCCCGCTCCTTCGAGGGCACGCCCTCCAGCCGGAGCGTCACCGGGGCGTCGCTCCACAGCCCCCACAGCAGCGTCGGGCCCGCCGTGCGCGTCTCGCGGGTGTAGCGGGTGCCGTCCGGGGCCACCAGCCAGTAGGCCAGCCGGTGCGGGCGGGGGAACCACAGGGCCGGGTCGGGCGGGCCGTCGCCGAGCTGGAGCCACTGCGGCTGCTCCCGCACGGTCTTGGCGAAGCCGATGTCGAGGTGGGCCGGATGCTCGTCCAGCCGTATCGTGCGCCCCCGCTCCCGCCAGCACAGCGTCACCAGGAACCGCCCCCGCGGCTCCCGGCTCACCGCGACCGCGTCGGGAGCGCCGAGCGCCCCCGGCACCAGCGGCCGGAACCCGGCCTCGCGCTCGGCCCGGGCCAGCGACACGGACCGACCGCAGCCGGGCACCTCAGCGGGGGCCGGCGGCGGCGCCGTCGGGTCGTACCGCACCTCGACACCGCCGAAGCCGAACCAGTCGACGACCTCGGCCCGCACCGGGGGCGTGAGCGCCAGCACGGTGAGCAGCCCGCACAGGACCGCCGTCAGCGAACGCCACCGCGTCCGCGTCCACCGCCGCGCCGCCCGCAGCCGCGCCCCGGCCGCTCCCGCCGGGTCGGCCGCCGCCGGGTCGGCCACCGGCACCGGCAGCTGTTCGGCCAGTATCCGGGCCAGCACCCGCTCGGCCATCGTCTCCGCCCCGGCGTCCCCCGGCCGGTCCAGCGACCGCCCCAGCGCCCGCAGCTCCTCCGGCAGCCGGGAGCGGGAGCCCTCCGAGCGCTCCGGATCACCCGACTCCGGCCCCTCACGCCGCTCACGCATCTTCCTCACCCCCTGCCCCCGTCTCCGTCCCGGGCTCGAAGTCCGGCAGCAGTCGGCCCAGCTTGCGCAGGGCGCGGTTCAGGCGGGACTTGACCGTGCCGCGGGGCCAGCCGAGGGCCTGGGCCGTCTCGGGCTCGTCCATCTCCAGCAGATAGCGGTAGGTGACGACCAGGCGGTGCTCCTCGCTCAGCTTCTCCAGGGCCGCCAGCAGGGCCGTACGCCGCTCGGTCTCCAGCGTGGCGACGGCCGGGTCGGCGGACTCCGGTATCAACGGCTCGGCCTCGGCGAAGGCCGCCTCACGGCCCGCGAGCGTGCGCTGCCGCGCCGCCGTGCGCACGGTGTTGCGCGCCTCGTTGGCGACGATCGACAGCAGCCACGGCTTGAACGCCGAGCCGTCCCTGAACCGGCCCAGCGCGCAGTACGCCTTCACGAACGCCTGCTGCACCACGTCCTCCGCGTCCGCCCCCGCCCCGAGCGCCGTGGCCGCCCGCAGTGCGATGCCCGTATGGGCGCGCACCAGCTCCGCGTACGCCTCCGGCTCCCCGGCGCGTACACGTGCGATCACCGCGGCCTCATCGACGATGCGGCCCCCCTCCCGCGTCCTCACACTCTTCGTACACCGCCCGACCCCGATCGGTTCCCACCCCGGCCCCCTGACTTCCGGAACCCCGCACCGTCCCGGTCACCACACGGCCCCGACCACCGCGCCCCGTCCGCCCACCGGTGTGAGACCGCGAGGCGGGACGAGTCGCGGCAAGGAGGGAGGCGACGAGGTGGGGATGCCGGTGCCCGACGGCGGCCTGTTGGAGGAGTTCCTCGCCGACGCGGCCAACTTCGCCCTGGACCTGGGCACGGTGATCGCGCGCTGTTCCACGGCCCTGGGCCTCCAGCACTCCGTCGTCTACCTCGCCGACCTCCAGCAGCGCCGGTTGCTGAAGATGACGGACACCGCCGCCGCACTGCCCATCGACGGTTCGCTGGCGGGCTGGTGCTACCGCACCCAGGCGCTGCGGGTGGAGGAGTCGGAGACGGGCGGCGTGGTCGCCTGGTTCCCGCTCCTCGACGGGGCCGAACGGCTCGGCGTGCTCGCCGTGCACGGGCCCGCGCTCACGCCGGTGGTCCTGTGCCGGGGCCGCGCCCTCGCCTCCCTGCTCGCCATAACGATCACCTCCAAACGGGCGTACAAGGACTCCTTCGTACGGAGGACCCGTACCGAGCCGATGCAGCTGCCCGCCGAGATGCTGCGCGCGTTCCTGCCGCCCCGCACCATCGGCACCGCCCACGTCGTGTCGACGGCGGTGCTGGAACCGGCCTACGACATCGGCGGCGACGCCTTCGACCACTCGCTGACCGATACCACCCTGCACACGGCCGTCCTCGACGCCATGGGCCACGACCTCGCGTCGGGCCTGACGACGGCGGTGTCCCTCGCCGCCTGCCGCAACGCCCGGCGCACCGGCGCGAACCTGCCCGAGCCGGTGACCTGCGTGGACGACGCGCTGGCGGCGTGGCTGCCGGACCAGTTCTGCACCGGGGTGATCGCCCGGCTCGACCTGGCGACCGGCGTGCCGCGCTGGATGAACTGCGGGCATCCGGCGCCGCTGCTGATCCGGGACGAGCTGCCGGTGATCGACGAGATGGCGCGCCAGCCGGACCCGCCGATGGGCCTGCCGTTCCTGCTCGCGGGCCGCCCCCGGCAGACCCACGAGGTCACCCTCGAACCCGGCGACCGGGTGCTGATGTACACCGACGGCGTCACCGAGGCCCGCACCCGCGAGGGCGAGGAGTTCGGCCTGCGGCGCTTCGCCGACTCCATCATCCGGGCGACCGCCGCGGGCGAACTCGCCCCCGAGGTGCTGCGCCGTCTGATCCACTCCATCCTCGACGCCCAGAGCAGCCGGCTGCGCGACGACGCCACGATCCTGATGTTCGAGTGGTGGCCCCCGACGACGTGACGCACGCGCGCGGAGTCGTACCGGCCGCACGCGCGGAGCCGTGCCACGCGCCCCTCACTCCCGCCCCCGCCACCGTTCAAGCTGCTCGCGGGTGGCCGATGTGTCGGGGTGGTCGGGGCCCTGGATGCGGACCTGGTCGGCGAGGAGGGCTTCGAGAGTGGTGACGGCGCCTGTCTGGTCGCCCGCCTCTCCCAGCCAACGGCCGAGACCGCTGCGGGTCTTCAGGGCCAGCAGCGAGTCGGGGCCGTGGGCGCGCACGATGTCGGCGTGGAGTTCGGCCAACGCCGTGGCGGCCCCCGCGGCGTCCCCTTCCTCCCCCAGCCAGTGGGCCAGGTTGTTGCGGGTGGACAGGGTGCCGGTGTGGTCGGGACCCAGGACGCGCGTCTGGTCCGCCAGCAGCTCCTCCAGGGCCACGACGGCCCCCGCCCGGTCCCCCGTGAGTGCCTGGAACGCGGCCAGGTTGGCGCGCGTGGTCAGGGTGTCCGGGGCGTCGGGGCCGAGGATGCGCAGCCGGTCGTCCAGGAGTTCCCGGAACGTGGCGGCGGCGCCTTCCGCGTCCCCGGACATGCCGAGGAAGTAGGCCAGGTTGTTGCGGGTGACCAGGGTGTCGGGAGCGTCGGCGCCGAGTACCCGCAGCCGGTCGGGGAGGAGGGCTCTGAGAGCGGCGACGGCGCCCGCGAGATCACCGCTCTGACCGGCCCAGGACGCCAGGTGGTGCCGGGTGGTCAGGGTGTCCGGGTGGTCGGGGCCCAGGACGCGTGACTGGTCGGCCAACAGCCCCTCCAGCTCGGCGGCGGCACCCGCCGTGTCCCCCGCCGTCCCCCGGGCGAAGGCCAGGTTGCGCCGGGTGATCAGGGTCTCGGGGGCGTCGGGACCGAGCACCCGGACCACGTCCGCGAGCAGCGTCTCGTGGGCGGGAACGGCATCCGCCGTGATCCCGGCCTCGCCCCGCCAGCGGGTCAGGTTGATCCGGCTGACCAGGGTGAGGTAGGCGTCCGGTCCCTGGACCCGCAGATGGTCGGAGACGAGTTCTTCGTAGGCGGCCACCGCCCCGGCCGCGTCGCCGGTCAGTCCGCGGAAGTACGCCAGGTTGTTGCGGGTGGTGAGGGTTTCCGGGGCGTCGGGGCCGTACACGCGCAGGGTGTCGGCGAGCAGTTCCTCGAACGTGGCGGCGGCCTTGCCCGCGTCTCCCGCCAGCCCCTGGCAGCGGGCGAGGTTGCCCCGCGCGCTGAGCGTGTCGCGGTCGTCCGGTCCCAGGACCCGCAGCATGTCCGAGACCAGTTCCTGGAACGCGGTGCTGGCCCCGGCCGTGTCCCCTGCCTCGCCCTGCCAGTACGCCAGGTTGTTGCGGGCGGCGAGGGTACTGCGGTGTTCGGGGCCGAGGTGGCGCAGGCAGGCGTCCGCGAGGCCCTGGCTGGCGGTCAGGGCCGCGCCGACCTGACCGGTCCGGCCCAGGTCGGTGATGGCGCGCGTGAGCACGGGGTGGGCACCGGTGTCCCTGGCGAACAGGGCGGCTCCCGAGGTGTCGCGGAGCGCGGCGGCGTTGGCGCGCAGGACCGGGCCCAGCTCGCCCGGGGCGGTCTCCGGCCACCTGTGCAGCAGGCTGTCGGCCGCGGCGCGGACCAGTCGGGTGAGAGACTCCGGCCCCGCGTCCCCGCCCGCGACCAGGCTCTCGCGGGTGGCGCGCTGGATGAGCTGGTGGACCCTGACCTCCTGGTGGGTGGCGTTGCGGTCGTGGTCGAGGAGGCTGTGCCGGTGCAGCACGCGCAGCGCCCGGTCCACCGCGGCGGCGTCCACCGCCGTCTCCTCCCCCCTCCGCGGGTGGTCCGGGGAGCCCGCCGCCCCGCGCTGCCGGGAGTCGGTGAGGTGGTCCAGCGCGGGAGGGCTGGTCAGCGCGGTCTGCGGGATTCCCGCGCCGTCCAGGACGGCGGCCAGTTGCAGCAGCGGCCGGGCCAGCCCCACGGGGTCGGTGCGGTCCGCGTGGCCGATGGACAGCTCCCAGGTGGCGCTGGCGATCCGCTCGTGGTCGTCCGGCAGCGAGTCCGGGCCGGGGACGGAGCGGGCCAGCAGTTGGGTCGCCAGCCGCCGCCGGTACGCGGGGACGGTGCTGCCGTCGTCGACGATGTAGGCCGCGGCCTGTGCCAGCCAGATCGGCAGGTGTCCCAGATCGGCGGCGAGCGCGGCCAGTTCGGAAGGGTCCTGAGGCGCGGGGAGCTTGGCGGTGAGGTAGGCGCGGGCCTCCTCGGCGGTGAACACGCCGATGTCGACGATACGGCGGCCGGAACCGCTCAGGGCGGCCTCGCGGAGCCGGGTGGTGACGACGACCCGTCCGCCCACCGAGGTGTCGGCCACGGGCCACAGCCCGTTGACGTCGGCCGGGCGCCGCACGTCGTCGAGGACGACCAGCCAGCTCCGGTCGGTGGTCTCCGCCCAGGTCAGGAACGTCTCAGCGGCGAGGCCGGGATCGTCCGGTTCGGCCAGCGGCAGCCCGAGCCGCCGTGCCGTGCGGGCGTAGGCGGTGACGATGCCGTCGCGGGTGGCGGCGTTCACCCAGACCAGGACCTGCGTCCCGGCGGCCCAGGCACGCCGCGCGTGTGCCGCGGCGAGCTGGGTCTTGCCGACACCGCCCATGCCGAGCAGCACCTGGGTGAGCACGACCGTCCCGCTCTCGTCGACCGCCGCCGTGAGACGGGCGGCGGCCTCCCGCTGCTGGAAGCAGTCCGCCGCGCGCGGCACCACGCCCTCCCGGACCCGCGGCACCGGCTCGGCGGGCGGCGTGTGGTGGGCCGTGGCCGGGCGCCCGCCCTTGCCGCTCCGTTCCGCTCGGGCGCTCCGCCAGGTCCGTTCCCACCACGCGTCGTCCGGGGCGACGTAGGAGGGTGTCCTCGTGCGCGCACGGGCGCGTAGGTACGTCACCAGGAAGCGGGCGGCGTCCGGGTCCGCGGGGACGTTCTTGCCGTTGCGCCACTCGCTCCACGAGGACGACGTCACCCTGACCCGCGGGCGCTGGCGGCCGCCCTGTCGTTCGATCTCACCGCCGGTCGGCTCTCCGGCGGCCCGCCACAGCTCGCGCAGGGCCCGCGCCCATCTCTCGGTCGAGTCCGGCTCGGCCACGGCCCCCGCCTTCCGTCACGTCCGGGCCGGAACCGTCCGGGAAAGGCTCCCCGGCCCCCGCGCCCCTTCCACGACCAGCTTGCCCGTCCGGCGACCGGTGGGCACCGCGATCCGGAAAACATTCCGGAGTGGCCTCCTCGACGGAGCACGTCCCGGCACCCGCCGGGGTCGTCCGTACAAGTCCAGGGAGGGACCGCCGTGTTCGACCGTCCGTTCTGGCGGGGCCTTACGCGCCTCGCCGTCATCGCCACCGTCTGCGCCGCCGCCAACGCCGTCGGCGCCGGACTCGTTCAGCTCACCGTCTGGTGGTTCACAAGCCGCTGACCCCCACCCCCGCCCGCTACGGCAGCGCCCTGCACAACGCCTCCAGCGTCCCCGCCCACGCGTGGTCGGGCGGGGTCGCGTAGCCGACGACCAGGGCGTCCGGGGCTCGGGTCGTCGTGGGGGTGGCGGGGTGGCGGTAGCGGGACAGGCCGTGGACCGCCAGGCCGTGCCAGGCGGCGGCGCGTACGACGGCCTGTTCCGTGCCGGGCGGCAGCCGGAGGACGGCGTGCAGTCCCGCCGCGATGCCCGTGACCTCGACCTCGGGCGCCCGCTCGGCCAGCGCGCCGACCAGCTCGTCCCGGCGCCGCCGGTACCGCAGCCGGGCGGCGCGCACGTGGCGGTCGTAGTCGCCGGAGACGAGGAACTCGGCGAGGGTCAGCTGGTCCAGGACGCCCGGGGCCGTGCCGCCGAGGCACCGGACCGTCTCCGCGGCGAGGGACGGCGGCAGCACCAGCCAGCCCAGCCGCAGTCCGGGGGCGAGGGACTTGCTGGCGGTGCCCAGATAGGCGACGTGGTCCGGGGCGAGGTCCTGGAGGGCGCCGATCGGCTGGCGGTCGTAACGGAACTCGCCGTCGTAGTCATCCTCAAGGATGAGACGGCCGGTACGGCGGGCCCAGTCGACCGCCGCCGCCCGGCGCTCGGGGCGCAGCGCCACGCCGAGGGGGAACTGGTGCGCGGGGGTGAGCAGCATGGCCGCCGCGTCCGGCGGGGGTGCGTCGGTGCGGGTGCCGTGGTCGTCGAGCGGGAGGGGGAGGGTGCGCAGACCCGTCCGCTCCACGAGGTTCCAGTGCACGTCGAGGCCGTAGGACTCCACGGCCAGCGCGCCGCCTGGCCCGCGGGCGCGCAGCACCTCCGCGAGCAGCCTGACGCCGTGCGCGAAGCCGGAGCAGATGACGACGCGGTCGGGGTCGGCGCGTACGCCGCGGGCCCGGGAGAGGTAGGCGGCGAGCGCGGTCCGCAGTTCGGCACGGCCGCGCGGGTCGCCGTACCCGAGGGCGTCGTGGGGCGCGGCGGCCAGGGCGCGGCGGGCCGCCCGGAGCCACGGGGCGCGCGGGAAGGAGGCGAGGTCGGGGGTGCCGGGGACGAGGCTGTACGCGGGTCCGCCGGGCGGACGCCCCCGCGGTGCCGGACGGTCCGGCGTCGGCGGCAGCGCGCGGTCGGCGACCCGGGTGCCGGAGCCCTGGCGGGCGGTGAGCCAGCCCTCGGCCACCAGGTCGGCGTAGGACTCGGCCACCGTGTTGCGGGCGATGCCCAGGTCGGCGGCGAGGGAGCGGGAGGAGGGCAGCCGGGTGCCCGGCGCGAGACGGCCGCCGCGGACGGCCTCCCGCAGCGCGTCGGTCAGACCCCGGCGCAGCCCCGGACCGGCGGGTTCCAGATGCAGGTCGAACCCGATGCCGACGCCGTCGGCGCCCTCGTCACCATCCGAAGCAGCGCCCGAAGCGGCGCCCGAAGTGGCCCATGGTTCCGGCATGGAAATGGACCATACCCCTGGGCCTTCCGCTGCCTACGCTCGACGCCATGACGAACAGCGAGACCGCGCCGCGGACCACCCCCGACGACACCCCTTACGCCCCCGAGCCCGCCTCCCGCCTCGACTGGGCCGCCCTGGCCCCGGACGTCTACAAGGCGATGGTCCGCCTCGACGCCGCCAGCCAGCAGGGGCTGGACCGCACGCTCCTCGAACTGGTGAAGGTCCGCGCCTCGCAGCTGAACCGCTGCGCGCTCTGCCTCGACATGCACAGCAAGGACGCGCTGGCCGCGGGGGAGAGCGCGGAGCGGCTCATCCAGCTCAGCGCCTGGGAGGAGTCGCCGCACTTCTACACCGAACGGGAGCTGGCCGCCCTGGAGCTGACCGACGCGGTCACGGTCCTGACGGACGGTTTCGTGCCCGACGAGGTGTACGCGCGGGCGGCCAAGCACTTCCCGGAGGAGGAGCTGGCCCGCCTCATCGCCTCGATCACGGTGATCAACGCCTGGAACCGGTTCGGCGTGACCTGCCGCCGCGCGCCGGGGCACTACCAGCCGGACGGCCAGCGCCGCCCCTGAGCGGCGCTGACAGCCACGGAGCTGGGGCGCGTCGCGAAAGTCCCGTCGTCCGCCCGCAGGGCGGGCCGAGCGGCGTCTGGCGGGACGTTCGCGGCACGTCCTAGTCGCACGCGTAGTGGGGCGGGCAGAAGTAGCCGAGCGCCGTGCGCAGCATCTCCCGCTCGTCCTCGCGGCCGTCGGCGTCGGGGCCGTAGGCGGCGACGGCGTACAGGTTGCCGTCGGCGGCCACGAAGCGTTCGTCGACGACGTGCCAGGGGCCGGCGTCGGGTTCGCCCTTGATGGCGTCGGCGAGGTACTCCAGCCGGGAGCCCGCCTCGCTCACCCGCTCCAGGGAGAGTTCCTCGAAGCCGTCGGCCTTCGGGGTGTCGTCGGAGAGGAACAGCTCGAAGGACGCCTCGGGGGAACTCTCCGCCACCTGGAACACCTGGAGCCGCAGCTCGCCGTCGGCGCTGCGGTAGTTGACGATGTCCATGCCGTACTGGGAGTCCACCGCTTCCCGGGTCCAGCCCACGGGCCGGGCGATGGTGAAGCCCTCGGCGTCGTCGTACAGCTCGTACCCGGCGGGCACGTCGACCGTGGCGGAGGGCGACGGCGACTCCTCCGGGGGCGACGCCTCGCCGTCCGCCGGTGAGGCGTCACCGCCGGGCGGTGGCTCCGACACCGGGGCGGTGCTCTCCGAGGTCGCTCCC
This sequence comes from Streptomyces sp. NPDC006997, assembly GCF_040635175.1. NCBI lineage: Bacteria > Bacillati > Actinomycetota > Actinomycetes > Kitasatosporales > Streptomycetaceae > Streptomyces > Streptomyces sp. NPDC006997. Next base: position 91,213 of record NZ_JBEYHH010000016.1, read on the forward strand.
GCGGCCCCGCTCGCCTTCCCCTTGCCGTCCGCGTCCGCGCCCCCGTTGCCGTCTCCGACGACCAGCGTCAGCACCAGCGCCACGGCGGCCCCGGCGACGGCCGCGCCGCCCAGCACCGTCCACAGCGTCCTGCGGCTCAGCCCGAGCCCGCCGCCGCCCCGCTGGGGCAGCTCGGGGCTCGACCAGCCGCCCCCGGGCGCGAAGTCCGGGGGCGGCACGGACGGCGGTACGGTCGATGGCGGGACGACGGGCACCGGTGGTGGCGGCGTCACCGGGGCCGGGTTTGCCGGAGCCGGAGCTACCGGGGCCGGAGCTACCGGAGCCGGGGTCACCGGAGCCGGAGCTACCGGTGCCGGGGGCACCGGGGCCGAAACCGGGGCCGGGGTCACCGGGGCCGAAACCGGTGCCGTCGGTGCCCGGCCCGCCGTCTCACCGCCGTCCTCCCACCGCTGGGCGTCCTCGTTCCAGTACCGCTGTCCCCCGCTCATGGCGAACCCCTCACATCCCCAGCAGCCCGGCGACCGTGCCGGCCGACGCGAACAGCGTCAGCACGGACTGGGCGTCCTCCAGCAGTTCCCGCAGCCGCTGCCGACGGGACTGCCCCGCCGTACCGGTGCGGTCGATCTCCTCCTCGGTCTCCGCGAGGGCCGCGTCCAGCCGCGTGGTCTGCTCGCTCTCCCGCAGCCGGGCGAGGTCGGCGCGCAGTTCCCTCACCGCTTCGAGGAGTTGCTCGGCGTCGGCGTCGCGGCTGGCCGGGACGGTGGTGTTGTGGGTCTCGGCATGGCCGTGGCTGCCGAAGGCGAACGCGGAGTTGTCGGCGCGGCCGATGTGGACGTTCGGGGGCGGGGGCTCACTTGCCGCCATCGCTGACCGGTCCCTTCTGCGGCTCGGGGCCGCTGTTGACGGTGGAGGAGCTGGCGTGGTCGCCGAAGGCGAAGGAGGAGTTGTCGGCGCGGCCGATGTGTACGGCGCCCTCGCTGACGTTGATGATCTTCTGTACGAACTCGCCGGTCTCGTACCCCGCCTCGGCGAGGGCCAGCCGTACGCCGTGCCCGATGCGGTCCTGGACGGTGCGCAGGTACCGGGCGACGTCCATCTCCTGGAAGGTGGAACCGTCCGGTACGCAGGCCAGTTCGCGTACGGAGACGGCGGGTCCGTCGGGCAGCGCGACCGCGTGGCCGCCGGTCAGCAGCCGCCAGCCGTAGCGGACCCCGCGGCCGAGGGTGACCAGGGACAGGCCCAGCGAACGGGGTGTCAGCACCACGGCCGTCAGCGCCTTGCCGACGACGTTGTCGTGCCGGAGCCGGTGGGCGGCGCGGTCGGCGTCCTTGAAGTCCGCGCGGACCGGGGTCAGCACGTGCGGGGCGATCTCCAGCATGAGCATCCGGCCCTGGGTGTGGATGCGGACGAAGACGGTGACGACCAGTTCCTCCTCCCAGCCACCGACGCGGACGCGCAGGAAGTGCCGCCGCTTCTCGCCGCCCTCCTCGACCGCGCGAGCGCGGTGCTGCTCGAACTCCTCGGGCCCGTAGGGGGCCTGGTCGCGCCGGAGCAGGCCCTCGGCGGGCAGGAACACGCACTCGTCGATCTCCAGCCGCCGCAGCCGGTCGCGGACGGCGGGTCCGGCGTACTCGGCGGGCACCCGGAGCTGTTCGAGCAGCGGCCGGATCCGCTCCAGGATCGCCCGGTTGCTGAGCGGCTGCTGGGTGGCGTCCTCGTCGGGGCGGAGCTCGACGGCGAGCACCCAGGTGTCGTAGGCGGCTCCCGCGCCGCAGAACGGGCGGGCCTCGTGGTACATCACCAGCGGCGCGTGCTGCTCCACGCGGATGCGGTGCATCACCCGCCGGAACCGCTGCCCCTCGGCCCGTTCGGCGGGGTCACCGGCCGCGTCCGGGAAGCGCTCAGGGGAGAGTTCGGCGGTGAGGGCGCGGGCGAACTGGCCGCGCCGCGCGGCGACGCACAGCGCGATCAGCGCCAGCACCCCGAGCGCCATCCACGCCTGCCAGGGATCGATCAGCTCGGCGAGGTCGTCGGAGGAGGGCAGTACCAGGTCCGTCAGGCTCGACGTCTCGGGGTCGCCGTAACCGTAGGAGTCGTACGACGAGTCGTACCCCCCGGAGTCGTCGGCGCCGTCGCCGAAGGCGATCCCGAGGGCGACGAGCAGGAAGTACGCGAAGAGGACGCGTCCCGACCAGCGGGCGAGGAAGGCGGCGGCCCTGCGGTACAGCGGCGGTTCGGCGGCACGGCCCCGGAACCAGGGCGCTACGGCGAGCAGCAGGCTGGGGTAGAGCACTCCGGCGAGCAGCCAGCCGCTGAGCGGCAGTCCCACGATCCACAGTCCGACGACGGCGGCGGCCCAGAGCTGTTCCTGCTTGCGGGCGCGCAGCGCGTGGGCGAGGACGCGGGCGGCGTCGATGCCGAGGGACGGTGCCACGATCCGCTGTTCGTCGAGGTACAGCTCGTCGATGACGCGGTCCCGGTAGCGGGGGTCCAGGTAGGCGCCCGCGCACAGCAGCCGGGTGGCCTCGCTGGCGTAAGGCGGGATGGGCGGGGGGTCCGCGAGGGCGGACCCGGGGTCGGTCTGGTGTGGCACGTGCGCGGTGGTCACGCCTCTCCCCCGAGGTGACGACAGTTGACGGCGCATCAGCATAGGGCGGATGCGGGGCACTGTCCGCATCCTTTGACCTTCCGCTCCCTGGTTCCTTGACTAAAGTCAAGGACCATGGAGTCCTCCGCGCCCGGCCGTGCGCAGATCGCGGCCTTCCGCTGTTTCAACCGCTACCTCACCCGCCGCATCGGCGTCCTCGACGACCACTACCTCGGCCAGGACCGCCCGCTGGGCGAGGCCCGGCTGCTGTTCGAGATCGCCGGGGGTCCACAGGGCCAACAGGGCGTCTCCCTGCGCGAACTGCGCGCCCGGCTCGGCCTGGACGCCGGGTACCTGAGCCGGATGGCGAAGGCGCTCCAGGCGCAGGGCCTGGTCACCCTCGCCGCCGACCCCCGCGACCTGCGGCTGCGCACGGTCACGCTGACACCGGCCGGGCGGGCGGAGGTCGGGGAGCAGGACCGGCGCTCCGACGCCCTGGTGGCGGGCCTGCTGGCGGGGCTGACCCCGGCCCAGCGCGACCGGCTGACGGAGGCCATGGACACCGCCCGGCGGCTGCTGCGCCTCGCCGCGATCACCGTCCGCCCCGTCGACGCCGCCGACGCCGACGCCCGCGCCTGTCTGGACGCCTACGCCGCCGAGATCGACGCGCGGTTCCCCGAGGGCTTCGACCGGTCCGACCTGGTGCGGGCCGCGGAGGTGTCGGGCGCCGCGGGCGCCTTCCTCGTGGCGTACGAGGAGGGGGCGCCGGTCGGCTGCGGGGCGCTGCGGCTGCTGGCGGCCGACGTCGGCGAGATCAAGCACGTCTGGGTGGCGCCCACCGCCCGCCGTCTGGGCCTGGCCCGCCGGATCCTCGGGGAGCTGGAGCGGGAGGCGGGCGCCCGCGGCCTGGACGTCGTACGCCTCGACACGCACGCGACGCTGACCGAGGCGCGGGCGATGTACGCGGCGTGCGGGTACCGGGAGATCCCGGCGTACTCGGACCACGTCTACGGGGCGCACTGGTTCGAGAAGCGGCTCGCGCACGACGAGACCGCTCATGGCGAGACCCCGCCCCGGACGGACCGGGACGGGGCCTGAGAGGACCCTGCGCGCGGGAGGCGTCAGATGAGGCCGAGGCCGCGGACCGCCTCGCGCTCCTCCTCCAGCTCCTTGACGGAGGCGTCGATGCGGGCGCGGGAGAAGTCGTTGACCTCCAGGCCCTGGACGATCTCGTACTTGCCGCCCTCGCAGGTCACCGGGAAGGAGGAGATGAGCCCCTCCGGGACGCCGTAGGAACCGTCGGACGGGATGCCCATGGAGACCCAGTCGCCGTCGGCGGTGCCGTTGACCCAGGTGTGGATGTGGTCGATGGCGGCGTTGGCGGCGGACGCGGCCGACGAGGCGCCACGGGCCTCGATGATGGCGGCGCCGCGCTTGGCGACGGTCGGGATGAAGTCGTCGGCGAGCCACTTCTCGTCGTTGACGACCTCGGCGGCGTTCTTGCCCGCGACGGTGGCGTGGAAGATGTCCGGGTACTGGGTGGCGGAGTGGTTGCCCCAGATCGTCAGCTTCCTGATCTCGGAGACCGGGACGCCCGTCTTCTTCGCCAGCTGGGTCAGGGCGCGGTTGTGGTCCAGGCGCGTCATCGCCGTGAACCGCTCCGCCGGTACGTCCGGGGCGGCGGCCTGCGCGATCAGCGCGTTGGTGTTGGCCGGGTTGCCGACGACCAGGACGCGGACGTCGTCGGCGGCGTGGGCGTTGATGGCCTGGCCCTGCGGCTTGAAGATGCCGCCGTTGGCCTCCAGCAGGTCGCCGCGCTCCATGCCCTTGGTGCGGGGGCGGGCGCCGACGAGGAGGGCGACGTTGGCGCCGTCGAAGGCCACGTTCGGGTCGTCGCTGATGTCGATGGACTGGAGCAGCGGGAACGCGCAGTCGTCCAGTTCCATCGCGGTGCCCTCGGCGGCCTTCAGGGCCGGGGTGATCTCCAGGAGGCGCAGGCGGACCGGCACGTCCGCGCCGAGCAGCTGGCCGGAGGCGATGCGGAAGAGCAGGGCGTAACCGATCTGGCCGGCCGCGCCGGTGACGGTGACGTTCACGGGAGTGCGGGTCATGGCGTTCTCCGTATGACAGCTGGCGGTGGGGCGTCCCTGCCCCGGTATCCGGATGATCGATCTCTTGGCGTCAAGAGATCTCTCGGCGGTCAGGCTACCGCGCCTCCGCCATCCCGCACGGCCGCCCCGGTGTGGCCCGTCCCACAGAGGGCGTACCCCCGCGGGAAAGGGGCGGCGGCCGCTCGTCCGGGAGAGGAAAGACGAGAACGGCCGCCTGTGGGGGTACCGACTCCGCCGGACTCCCGTGGGGGGTACGGTTCGCGTGCCCGCGATGGGCGGGGCCATGCCTGCCGCGGCCCGGGTTTTCCCACCGCCCGCCCGCGGGCCTGCGGGCCCACTGGGTGCGGCGGTTGTGGGCTTACCGCGTGCAGCCCGCCTCACCCGAGGCCAGCGTCGCGCACACCACCGCGTCGGCGGCCTTCCGGACGGCGACCATCGGGGTGTACGCGTCGGTGTCCCCGGCCACCGTGACGGACCCGTCCTGCGTGGCGCCGCCCGCGGTCACCCGCACGGCGTCGCCCGGCACGGCCTGGCTGATACGGCCCCACGCGGCACCGCAGGTCTCGCTGTACCGCACCTCCACCACCGTGGTGCCCACGGTGACGGTCCGGGCGGTCGCGGCCAGGTCGCCGCCGCACCCCGTCTCCTCCGCGTCCTTGCCGGTGCAGCCCTCCCCGACGCACCGCACGCCGGGCGGCAGCTTGACCTCGGCGGTGGCGGTGGGGGTGGGCGAGGGGGCGGAAGCGGCCCCGTCGGAGTCGCCGCCACGGCTGGCGAGCAGATAGGCGGCGACGGCCACGCCCAGCACGCCGACGCCGCTGGCGAGGACGAGACCGAGGCGCCGCCCCCTGCCCGAGCCAGGGCGCCGGGCCGCCGCGGGGGTGCCGCCCGGCGGAGGGCCGAACGCCCCCGGCGTCGGCACCGGCGTCGGCGCGGTCGCGGGAGTCGACACCGGCACCTTCCTGCGCGGGCCCATCGGAGCCGGTCCGGTGTACCCGGCGACGCCCCAGGAGTTGGGGCGGCTCGGGGCCGCGTCCGCGTCGGGGGCGGTGGGCTGGGCCGGGACCGTCGGGACGACGCCCGCGGGCCGCCCCGCGATCCCGGGGGTGGCCGTCGCGTGGCCGCCCTTGCGGGCCGACTTGTTCCCGGCGCCCGCCGGGGAGGGGCCGAACTCGCCGAGCGCGGCGCGCGCCTGCGAGATCTTCATGGCCTCCATGGTCAGGTCGCGACGCATCTCCGAACGGCTCCAGGCCCGTTCGGCCAGCTCCCACATGGTGGTGAGGTGCACGGGGTTGGTGCCGGTGACCTCGGCGAGGGCGACGACGGCGCCCTTCGGCGCGAGCGGCCGACCGCCCAGGTAACGCTCCCAGGACGTCTTGCTGTAGCCGGTCTGGTCGGCGACCGCCGCGACGCTCAGCCCGCTGCGGTCCACCAGTCGGCGCAGCTGGCTGGTGAACTCCCTGATCTGCGGATCGAGTTCCTCCGGCAGGTCCTTCCAACGAGGCATCGCTTCCCCCCTCTTCCCCCCGCTACGTGCTGGTTGTCGCCGCGCGGCCCCCGGCCCCCCGGGGAGGCGCGGGGTCAGGATCCCCGTTGCCGGGCCACGGGCCCACCCGCCCGCGCCAACCTGCCGATACGGCGACACCACGGACACACCCCGGTGACCTCGGGGGCACCGGTGGTCTCCCTGCCCCTGACGCGCAAGCGCGCCACGGTCGTTCCAGGGCGTTGTGGCAGGTCGCGGACACCGTAGCGGAACGGTCACTTCCGTGCCACAGCGCACGGACAGGCGTTGAACACCCCGCTCCGCTCACGGAAGTGTGGACCGCGGCGGCGGCCCGTCCCTTGGCCCGGGGGAGGGGACGGGTCGCCGCGTCCGCGCAGGGCCCGGCGTGCGACGTTCGCCCCGTGGCGACGCCCGGCACGCCGCGAGCCTGCACCGGACGCCGCTCCCTGACGGGCAGACGTCGCCCGCCGCGGCCCTAGTGCCGTGACCGGAAAGGTTTGCCGAGAGGCTCGCGGCGTCCGGTGCGGTGCATCGCAAGGCGGAGCATCGCCCGCGTACTGGATGTACTCGGGTGATGCGACAACGCGGCGAGGTGCCGTGCCGGGCGCCGCGCCGCGAGCCGGTGAACCTTTCCGGTCACGGCACTAGCTGCTGACGGTGAAGTGCAGGGTGTCCTTGAGGAACGGGATCTCCAGCAGGGGGTTCGGCTGCACCATCATCGCCAGCAGGACGATCGTCAGGCCGAGGACGCCGTAGGTGGCGATGTCGGTGAAGCGGGAGCGCACCGCGAGCATTCCGACGCCGGGCAGCAGCCAGCGCAGGGCGGCGCCGCCGAGCAGGGCGACGCCGATCAGCATCGTCCCGTACCGGAACTGGTCCAGGGCGGTGAGCAGCAGGCCCGCGCCGACCACGCCCAGCACCAGCAGCGTCGGCCACTGCCGGGCGGGCGCCGGGGCGGCACCGGACGCGGCCCGGCCGCCGCCCTCGGGCCGGGCGGTGTCCCGGGTGAACAGCGGGAACCGCCGGGTGACCCGACGCGGCCTGCCCTCCGCGTCGGGGACGCTGATGGGGTCGCGGACGGTCAGCTCGGAGTCGTCGGCTTCAGCGGGGTCGGTGGCCCGGTGGGATCCGGCGGCCCCCGCAGACCCGCCCGACCCGTCGGCGCCCTGGGGCTCGTCCGGCCCTTCGGTCTCCCCGGGCCCGGCGGCACTCCCCGCTGCCTCGGCGGCTACGACGGCCTCGGCGCCGTCGGCCTCAGCCTTCGCCCCCGCCCTCTCAGCCGACACTGCGTTCCGCCGCCTCGACCACGTTGACCAGGAGCTGGGCCCGGGTCATCGGGCCCACGCCGCCGGGGTTGGGGGAGATCCACCCGGCGACCTCGGCGACGTCGGGGTGGACATCGCCGACGATCTTGCCCTCGGCACTGCGGGAGACCCCGACGTCGAGGACCGCGGCGCCCGGCTTGACGTCCTCGGCCCGCACCAGGTGGGCGGAGCCCGCCGCGGCGATGACGATGTCCGCGCGGCGCAGGTGCGAGGCGAGGTCCCGGGTGCCGGTGTGGCACTGCGTCACCGTGGCGTTCTCGCTGCGCCGGGTCAGCAGCAGCGGCATCGGGCGCCCGATGGTCACCCCCCGGCCGACGACCACGACCTCCGCGCCCTTGATCTCGACGCCGTGGCGGCGCAGCAGGGTGAGGATGCCGTTGGGGGTGCAGGGCAGCGGCGCGGGCTCGTTGAGGACCAGGCGGCCGAGGTTCATCGGGTGCAGGCCGTCGGCGTCCTTGTCGGGGTCCATCAGCTCCAGGACGCGGTTCTCGTCGATGCCGCGGGGCAGCGGGAGCTGGACGATGTAGCCGGTGCACGCCGGGTCCTCGTTCAGTTCGCGTACGACCGCCTCGATCTCCTCCTGCGTCGCCGTGCCCGGCAGTTCGCGCTGGATGGAGGCGATGCCGACCTGGGCGCAGTCGCGGTGCTTCCCGGCGACGTACTTCTGGCTGCCGGGGTCGTCCCCGACGAGGATGGTGCCGAGGCCGGGCGTGACGCCCTTCTCCTTCAGCGCCGCCACGCGGGCGGTCAGATCGGACTTGATCGCGGCTGCGGTGGCCTTGCCATCGAGAATCTGGGCAGTCATGCCCCCATCCTCGCGGATAACCGCCCCTGGGGACCAATCGCGCCCGTTGATCACCAAGCGATCAGGAGATTGCACTTGCACAACACAAACTGAATGCGACTGGACAAATTCAGGCAGCCTGAAGAACGATGAGCGGCGCAATACCGCGGTTCATGTTCGGGGGGCAAACCGCTCACATCGTGACCACTCGTGATGTTCGTGACGTTCCTCGTGTCGACCCGCGTCGTCCCCGCCCCTGCACGAAGGAATGTCGCCCATGAGTTTCGGCTCCCCCAACAACCCGTACGGCGAGCAGCCGCAGCAGCCGCAGCAGCCGGGGTACGGCTACCCGGGCCAGCAGCCGCCCGGCTACGGCTACCCGCAGGCCCCGGGCGTCCCCCCGCAGGGCGGCGGCTACGGCGGCTACCCGTCCTACCCGGCCGGCGCCCCCGGCGTCCCGGGCGGTATGCCCGGTATGCCGCGGGTGGCGTCGATGGGCCGCCGCTTCGGCGCCCGACTGCTGGACGGCGTCGCGTTCCTCGTCATCTACTTCGTCCTCGGCCTGCTCGGGCTCGCCGGCTCGGCGTCCGCCATCAACGACTGCGACCAGCCCACCGGCTCCGCCGCCTACGAGGCGTGCGTGGAAGACGGCTTCGGTGACCTCGTCGCCTCGATGATGGTGGTGTTCGTCATCATGGCGGCCATCGGCCTGCTCTACGAGTGGCTGCTCACCGCCCTGCTCGGCGGCACCCTCGGCAAGCTGGCCGTGGGCATCCGGGTGGTGAACGTCAACACCGGCCAGAAGATCGGCCTGGGCTCGTCGTTCATCCGCTGGATCATCCCGATCGTGGGCAGCTTCGCCTGCGGCATCGGGCAGTTGCTCGTCTACCTGTCCCCCTTCTGGGACAAGTCGGGCCGCCAGCAGGGCTGGCACGACAAGGCCGCGAGCACGATGGTCATCCAGAACTAGACCCACCGCCGGGGCCGTGTCCCACCCGCACCCGGGGGACACGGCCCTCACGCGTTCCCCTCAGCCCCGCTCCCCCGCCGCCCGCAGCACCGACGCCCCCGCGGGCGTCAGGGTGTGCAGCACCTGGGCCCCCTCGCGGACGCTGGTGATCAGGCCCGCGTCGCGCAGGGCGGTGGCGTGCCGGCTGGCCGAGGACGCCGACACCCCCGCGGCGCGGGCGAGTTCACCGGTCGTCGCACCGGAGGCGGCGGCGTGCAGGGCGGCGGCCCGGGTACGCCCGAGCAGCGCGACCAGGGACCTGCCGGAGCTGTCGGTGTCCGCCTGCGGCGAGCGGTGCTCGTCGAGCAGCGGGTACCACAGCACCGGCGGCAGCTCGGGATCCGCGAAGCTGACGGGCTGGCCCCAGGTGAAGTAGGAGGGGACGAGCGTCAGTCCACGGCCGTTGAGGTGCAGGTCCCGGTCCTCGGGGTAGCTGGCCTCCAGCACCGGGGGCCGCCACCGCATCCCGGACCCCTGCCCCAGGGAGGCCAGCAGCCCCTCCACCCCGCCGTCCAGCAGGGCCCGGCAGCGCGCCGCGCGTTCCGCGTCGACACGGGCCCGCACGTGGTCCTGGTAGGGCGCCACGACGGCCTCGTGGTAGTCGCGCAGCAGCCGTACGAACTCCTTGCGGGTGCCCAGGTCGGCGAGTTGGCCCACCCAGGCGGGGGCGCCCACGGCCTGGTCCAGCAGGGCCATCTCGTGCCGGATCCGGCGTCCGGGAGTGGCGAGGATCAGCTCCGCCCCGGCCTCGATGCTGCCGTCCGTGCCGACCGGCGTCAGGAAGTCCGGGAAGTACGTGGCCCTCGGGTAGAGCGGCAGCAGCACGTTCCGCACGGCGCGTTCCAGTCCCCTGCGGTGCAGTTGCAGCCGGGCGGAGCGGAACCATCCCGCGTACGCCCAACGGCCCTTGCGGGACTGGAACCGGTGCAGGCTCCCCGCGATCTCCCAGAGTGGGTCGGAGGTCGCGGCGAGCCGGGTTCTGGCAAGGTCGAGCTCACTGAAATGGATGCGCAGCACCTTGTTCCCCCGTTGAACTCAGCATTTGCACTCAGCCGCAACAGCATGGACCGGTAGCACGTCCGGGGGCAATTGTGAGACCGCACAGAGCCCCCCTCACACCCCCCACCCGAGGACCCCACCTTGGCCATCGACATTCCCCCGAGACCGGCGAGGGCGACGCAGCCCCGGAGCACCGTCACGGGCGTCACCTGAGCCCCGACGGACACCCGCTCCTCGTCGGCAACCAGTACCCAGGGGAACGTACCGCCCGCTGGGGCACGGCCACCATCGCGGTCCACCAGGCGTGAGAGAAGGCGCTTCAGCCATGTACAGCATCATCGTCGTACCACCGAAACATGCCGCCACCCACGACCACATCCACCTCACCAGCGGCGAACGGCTGCCCTTCGGCAGCGCGCGGACACCGGGAGGCCTGACCATCCCGCACCCGGGCGTGCTGCCCCGCGCGGGGGAGATCACCGCGAACGGCACCTACTGGTTACTGAGCAACCTCAGCGACGACCACACGTACGTCGTCGAGAACCCGGAGGGCGCGGGTGAGCACGTCAAGATCGCGCCGGGCCGGGTGGAGGCGCCGGTACCGTTCGAGTTCGGGCGGCTGGTGCTGCTGGCGGGCGGTGACCTGATACCGATCGACGTCTGGGCGCCCCGGCACACCTTCCGCAGCGCCGCCCGGCACGGGCTGACCAGCTCGCCCACGGCACCGGCGTTCAGCCTGGACCGCACGAAGCGCTACTTCGCCGTCCTGGTCGCCCTGTGCGAACCCCGCCTGCGCGGCGCGCCGCACGCTCCGCTGCCCGCCGTGGAGGAGTTGGTGGAGCGTCTGCGCCCGACGTGGCCGACGGTCAGCCGTACGGCGGTCCACTGGAACATCGACTACCTCGCCCTGAAGCTGCGGCTGCGCCCGGACCACGACCCCCTGGAGTCCGCCCGCCCGCACCACGGCAGGCGGGAGTCCCTGGTCTCCCTGGCCCTCCGCTTCAACCTGGCCCGCGAGGACGACCTCTCCGTCCTCACCGAGTACTGCGCCGGCCCCCGTTGACGGGGGCCGGCCGGTCCGCCGTCAGTGGAAGAAGTGCCGCGTCCCCGTGAAGTACATCGTGACGCCCGCCTTCTTCGCGGCCTCCACGACGAGTTCGTCACGGACCGAGCCGCCCGGCTGGACGACCGCCCTGACCCCGGCCCCGGTGAGGATCTCCAGGCCGTCCGGGAAGGGGAAGAACGCGTCGGAGGCCGCGTAGGCGCCCCGCGCGCGCTCGGCGCCCGCCCGCTCGACGGCGAGCCGCGCGGAGTCGACGCGGTTGACCTGGCCCATGCCGACGCCGACGGAGGCGCCGTCCTTGGCGAGCAGGATGGCGTTGGACTTCACCGCGCGGCACGCCTTCCAGGCGAACGCCAGCTCGGCCAACTCGTCGGCCCCCAGCGCCTCGCCGGTGGCGAGGGTCCAGTTCGCGGGGTCGTCGCCGCTGGCCTGGAGGCGGTCGGTGACCTGGAGGAGGGCGCCGCCGTCGACGGGCTTGACCTCGACCGGGTTGCCGGGGCCCTCGGGGCAGCGCAGGACGCGGAGGTTCTTCTTCTTGGTGAGGGCGTCGAGGGCGCCCTCCTCGTAGTCGGGCGCCACGATGACCTCGGTGAAGATCTCGGCGACCTGCTCGGCCATCTCCTTGCTGACCGGCCGGTTGACCGCGATCACGCCGCCGAACGCGGAGAGCGGGTCGCACGCGTGGGCCTTGCGGTGCGCCTCGGCGACGTCCGCGCCGACGGCGATCCCGCACGGGTTGGCGTGCTTGATGATCGCGACGCAGGGCTCACCGTGGTCGTACGCGGCACGGCGGGCGGCGTCCGTGTCCGTGTAGTTGTTGTACGACATCTCCTTGCCGTGCAGCTGCTCGGCCTGGGCGAGGCCGCCGGTGCCGTCGACGTAGAGCGCGGCGGGCTGGTGCGGGTTCTCGCCGTAGCGGAGGGTGTTGCTCCGCTCCCAGGTGGCGCCGAGGAAGTCGGGGAAGGAGGAGTCGTCCACGGGCGCGTACTCGCTGGCGAACCAGCCGGCCACCGCGACGTCGTACGCCGCCGTGTGCCGGAACGCCTCCGCGGCGAGACGCTTGCGGGTGGCGAGGTCGAAGCCGCCCGCGCGGACGGCCCCGAGCACGTCGGCGTACCGGTCGGGGCTGGTGACGACGGCGACGGACGGGTGGTTCTTCGCCGCGGCGCGGACCATCGACGGGCCGCCGATGTCGATCTGCTCCACGCACTCGTCGGGCGAGGCGCCCGAGGCGACGGTCTCCCGGAACGGGTAGAGGTTGACGACGACCAGGTCGAACGGCTCGACCTCAAGCTCCTTGAGCTGGCGCTGGTGCTCGGCCAGCCGCAGGTCGGCGAGGATGCCCGCGTGGACCCGGGGGTGCAGGGTCTTGACCCGGCCGTCCAGGCACTCGGGGAAGCCGGTCAGCTCCTCGACCTTGGTGACGGGGACACCGGCGGCGGCGATGCGGCCCGCGGTGGACCCGGTGGAGACCAGTTCCACGCCCGCCTCGTGCAGGCCGCGGGCGAGGTCTTCGAGGCCCGTCTTGTCGTAGACACTGACGAGCGCGCGCCGGATCGGCCGCTGGGTGCTCCCGTTGCTCTCGGCGGTCACTGGATAACTACCTTTCGTCCCTCAATGCGATAGCCGTTGCGGGCGAGCCGCCCCACGACCTCGACGAGCAGCCTTCGCTCGACTTCCTTGATGCGCTCGTGCAGAGCGGCACCCTCGTCCTGGTGGTCCTCGTCCCGGACCTCCACCACGCCCTGCGCGATGATCGGCCCGGTGTCGACGCCGTCGTCGACGAAGTGGACGGTGCAGCCGGTGACCTTGGCGCCGTACGCGAGCGCGTCACGGACGCCGTGGGCGCCGGGAAAACTGGGCAGCAGGGCCGGGTGCGTGTTGACGAACCGCCCCCCGAACCGGGCCAGGAACTCCTTGCCGACGATCTTCATGAACCCCGCGGAGACCACGAGGTCGGGTGCGTGCGCCGCGACCGCGTCGGTGAGGGCGGCGTCCCACTCGTCCCGGGTGGCGAAGTCCCTGACCCGGCACACGAAGGTCGGCAGCCCCGCGCGTTCGGCCCGCGCGAGCCCTTCGATGCCGTCGCGGTCGGCGCCTACGGCCACGATCTCGGCGCCGTAGGCGTCGGCACCGGTGGTGGCGATGGCGTCGAGCAGCGCCTGGAGGTTGGTGCCGGATCCGGAGACCAGCACGACGAGGCGCCTGGCACTCCTGGCCACGGGCTTGGCGGCCACGCTGGGGCCCTTTCTCGGGGAAGCGTTTTTGTATAGTCGTACGAATGCTTCGCGCCCCTCGATACGGGGAAGTGTACGAAGCGGCCGACCGTCAGCAACGATACCGGCACACCGGGCGGCCCCCACGGGACGGGGGCGTGGCCGGAAGGTAGCGTCTGGGAGGAGTGGGTTCGGGAACGTGGCCGGGGGTCGGCGCGTTCTCCTGGTGACAGCTCACCGCAGACAGCCGTATCGCCTAAGGGAAGACGCTCATTTGATGCCGGACCGCAGCCCGCGACTCCTCACGCTCCCCCCGCAGTCGGTGCCGGGAGGGGCGCGCAGCGGCGTGGTGGCGCTGCGGGAGCGCCCCGCCTCGCCGCCCGACGCGTCCGAGGGTGACCAGCGGGGTGACCAGCGCGGGGCTGGTCAGGACGACAACCCCTTCGCGCCGCCGCCGGAGGGCACGCCCGACCGGCCCTGGCAGCCGCGTCGGCCGACCGGTTCCGACGAGGGCTCCGACGAGTCCGGGGACTCCGAGCGCGGCGGTCGCTCTCCGTGGGGCAGCCGCTGGAGCGACCGGCAGCCCGGCCGCTCCCAGGGCGGCGGGTTCGGCGAGCGGCCCGGCAGCTCCCCCGAGGGCTCCGGCGGCAACGGCCCGGGCCCGGGCAACATGCGCTGGGACCCGACCGACCCGGCCCAGCGCCGTGCGCGGTACTCGCTGCTGGGCGGTATGTGGGCCTTCTTCTTCGCCCTCTTCAGCTGGCCGTACGCGGCGCTGCTGCTGGGCGCGCTCGCCCTGTACTGGGGCATCAGCGCCCTGCGCGCCAGGCCGCGCAACGCCGACCCGGACGCCCCGGCCGCCGGGACGCCGGCCCCGGGCCGTCCGCAGTCCGCCGCGGCGATCAGCGGCCTGGTCACGGCGTCGCTGGCGCTGGCCCTGGTCGCGGCGTCCTTCACCGCCCAACTCGTCTACCGCGACTACTACACCTGCCGCAGCGACGCCCTCACCAACGAGGCCCGCCAGGCGTGCAGCAAGCTGCTGCCGGAGGAGTTGCGGGGGGTGTTGGGCACGGAGGGCTGAGCCGGTCCCTGTTCACGGGGTCAGTGGGGGGTCGGGTCGCTCGGGATCGGGGTGGGCGTGCTTCCGGGCGAAGCCGAACCAGGCGGCGAGGGCGGCGGTGCGGCTCGTCCTGGGGGTGGCCTCGGCGGCCTCCTCGTCCTGACTCCGGGCCTGATCCCGCTCCTTCTCCTGCCCGTCCGCCGCGGGTGTTCCGGCCACGCTCCGGCGCCGCCAGCGCTTGCGGCCGGGCGCCGTGTCGTCCGCCCGCACGGCGTCGGACGGCTCGCTCCGCCCCTCCTCAGCCTCCGTCGGCTGCCGCCGCACACGCCAACGCCGTCGCTCCTGGGACTCCGTAGGCGTCCTCTGGGACGGTTGGGGCCCCTTGGGCTCCTTGGGCTCCTTGGGCTCCTTCGGTTTCTTTGGTTTCTTGGACTCCTGGGGTTCCTTCGACTTCTTTGGTTTCTTGGACTCCTTTGGTCTCTTGGACTCCTGGGGTTTCTTGGGCTCCTGGGGTTCCCGGGGCTCAGCCACCGCCGGTGAGGGCGGCGCCGGGGCCTTCTTGGGCTCGCGGCAGCGCCAGGCCCGTACCCCCGCCGCCACCGGTGCCGCCACCGCGGCCGTCCACAGCAGGGTCGCGGCGCCCACCTGCCACCACACGGGGCCGAAACGGGCCAGGGCGGCCACGCCCAGGGGGCCGCCCGCGAAGGCGGCGAGGGCGGACATGCCGGTCGCGCAGAGCAGCGCGGCCAGGACGGTGGCGGTCACGGTCCGGCCGGGCCGCCAGGCGGCCGTGCGGTCACCGCCACGCGGGGCGGCCACCCCCGCCACGAACCACCCCACCGTCATCCCGCTCAGCACCGGTACCGCCAGCACCGCCCACCGCAACGGCGTCCCAGCCCCCTCCCCCGGTACCGCCGCCAGCAGCGGGAACGGCGGCAGCAGGGGGGCCGGGGCGGCGGCCAGCGGGCTGGTGACCCGGCCGACGCCGAGACAGAACCCGGGGCCGAGGGCGTAGGCGGCGCCCCACACGGCCGCGTTCGGCACCAGCGCGAGACAGAGCAGCAGCACCGCGAACCGGCCGGACAGGCCCTCCGTCAGCTGGAGGAACGCCGTCCGCGTCGCCCCGCCGTGCCACACCAGCGACACCGCCACCAGCAGCGCCCCGCCGCCGCCGTACGCCACGATGCCGGCGCCCGCGCCCCGCACCGCCGCCGCGAACCGCTCGCGCGCCGCCGCGCCGAGAAGCCGCCGCCGTACCCGGCGCGGCACCCGCGCCAGCACGCCGTCCACGGGGTGCCGGGGGCGGCCGTACGCCGTCCACACCCCGGACGCCGCCGCACCCATGGCGAGCAGCGGCAGCAGGGCGACGGTCCACCGCCACGAGGGCCGCAGGTCGCCGCCCACCGCGTAGAGCAGGGCGGCGCCGCCGACGGTGAGGTAGCCGAGGACGACGCCCGCCCACGCCGTACCGCCGGAGACCGGCACGGCGGGGGCGCCCTCGTCGTCGCCGTCCACCGCGTCCCGTGCCGCCCGGTGCACCAGCCACACCGGCAGCGCCAGCAGCAGCAGCGGGGTGACGCCGACCGGGGCGGGCACGCCGGAGAGGGTGTCGACGCGGACCAGGTCGGCGCCGTGCGCCAGCAGCCACAGCGCGGCGGCGACGTGCAGCGCCGCGCCGGGTCCGCTGTCGGGATACGGCGAGGTGATCCACAGCACCGTGGCCAGCACCGCGAAGAGCCCCAGCCCCAGCCCCGCCGCGACCGCGCCGCCCACGAGACCGGCGACCAGCCCGGACGGCCGTCGGCTCATCCGGGCGAGCAGCGGTGGCAGGGGGGTGCGGAGGGGCGGGGACGGGGGGTGTTCGGGGGTCGGGATCACGTTCGCCATGCTGCCAACGACACGCGCCTTTCCGTCGTAACAAGCGAACCTCCGACGTGTCACTCAATATGTGTTTATGTACTTTTTCGTACGAAAGGGTTCCCGGTGACGCAGAGCCCCGCCACCCCGCTCCCACCTCCCAAGGAACGCCGACGCCTGCGCGACGCGGCGGGGTTGACACAGGCTCAGCTCGCGGCTCGGGTGGGGGTCAGCCGTGCGACGGTACGGGCGTGGGAGACCGGCCGCACTACTCCGCTCGGCCGCAGGCGGGAGGCGTACGCGAGGCTGCTGGCGGAGTTCGACGCCACGGCGTCCCGGCACCGGACGGCCCCGGGCGAGGACCAGGACCTGGACCCGGCGCCGGTGCCAGCGCCCGCGGCGGCGGTGAGCCTGGAGAAGGAGCACACCCGCGCGAACACCACCGCCCAGGCCTCGGAGCCGACCCTCACCCCTGCCCCGACCCCCCGGGCCGTTCCGGACCCGACCCCGCTGACCGCCGCCCAGGCCTTCGACGCCCTCTACGCCTTCTGCGCCCCCGCCCTCGTACGCCAGACCTACCTGCTCACCGGGCGCCGGGAACTGGCCCGGGAGTCGGTCGAGCGGGCCTTCCAGCAGGCGTGGGACCGCTGGCCCGAGGTGGCCGTCGACCGGGACCCGGCGGGCTGGGTACGGGCGGCGGCGTACGAGTACGCCCTCTCGCCCTGGCACCGCTTCCGCCCCCGCTACCGGCACCCCGAACCCCCGCCCGCCAGCCCTTCCCACCGGGCCCTGCTGGACGTCCTCATGGACCTCCCCCCGTCCTACCGCCGCACCCTCCTCCTCTACGACGGTGTCGGCCTCGACCTGCCCGAGACGGCGGCGGAGACGGAGGCGAGCACCAGGGCGGCGGCGAGCCGTCTGCTGCGCGCCCGCGAGGCCGTGACCACCCGGCTCCCGGACCTCGCCGACCCGCCCACCCTCCACCGCCGCCTCGCCGAACTGGCCTCCACGGAACGCCTGCGCGCCGCGAGACCCCCCACCGTCCGCGCCTCCAGCGAACGCCGCGCCCGCTTCTGGACCCGCGCCGCCATCGCCTTCACCATCACCCTCATCAGCGCCACCACCCTCTCCCTCCGCACGGCCCCGACCCGGTACGAGCCACCGGTGCCGCCGGGGGAGACGGTCCAGGGGGTACCACCGCGCTCGGCTCCCGGCCCGCTGTCGGAGGAGGCGCTGGAACTCCGGGAGGCGTTGCGGGGCGCGGCGGAGAGCGGCCCGGAGAGACTGCTGCCGACGCCGGGCTAGCCCGCGCGCGGGAGCGGAGACGCCGGTGGGCCCGCACCCACGCCGGGTACGGGCCCACAGGAGTCGAGGCAGTCGATCAGCTCGCGCTCAGGATCTCCCGCGCCAGCTTCGCCGTCTCGGTCGGCGTCTTGCCGACCTTGACGCCCGCCGCCTCCAGCGCTTCCTTCTTCGCCTGGGCGGTGCCGGACGAGCCGGAGACGATGGCACCGGCGTGGCCCATGGTCTTGCCCTCGGGCGCGGTGAAACCGGCGACGTAGCCGACGACCGGCTTGGTCACGTTCTTCGCGATGAAGTCGGCGGCCCGCTCCTCGGCGTCGCCACCGATCTCGCCGATCATCACGATCAGGTCGGTGTCCGCGTCGGCCTCGAACGCGGCGAGCGCGTCGATGTGCGTCGTGCCGATGATCGGGTCACCGCCGATGCCGACGGCGGTCGAGAAGCCGATGTCGCGCAGCTCGTACATCATCTGGTACGTCAGCGTGCCGGACTTCGAGACCAGACCGATGCGGCCCGGCTTGGTGATGTCGCCGGGGATGATGCCGACGTTGGACTGACCGGGCGTGATGATGCCGGGGCAGTTCGGACCGATGATGCGGGTCTTGTTGCCCT
Source organism: Streptomyces sp. NPDC006997 (assembly GCF_040635175.1). NCBI lineage: Bacteria > Bacillati > Actinomycetota > Actinomycetes > Kitasatosporales > Streptomycetaceae > Streptomyces > Streptomyces sp. NPDC006997. Next base: position 109,645 of record NZ_JBEYHH010000016.1, read on the forward strand.
TCTTGCCCGCGTACGCCCAGAACGCGGCCGTGTCGTGCACGGCGATGCCCTCGGTGATCACGACGGCCAGCGGGATCTCGGCGTCGATCGCCTCGACGACGGCGTCCTTGGTGAACTTCTCCGGTACGAAGATCACGGAGACGTTGGCGCCGGTCTTCTCGATGGCCTCGGCGACCGTCCCGAAGACGGGTACCTCGGTGCCTTCGAAGTCCACGGTCTGCCCCGCCTTGCGCGGGTTCACGCCGCCCACGACGTTGGTGCCGTCACCGAGCATGAGCCTGGTGTGCTTCATGCCCGTGGCGCCCGTCATGCCCTGGACGATGACCTTGCTGTCCTTGTTGAGCCAGATAGCCATGGTGTGTTGGTGTCCTCGTCCTGAGTGCTTACTTGGCGGCGTGGGCCAGCTCGGCGGCCTTGTCGGCCGCGCCGTCCATGGTGTCGACGCGCTGGACCAGCGGGTGGTTGGCGTCGGTGAGGATCTTCCGGCCCAGCTCGGCGTTGTTGCCGTCGAGGCGGACGACCAGCGGCTTGGTGACCTCCTCGCCGCGCTCCTGGAGCAGCTGCAGGGCCTGGACGATGCCGTTGGCGACCTCGTCACAGGCGGTGATGCCACCGAAGACGTTGACGAAGACGGACTTGACGTCCGGGTCGCCGAGGATGATCTCCAGGCCGTTCGCCATCACCTGGGCGGAGGCGCCGCCACCGATGTCCAGGAAGTTGGCGGGCTTGACGTTGCCGTGCGCCTCACCGGCGTACGCGACGACGTCCAGGGTCGACATGACCAGACCCGCGCCGTTGCCGATGATGCCGACCTCGCCGTCGAGCTTGACGTAGTTGAGGTTCTTCTCCTTGGCGGCGGCCTCCAGCGGGTTGGCCGCGGCCTTGTCGTGGAGCTCCTCGAAGTCGGGGTGGCGGAACTCGGCGTTGTCGTCGAGCGACACCTTGCCGTCGAGGGCGATGACCTCGCCGCCGGCGACCTTGGCCAGCGGGTTCACCTCGACCAGGAGGGCGTCCTCCTTGATGAAGGTGTCCCACAGCTTGACCAGGACGTTGACGACCTTGTCCGCGACCTCGGCCGGGAACTTGGCGGCCTCGACGATCTCGCGGGCCTTGGCCTCGTCCACCCCGTCGATCGGGTCGATCGGCGTCTTGGCGACGGCCTCCGGACGGGTGGCCGCCACCTCCTCGATCTCCACGCCGCCCTCGACGGAGGCGATGGAGAGGAAGGTGCGGTTGGCACGGTCGAGGAGGAAGGAGACGTAGTACTCCTCGACGATCTCCGGCGCGGTCTCGGCGATCATGACCTTGTGGACCGTGTGGCCCTTGATGTCCATGCCGAGGATGTCCGTCGCCCGCGCGACGGCCTCGTCCGCGCTGGCGGCCAGCTTCACACCGCCCGCCTTGCCACGACCACCGACCTTCACCTGCGCCTTGACGACGGACTTGCCGCCCAGACGCTCGGTGATCTCGCGCGCCGCCTCAGGCGTGTCGATGACTTCACCGGCCAGCACCGGTACATCGTGCTTGGCGAAGAGGTCCCTCGCCTGGTACTCGAACAGGTCCACGCGCTTCCGTCCCTATCAGTGATCTCGCGGTTCGTTGGATGCGTGGGCGTGCCGCGAAGGGCAACGTGACGACGTCCGCTGTGTCACAAGGAAAGCGCACACGGTGTCCGAGGGCGCGGCATGTCCGCCTCGCAGGTTATCCCCGGTTGGCGAAGCTCTCTAAATCGCATCTCACACGTGAGCGGTGATACCTGTCACATGATGCCGCCCTCTCCGGCACCCAGTGCCGCGAGTGAGGGGGCTCACCAGGTCGGGGCCGCCCTGGTGAGCCCTCTGATCAGCGCCTATGGCTCAGCGTAGGGAGCGGGACGGGATCACGCTCCCTTTCCCTGGGCCGTATCGGGTATCGGCAGCGGACGCTTCTCGATCGCCGCCGCCATCACCTCCGGGAACAGGTCCGGCGTGCAGGCGAACGCCGGTGCGCCGAGGCCCGCGAGCGCGGCGGCGTGCTCCCGGTCGTAGGCGGGCGCCCCCTCGTCGGACAGCGCGAGCAGCGTCACGAACTGCACCCCGGACGCCTTCATCGCCGCCACCCGCTTCAGCATCTCGTTGCGGATGCCGCCCTCGTAGAGGTCGCTGATCAGTACGACGACGGTGTCCGCGGGCCGGGTGATCTGCGACTGGCAGTACGCCAGCGCCCGGTTGATGTCCGTACCGCCGCCGAGCTGGGTGCCGAACAGGACGTCCACCGGATCGTCCAGCTGGTCGGTGAGGTCGACGACGGCCGTGTCGAAGACGACCAGGCGGGTGCTGATCGACCGCATCGACGCCAGCACCGCCCCGAACACCGACGCGTACACGACGGACGCCGCCATCGACCCCGACTGGTCGATGCAGAGGACGACCTCCTTCTTCACCGACTGCGAGGCACGCCCGTAGCCGATCAGCCGCTCCGGGACGATCGTGCCGTACTCGGGCAGGTAGTGCTTGAGGTTGGCCGCGATCGTGCGGTTCCAGTCGATGTCGTGGTGGCGGGGCCGGTTGATCCGGGCGCTGCGGTCGAGCGCGCCGGTGAGCGTGGCCCGGGTACGGGTGGCGAGTCGCTTCTCCAGGTCCTCGACGACCTTGCGCACGACGGCACGCGCCGTCTCCTTCGTCGTCTCCGGCATCGCCTTGTTGAGGGAGAGCAGGGTGCCGACGAGGTGCACGTCGGCCTCCACCGCCTCCAGCATCTCCGGCTCCAGCAGCAGCGTGGACAGCCCGAGCCGGTCGATCGCGTCCCGCTGCATGACCTGCACGACGGACGACGGGAAGTACGTCCGGATGTCCCCCAGCCAGCGCGCCACGGAGGGCGCCGACGCCCCGAGCCCCGCCGACCGGTCCTTGCCCGTCTGCGGTTTGTCGCCCCTGCCGTACAGCGCGCTGAGCGCGCCGTCCATCGCGGCGTCCCGCCCGGTCAGCCCGCATCCGGTGCCGTCGGCGGCATCACCGCCGAGCACCATCCGCCACCGCCGCAACCGCTCCCGCCCGGCGTCGACCACGTCGGCCGTCATACCCCCACCCCCGCAGATCCGTGCGCCTCGCCGACGCCCGCCGCTCCGGCGGCCCCGTCCACCGCCCACAGCCACGCCACCGGAGGCACGGCAGCCGCTCGTCCGACGTCCATCACGTCCGCCTTCATGCCCCTGCCCCCGCCAGCTCGTGCCCCTCGCCGACCCCCGTCGCCTCGACGGTGTCGTCCCTCCCCAACAGCAACCGCACCACCGGCAGCACGGCGTCGGCCCGCCCGGCGTCCAGTTCCGGGGCGAAGCCCGGTATCCCGGCGCCCGTGGCCCGTGCCCGGCTCGGCTCCCCGGGTGCTCTGCGCACCAGTTCCCCGAGGGTGCGGCGGACGCCGGGTTCGTACGCCGAGAAGGTGCGGCGCAGCAGTGGCAGCACGTCCGTGAACGCCTCCGCGGACACCCCGGTCAGCCAGCCGTCGATCAGCGCGAGCAGCCGTTCGTCGTGCACGAGGAGCATTCCGCCGCCGCCTCCGCCGACGAACCCCTCGATCCACGCGGCGGCGTCGGCCGGTGGCGTCCCCGGGGACAGGGCGAGCCCCATCAGCCGTGCCGCGTCGCCCGCCTCCACCTCCCCGTCGTCCAGCAGCAGCCGCACGGCCCGCCCCCGGATCACGCCGGGCACGGTGTCCCGGGCGGACAGCACCCGCAGTACGCCGTGCCACCGGTCACGCAGTCCGGTGTGGGCCGGGGCGGCCGTCTCCGCGGCGTCCCCGAGCAGCCCCACCGCGCCGTGCACCGCGTCGACGTGACGCCGCATCGCGTCGGCGGCGTCCGCGTCGAGCGCGGCGCAGGCCGGGGGCAGCCCGACGAACACCCGCTCGGCGAGGCCGGCGGCGACCTCCGTCAGCGCCCCCGTGTCCGTGCCGCGCACGTCGCCGTAGCGCAGGGAGCGCACCAGCGCGGGCAGGGCCTGCGCGAGGTGGCCGACGTCCGTGTCCAGGGCGGCGCGGTCGGCGAGGATCCGCATCACCACGGGCAGCGCCCGCGCCAGGTCGGCCAGCAGGCAGTGCTCGGCGAGGCCGGTGACCTCGGCGAGGCCCTGCGCGGTGGTGGCGTCGGCCTCCGCCCTGGCGGTCGCGGCGGCCAGCACGGTCGTCCCCCACACCCCGGCCTCGGCGACCCGCACGGACAGCTCGGGCTCCCAGCGCAGCCGCCAGGTCTCCCGGAAGGTGCCGGTGCTGCCCCGCGAGGACGCCGGTTCGCCCCAGCCGACGCCGAGCAGCCGCAGCCGGTGCAGCAGCCTGCTGCGCTCGCCGTCGGTCTCCTTGCGCAGGTCCAGTTCCAGCTCCCGCTCCAGCGCCTCCGGCTTGAGCCGCAGCCGCCGCTGCAAGCGGGTCAGGTCCCGCTGCAACGGCACGGCGGGCGCCGACGGCGGCACCTCCCCCAGCACGTCCCCGACGACCAGCCGGTCGTGCACCAGCGCCAGCGGCACGTCCGAGCCCTCGCACATCACCGCCCGCACGGCGTCCGTGGTCTCGCTGAGGCCGGGCAGCGGACGGCCGCGCATCGCGGCGAGCGTCTCGGCCAGCCGCACCGCCTCGATGACGTGCGCCGAGGACACCATCCGGTCCTCCTCGCGGAGCAGCCCCGCCACCCTGGTCAGCCAGCGCTCGACCGGCCGGTCCCGCGCCCCGAACAGGTGCCCGTACCAGCCGGGCGAGTCGATGCCCGCGCCGTACCCGCTGGCCCGCGCCAGCCTGCGGTACGTCCAGGGCACCCACGTCATGTCCGTCTTGACCCTGGGCAGCCCCCTGAGCAGCGCCCGGTCCGCGCTGACGGTCGTCCTGCGGCGCAGCGCGGGCACGTGCCACGCCCCGCACACCACGGCCACGTCCTCCCCGAACTCCTTTAGCGCCGCCCGCATCTGGAGGCGCATGTGGGCCTCGCGCACCAGGTCCCGGTCGTCACCACCGCTGCCGTACGTCTCACGCAGCGCCGCCATCGCCTCCTCCAGCGCGGTGAACGGCGCGAACGCGTCCCCCGCGCCGACGCCCCGGTGCTCGACGACGTCCTCCCACCAGCGCTCCGGGTCGTCGTAACCGGCGGCTTCGGCGAGCACGGCGAGGGGGTCCACGCGGACGTCCGGCCCCTGGGGCTCGCCTTCCGTCCCTCCCCCGCTGGCCTCCGGGGCGGGGGCGTCGGCGCCGGTCCCCTCCTCCGGCGCCCCTCCCCTCTCCCACGCCAGGGAGTGCGTCGCCGGGAGGTCGATGAAGCGGGCCGGGACGTCGTGCTCCAGCGCCCAGCGGATGGCGACCCACTCCGGGGAGAACTCGGCCAGCGGCCAGAAGGCCGAGCGGCCGGGTTCGTCCACGGCGTGGGCGAGCAGCGCGACCGGGGGCCGCATCTCCTCGTCGGCGGCGAGCGGGATCAGCGCGTCGGCCTCCGGCGGGCCCTCGATCAGCACGGCCCGGGGCCGCGCCGCCGTCAGCGCCGCCCGCACCGCGCGTGCCGACCCCGGGCCGTGGTGCCGTACCCCGAGCAGCAGCGGCCGGGCCGGGCCGCCGCCCGCGTTCCGCTCAGCCTCGCTCACACCGTCCCCCTTTGGGTTTGGGCTTGGGCCAGCCCAGGTCGTCGTCCACCCGTGCCCCGCGCAGCGTGCCGGTCATGCGCTCACCTCCCGGCAGGCCCGGTAGAAGTCCTTCCAGCCGTCCCGCTCGCGGACGACCGCCTCCAGGTACTCCTGCCAGACCACCCGGTCCGCCGCCGGATCGCGGACGACGGCGCCGAGGATGCCCGCGGCCACGTCGCCGGACCGCAGCACGCCGTCACCGAAGTGCGCGGCCAGCGCGAGTCCGTTGGTGACGACGGAGATCGCCTCGGCGGTGGACAGGGTGCCGCTGGGCGACTTCACCTTCGTCCGGCCGTCGGCCGTGACCCCGTCGCGCAGCTCACGGAAGACGGTCACCACACGGCGGATCTCGTCGATGCCGTCGGGCACGGCGGGCAGGTCCAGCGAGCGGCCGATCTGGTCGACGCGCCGCGAGACGATGTCGACCTCGGCCTCGACGCTCTCCGGCAGCGGCAGCACCACCGTGTTGAAGCGGCGGCGCAGGGCGCTGGACAGGTCGTTGACACCGCGGTCGCGGTCGTTGGCGGTGGCGATCAGGTTGAAGCCGCGGACCGCCTGCACCTCCTGGCCCAGCTCCGGTATCGGCAGCGTCTTCTCCGACAGGATCGTGATCAGCGTGTCCTGCACGTCGGCCGGGATCCGGGTCAGCTCCTCGACCCGCGCCGTCATCCCCTCGGCCATCGCCCGCATGACCGGGCTGGGCACGAGGGCGTCGCGGCTGGGGCCGTGGGCGAGCAGCTGCGCGTAGTTCCAGCCGTACCGGATGGCCTCCTCCGGTGTTCCGGCGGTGCCCTGCACCAGCAGTGTGGAGTCCCCGCTGACCGCGGCGGCCAGGTGCTCGGACACCCAGGTCTTGGCGGTGCCGGGAACGCCGAGCAGCAGCAGGGCGCGGTCGGTGGCGAGTGTGGTGACGGCGACCTCGACGATGCGGCGCGGGCCCACGTACTTCGGCGTGATCACCGTGCCGTCCGGCAGGGCGCCGCCGAGCAGGTACGTCGCCACGGCCCACGGCGACAGCTTCCAGCGGGCCGGACGCGGTCGGTCGTCCTGCGCGGCCAGCGCGGCGAGTTCGGCCGCGAAGGCGTGCTCGGCGTGCGGTCGCAGCGCCTCGCTCGGCTCATCTCCCCGCGCTTGCGCGGATGCCGGTTCAGCGGATTCCGGTTGCGCGGACGCCGGTTCCACGGATGTCGGTTCTACGGACACAGACATGGCTGAGGCCCCCTCAAGCTCGGCCGGTTCGAATCTGGTGTCCACCGTGCACCATCCCACTGACAATCGCTCTGACCTGCGACGATGTGCTCGTCAGGCCGATTGTCAGTGGGGGGATCTACCTTCGATGGCATGACTCAGCAGGGGGTGCGCTGGACTGCGGACCAGGTGCTGGCACTGGCGCCTGACGCCGCGTCACGCAAGGCGGGCAGCAAACTCGGGGCGGCGGGGCCGTGGTCCGAGGCGGGGAGTACCGACGAGGGGACGGTGTGGGGCCTGTGCAAGGGCAGTGGCAGCAAGCCGTATCAGACGGTCGTCGACATCGCGGACGCCTCCGGGCCCGCGTACAAGTGCAGTTGTCCGAGCCGGAAGTTCCCGTGCAAGCACGCGCTCGGGCTGCTGCTGCTCTGGGCGGGCGGCGACGGCGCGGTGCCGGGTGCGGAGCCCGGTGCGGAGCCGCCGGACTGGGCGGAGCAGTGGCTGGCGGGCCGGAGGAAGCGCGCGGAGGACAGGAAGGCGGCGGGCGGTGGGGGTTCCGCGTCGGGTCAGGCTGACCCGGAGGCGGCGCGGCGGCGGGCGGAGCGCCGGGCGGCGCGGATCACCGCGGGCGCCACGGAGTTGGAGCAGCGCCTGGCCGACCTGCTGCGCGGCGGACTGGCCGCTGCGGAGCAGGCGGGGTACGGGCTGTGGGAGGAGACCGCGGCCCGCATGGTCGACGCCCAGGCGCCCGGCCTCGCGGCGCGGGTGCGGGAGTTGGGGGCGATACCGGGGACGGGGCCGGGCTGGCCGGTGCGGTTGCTGGAGGAGTCCGCGCTGCTCCACCTCCTCGACCAGGGCTGGCTGCGCCGGGAGCGGCTGCCCGAGGACCTCGCGGCGACGGTGCGCTCCCGGGTCGGTCTGCCCGCCTCGGCGGAGGGCCCGCCGGTGCGCGACCGCTGGCTGGTCCTCGCCCGGTACGACACGGCGGACAGCAAGCTGACCACCCGCCGCGTCTGGCTGTACGGCACCGACTCCGGGCGTACGGCGCTGCTCCTCTCCTATGGTGCGGCGGGCCGCGCTCCGGAGCTGGCGCTGCCGGTGGGGCTCGCGCTGGAGGCGGAGGTGTCCGCCTATCCGGGCGCCGGGCAGGCACGGGCTTCCCTGGGCGAGCAGTTCGCCCCGCCCGCGCCGGTGGCGACGCGTCCGCCCGGGGTGTCGACGGCGGAGGCGGCCACGCGGTACGGCGAGGCGCTGCGCGCCGACCCCTGGCTGGATTCCGTCCCGGTGACGCTGGACCGGGTCGTACCGGCCCCGGACGGCGACTCCTGGCAACTCGCGGACGCCGACGAGGAGGCGGCCCTGCCGCTCACCCCCGTCGCGCGCTCGCGGCCGGGCCTGTGGCGGCTGGTCGCCCTGTCCGGCGGCGCGCCGGTCAAGGTCTTCGGCGAGTGCGGCCACCAGGGCTTCACCCCGCTGACGGCCTGGCCCGAGGGCGCGGGAGCGGCGGTGCCCTTGTGCTGACCGCCCACCGGACGCGCCGCCACGGCGGGACCGGACGCCCGCAGTCCAGCCCTCACCCGGCCGTAGGCATCACCCTCACCGGGCGGCACCCCGCACCGGCCACGCCACTCGCCCCACCCGTCTCACCGATCCCACGGAAAGGACCCCTGTGACCAGGACCTCCGCTCCCACGGACCCGACCGCGCCGGGTGCCCCCTGGGAGGAACTCGTCACCACCGCGCTGCTCGGCACCGAGCGCCGCACCCCGCCCGGCACCGCGCCGGGCCGGGAGGCACCGGTGGCGCTGCTGGACGCGGCGGCCGTGGAGACCGTGCGGCGGCGGGCCGGGCTGCGGCCCGCGCGGGCGGCCACCCGGCTCGCTCCGGCCCCGGAGGAGACCCGCGCGCCGCTGCCCGACGCGGCGGCCCGCAGGCTGGCGCTGCTGCTCGCCGACCGTCCCGGCGCGGGCGGCGGCGGGCGGCGGGGCACGGCGCCCGATCTGATGGAGCTGCTGCCGCAGTGGCTGACGGCGGCCAACGCCCGGGGCTTCGCCGCACCGTCCGAGGCACTGCCCGCGCTGCTGGACGCGGCGAGGGGCCGTACGGACCTGCGCCCCGCGGTGCTGATTTTCGCGGGACCGCGCGCCCTGTGGCTGGCCCGGCTCAACCCGGACTGGCGGTTCGCCCTGCGCGCCACGCCGGGCGGGGGCGCCACCCTGCCGCACCTGGACGACGCCGGGCGGGTGGAGCAGGTGTGGCAGGAGGGCCTGTTCGCGGAACGGGTCGCCCTCCTCGCCGCGATACGCGCCCGGGAGCCCGCCGCCGCGCGGGAGCTGCTGGCGTCGACGTGGGCGACGGAGCGGGCCGAGGACCGGCTGATGTTCCTCGACTCGCTGCGTACCGGTCTCGGCGCGGCGGACGAGCCGTTCCTGGAGCAGGCGCTCACCGACCGCAGCCGGAACGTACGGGCCACGGCGGCGGAGCTGCTGTCGGCGCTGCCGGGTTCGGCGCTGGCCGCGCGGATGGCGGTGCGGGCGGGAGCCTGTGTGGCCCTGGACCACACGGGCGACGGGCCGGTCATCTCCGTCGAGGCGCCGCACGAGTGCGACGCGTCCATGGAGCGGGACGGCGTGGTCGCCAAGGCACCGACGGGCCGGGGGGAACGGTCCTGGTGGCTGGGTCAGTTGGTGGAGGCGGCCCCGCTCGACAGCTGGCCGCGGCGGCTGGGCGGACGGACCGCGCGGGAGATCGTGGCGCTGCCGGTGGCGGACGACTGGCGGGCCGAGCTGCACGCGGCCTGGTGCCGGGCGGCCGTGCGGCAGCGGAACGCCGAGTGGTCGCGGGCGCTGCTCGGCACCCCCGCGGCACCGGAGGCGGGCGGTCCGGGGGCGGTGTCCCTGGCCGAGCGCGCCAAGCTGCTCGGCACGCTCGGCGCCGGGGAACGGGCGGACTGGGTGGCCGGTTTCATCGCCGCGCACGGCCTGTCGGAGGCGTTCCAGCTGCTTGGCGTCTGCGGGGTGCCGTGGTCCGCGCCGCTGGGGCGGGCGGTGGTGGACGCGCTCAACATCGCCCGGGACGCGGGGAGTTACCCATGGAGCTTCAGCGGGGTGATGGGGTTGGCCGAGCGCTGCCTCGACCCGTCCGAGGCGACCCGTCTGGACGGCCTGCTGGCCGTGCCGGAGGAACCGGAGGACGCGTCGCCGGGGGCGGGCGGCTACTGGTCGGAGGCGTTCCAGCGCCTGGTCACGACCTTGCGGCTACGGGGGACGATGCTGGCGGAACTGGAGGCGTAGCGAACGCCGCCACCCCGCCGCCGGACACGGCACGGGCCCGGATCCGGCGGCGACCCCTCTGGATCCTCGCCGTCCTACGCCCCGGCGGGCTGCCGCACGTTGGCCCGTACCCAGTCCACGATCGACGCCGTCGTCGCGCCCGGCGTGAAGATCTCCGCGACGCCCTTCTCCTTCAGCGGCGCGATGTCCCCCTCGGGGATGATGCCGCCGCCGAAGACCAGGATGTCCTGGGCGTCGCGCTCCTTGAGGAGGTCGATCACCGCGGCGAAGAGCGTGTTGTGCGCACCGGAGAGGATGGACAGCCCGATCGCGTCGGCGTCCTCCTGGATCGCGGTGTCGACGATCTGCTCGGGAGTCTGGTGGAGGCCGGTGTAGATGACCTCCATACCGGCGTCCCGCAGCGCCCGTGCGATGACCTTGGCCCCGCGATCGTGGCCGTCGAGCCCCGGCTTGGCCACCACCACGCGGATCGGACCGGCTGCCACACCCATCACTGCCTCCATGAAGCGACTACATCCTCCGTACCCGACAAGTACCGCACACATCGCGCGGGTCGCGCATGTGGCGCATACCACTCATTCACGGCGGAGTCCCCGCACCACGTCGGACGGGGAAGTGAACGAACGTTATCGCCAGCATCCCGCAACCGGCAGTTTCGGGGCGTGGAGCGAGGGGGAAATCACACGGTGGGACACGTTCGCCGCGCACCGTTCCGAGTCTCCGCGGCCCAGACGCCGCGCACCCCCGCGGCCGTAGGGCCGCGGCGACCGGCGGAACACGCGCCACGGGAGCCGCTACGAGGTTGCCGCACCCCCGCGCCACAGGCCGCGCGGCCCGGGGGTGCGGCACCGCACACCCACGCACCGTCACGCGCCTCAGCCCGGCTTCCCAACCAGGGCACACGGGGGAGAGAGCCGTCCTCCGGCGTGCCGACAGGAGGTCGGCCATGAAGGTCACCGGGCTGCTGCCCATCCGCTTGCTCCCCTTTCCAGCTCCCGGCCGACTGGCGGGACTCTCCCTGGCCCTGCTGAGGGCGACGGCGCTCGAAGTCGCGATCCTCGCGGGCCACCTCCTCCTCTATCCCTCCGGCATCATCCAGGAACGCCGCTCGGAAGAGACTGGACCGGCGCCGGACGGCGCGGCCCCACTGCCGACGCGGGCGCTGCCCCCGGTCGTGCTGCTGCACGGGTTCATCGACAACCGCTCGGTCTTCGTCCTGCTGCGCCGCTTCCTCGCCCAGCACGGCAGGCAGCAGTTGACGTCGCTCAACTACTCCCCGCTGACGTGTGACGTGCGCACCGCCGCCGCGCTCCTCGGTCGGCACATAGAGGAGATCTGCCAACGCACCGGCAGCGACCGGGTCGACGTCGTGGGGCACAGCCTGGGCGGGCTGATAGCGCGGTACTACGTGCAACGGCTCGGCGGCGACACGCGCGTACGCACCCTTGTCACCCTCGGCACCCCCCACTCGGGTACACGGGTCGTGCCGATGGCGAACGCGCACCCCATCGTGCGCCAGATGCGCCCCGGTTCGGCGTTGATGGAGGAGCTGTCCCGGCCCGCGCCGGACTGCCGTACGCGATTCATCTGTTTCTGGAGCGATCTGGACCACCTGATGGACCCGGTGGCGGCGGCCCGCCTCGACCACCCCGATCTGCCCACGCAGAACGTGCAGGTCACCGGCATCGGACACCTCGCCCTGCCGGTCCACCCCGCGGTGGCGGCCCGCATACGGCAGGCCCTCGACGACACCTCCACGGACACGTCGGCCCCGGCGCGGACCGGCACCCGCGCCGCGCGCGCCAACGGCCTGCGCCTGGCGTGAGAACGGCCGGGAGGGCGGCCGGAGACAGCGCCCGACGGTCGAACAATCTTCGAACACAAGGCCAAGCCTGCGCCTACCGACCGCCAAAAGGCGGCCGAATGCCCGTTTCCTGCGGGCGTGAAACCTGCTGAAGATTGTCGTGCCCGCGTACCGCCGGGTACAGTCGCCGCACTGCTCTGGCAGCCCCTGTTGTCGAGGCGAAAGAGAAGTTGGTGAACGATCGTCACCCGTCGGGGACCATGACGTCCCCGGCTCCGGCTTCCGACGCCGCCTCCGCGCACTACGCGCCCTACGGCGGTCAGGAAGCCCAGTACGGTGACCTCACCACGTACGGCGACCATGACGCCACTGGTTTTGAGGGCGGCTACGGCGCCACCACCCACACCACCGCCGCCTTCTCCGCCGACCCCCTCTTCGGCGCCCTCCCGGACCACGGCCAGGCCACCGGCGCGTACGACGCCACCCAGTGGGCCACCGGCGGCCACCAGACGCTGGACTACGACCCGTACGCCGCCCAGCACCACGCCGCCTACGACGCCAGCGCCTACGACACCGGCGCCCACGACACCGTGAACTGGACAGCCGAGCACCAGCAGCTCGCCGGTATCCCCCACCAGGCGACGGGCAACGACACCAGCGGCCAGTGGGACGCGAGCGCCTGGCTCCCGCCCGAGCAGTCCACGGGCGCGGCACCCGACCAGACCCAGCAGTGGGACTGGGGCACGCAGACCTTCGAGACCGGCACCTACGACGCCACGCAGTGGAACTCCGACGGCACCGGACACGACGAGCACGGCTACCCGCGGGACGCCTACGCGTCCCAGGCGGATCACGACCCCTACGGCCAGCACCAGGTCCCGGACCACGAGGGCTTCCCTGATACCGGGGCGCCCGACGCCCACCAGGAAAGCACCGACGACGAACCCGAGTTGAGCCGCACCGGCGAACTGCCCGCCGTGGAGCCGCTCCTCGACGACCAGGAAGAAGGCGCGCCGCTCCCCGCCACCCGCGCCGCGGCCCGCGCGTCCCGCTCCCGCCGCCGCCAACCCGCCCGGCGCTCCGCGCTGCTGACCGTCGCCGTCCCGTCGGCGTGCGTGATGGGCGTCGCGGGGATCGCCGCCGCCTCGGTCAGCGGTTTCAGCGAGGACGAGCAGGAGGCGCCCGCGTCCGCCGCGGACGCACCGCCGGTGAAACCGGCCGCCGCCAACGACAAGCTCGCCACCCAGCTGGAGTCCCTCACCGCCGAGGCGAACGACTTCGGCGACCGGGTCAGCCGTACCCAGGAGCGCATCGACCTCAAGGCGGAGCAGGAGGCCGAGCAGAAGCGGGCGGCGGCGGAGGCGGCCCGCAAGGAGCGGCTGCGCCCGAAGTTCGCCCTGCCGGTCGCGGCGCACGGGCTGAGCGCCTACTACGGTCAGGCGGGCATCAACTGGATGTCCGTGCACACCGGCATCGACTTCCCCGTCTCCTACGGCACCACGGTGATGGCCGCGACCGACGGCACCGTGCGCACCGAGTACAACACCGCCTACGGCAACATGATGATCGTGACCGCGATGGACGGCACGGAGACGTGGTACTGCCACCTCTCCAGCTACCAGGTCCCGTCCGGTACGACGGTGAAGGCGGGCGACGCGATCGCGTTCTCCGGCAACTCCGGCAACTCGACCGGTCCGCACCTGCACTTCGAGGTCCGGCCCGGCGGTGGCTCGTCCATCGACCCGCTGGCGTGGCTGCGCAGCCACGGCCTGGACCCGTCGTAACGCGTCAGCCGTAACGGTTCTGCCAGCGCTGCCAACGCCAGCGGGCCCGCCGTACGGCACGGGCCCACCCCCGCTGGCCCGTGCGCGCGCTCCCTACAGCTTCTCCACCGGCGCGTACCGCAGCAGCAGCCGCTTCGGCTTGGCGTCGCCGAAGTCGATCGTCGCCTCGGCGTTCGCGCCCGTGCCCTTCACCGCCGTCACCGTGCCGAGCCCGAACTGGTCGTGGGTGACCCGGTCCCCGACCGCCAGCGCGACCACCGGCTTCTCGTCGGTCCTGCGGGTGGCGAACCCGGACGCCCCCGAAGCCGAGGACCGTGAACGCGACGACGACAGGGACGCCGCCACGCCCGAGACCGGGCCCGCCGGGGCCGCGGAGCCGCCGGTGCGCTTCCAGTCCACGTGCTCGCCGGGGATCTCCTCCAGGAAGCGGGAGGGCGGGTTGTACTGCGGCTGGCCCCAGGCGCTGCGCATCGCCGAGCGGGTGAGGTAGAGCCGCTCGCGGGCGCGGGTGATGCCGACGTAGGCGAGGCGGCGCTCCTCCTCCAGTTCCTTGGTCTGGCCGAGGGCGCGCATGTGCGGGAAGACGCCGTCCTCCATGCCGGTCAGGAAGACGACCGGGAACTCCAGGCCCTTGGCCGTGTGCAGGGTCATCAGGGTGATGACGCCGTCGCCGTCCTCCTCGTCGGGGATCTGGTCGGAGTCGGCGACCAGCGCGACCTGCTCCAGGAAGTCGGCGAGCGTGCCGGACTCCTCTTCCCCGCGTTCCTGCTCGAACTCCAGCGCCACGGCCGCGAGTTCCTGGAGGTTCTCGATACGCGTCTCGTCCTGGGGGTCGGTCGACGCCTGCAACTCGGCCAGGTAGCCGGTGCGTTCCAGGACGGCTTCCAGGATCGTCGCCGGACCGGCGCCGGACTCGACGATCGTCCGCAGGTCCTCCATCAGCGTGTTGAACCGCTTGACGGCGTTGGTGGACCGCGCGGCCATGCCGTACGCCTCGTCGACGCGGCGCAGCGCCTGCGGGAAGCTGATCTTCTCGCGCTGGGAGAGCGCGTCGATCATGGCCTCCGCACGGTCGCCGATGCCGCGCTTGGGCACGTTGAGGATGCGGCGCAGCGGGACGGAGTCCTCCGGGTTGGCGAGCACCCGCAGGTAGGCGAGGACGTCCCGGACCTCCTTGCGCTCGTAGAAGCGGACCCCGCCGACGACCTTGTAGGGCAGGCCGACGCGGATGAACACCTCTTCGAAGACACGGGACTGGGCGTTCGTCCGGTAGAAGACCGCGACGTCCCCGGCCTTCGCCTCGCCCGCGTCGGTGAGGCGGTCTATCTCGTCGGCGACGAACTGCGCCTCGTCGTGCTCGGTGTCGGCGACGTAGCCGGTGATGCGCGCGCCCGCGCCCGCGTTGGTCCACAGGTTCTTGGGGCGGCGGGACTCGTTGCGCTCGATGACGGCGTTGGCGACGGTGAGGATCGTCTGGGTGGAGCGGTAGTTCTGCTCAAGGAGGATCGTCGTCGCGTCCGGGTAGTCCTCCTCGAACTGGAGGATGTTGCGGATGGTCGCACCGCGGAAGGCGTAGATCGACTGGTCGGCGTCACCGACGACGCACAGCTCGGCGGGGTCCTGGTCCTCGCCGGAGGGGCCGACGAGTTCGCGGACGAGGGCGTACTGCGCGTGGTTGGTGTCCTGGTACTCGTCGACCATGACGTGCCGGAAGCGGCGGCGGTAGTGCTCGGCGACGTCCGGGAAGGCGCGCAGCAGGTTGACCGTCGTCATGATCAGGTCGTCGAAGTCGAGGGCGTTCGCCTCGCGCAGCCGTGACTGGTACAGCGCGTACGCCTGGGCGAGCGTCTTCTCGAAGCCGTCGGTGGCCTGGGCGGCGAAGTCCTCCTCGTCGACCAGCTCGTTCTTCAGGTTGCTGATCTTGGCGCTGAACGACTTGGGCGGGAACCGCTTCGGGTCGAGGTCCAGGTCGCGGCAGACCAGGGCCATCAGACGCTTGGAGTCGGCGGCGTCGTAGATCGAGAACGACGAGGTGAAGCCGAGCCGCTTGCTCTCCCGGCGCAGGATGCGCACGCACGCGCTGTGGAACGTCATCACCCACATCGCGTTCGCGCGCGGGCCGACGAGCTGCTCGACGCGCTCCTTCATCTCGCCCGCGGCCTTGTTGGTGAAGGTGATCGCGAGGATCTGCCCGGGGTGCACACCGCGGTCGGCCAGCAGGTGGGCGATGCGGTGGGTGAGCACCCGGGTCTTGCCGGACCCGGCTCCGGCCACGATGAGCAACGGGGAACCCGCGTGCACGACGGCGGCGCGCTGGTTGTCGTTCAGCCCCGCGAGCAGGGCGGCGGAGTCCACCACCGGGCGGGGCGCGCCGTCGCGGTAGTAGGCGTCGCGGTCCGGGGGCACGTCGAACTTCCCGCTGAACAGATCGTCCGGAACCGGCTCCGGTACGTGATCGTCCTCGGGCGGCGGCGGGGGTTCGTCCGCGGGGCCGCGCTGGGCCTGGAGGTCCGCCAGGAAGCTGTCGTCAAAGAGGCTGCTCATCGCTCTCCGAGTCTAGGGTGCCGCACTGACAACCGGAGCCGGATCCCGCCGACCCGGCGCCCGCACCGCCCGGGACCGCCGCGGTCCGCGCCACGGCCCCGGACCGCCCCAGCCCGCGCGCCCCTCGCCCCGACCGTCACGGATCACTCCAGCCCGGACACGGTGAGCGACGTTCCGGATAAGGTCACGAAAATGTATCGGGCATATCACCCACCAACCTTCACAGCCACCACACGAGTTGGCTACGGTGCCGAGCGGGCCGTACGACCCCCTCCGGCGAACGTCGCCGGGCCGCGCGGCCTCCGCCGAGTCCGGCGTGCCCGCGTGGCAGTGGCCGGAGCCGGGGACCCACCGATCCCGGGGTGAATCGGCTCACTCCTCCTGAGGGAGTGGCCGTAGGGCAACCCTTCCGAACCACCCGCCCGAACCCGACAGCTAACCCGGTAGGCGGTACATGGAAGGAGTCGCCTCCTTGGCGTCGCACCGCAAGTCACGTGCCGCGGGCAGCCGCGTGGCCGGTATCCGCACCCCCGGCCTGGCCACCGCCGCCCTCACCTCCGTGGCCCTGCTCTCCCAGACGGCCAACGCGGCCCCCTCGGACGACCGGCCGAGTCTGGAGGAGGTCGAGAAGAAGGTCGACGACCTCTACCGCCAGGCCGAGTCGGCGACCGAGAAGTACAACGCGGCCAAGGAGAAGACCGCGAAGCAGCGCAAGCAGGTCGACACCCTCCTCGACGACGTCGCCAAGCGCACCCAGAAGCTCAACGACGCGCGCGAGGAACTCGGTTCCTACGCCGCCGCCCAGTACCGCACCGGCGCCGCCGCCCCCACCACGGCGACCTTCCTGCTCGCGGACTCACCGCAGGACTACTTCGACCAGACCCAGCTCATGGGGCGGCTCACCAGCACCCAGAAGTCGGCGGTCGACGACTACTTCGCCGAGCAGACGGCGACGATGGAGAAGCGCCAGGAGGCCACCGACAGCCTTGAGACGCTCACCGAGTCGCGGGACGACCTCAGGACGGCCAAGTCCACCGTCCAGAAGAAGCTCGCCGACGCGCGCGACCTGCTGTCGGAGCTGACCGCCGAGGAGAAGGCGCGGCTCGCGGCGATCGAGAAGAAGAAGCAGGAGGAGGCCGAGCGCAAGGCGGCCGAGCTGGCCCGCCAGCAGGCCGAGGAGCAGCAGCGCCAGGAAGACGAAGCGGCAGCGGCAGCGGCGGCGGCCCAGGAGCAGGAGAGCGGCACCTCCGGCGCGACGGGCTCCACCGGCACCTCCACCGGTACTTCGACGGACCCCGCGGCCGACTCCTCGTACGCCTCCAAGGCCGAGAAGGCGCTCGCCTTCGCCCGCGCCCAGATCGGCAAGCCGTACGTCTGGGGCGCCACCGGCCCCGACTCCTACGACTGCTCCGGACTGACCCAGGCCGCCTGGAACGCCGCCGCGATCTCCCTGCCGCGCACCACCTACGACCAGGTCAACGCGGGCACCACGGTCTCCCTGTCCAGCGCCCAACCCGGTGACCTGGTCTTCTTCTACGACGACGTCACCCACGTCGGCATCTACATCGGCAACGGCATGATGATCCACGCCCCGAAGCCCGGCGCCTACGTGCGCGAGGAGTCGGTCTACTACGACGGCGAGTCCTCCATCCACAGCGTGGTACGGCCCGCCTGACGCCCACGCTTCCTCCGGGGGCCGGGCACGGGCCGGGCCCCCGGAGCGGGACCTCAGGTCCAGAGCACCGCGATGAAGATGTTCGTCGTGGTCAGCAGGCCGACCAGGCCGAAGAGGCCCTTGTCCACCTTCTCCTCGTCCCGCTTCACGTAGACGAGCCCGAGGATCACGATCAGCAGGGCCAGCTTCACGCCGATCTTGACGTTGTCGAGGGTCCGGTCGTCGGCCTGGTTCAGGCCGACCAGGACCACACCCGTGACCAGCATCGTCAGGGCGCCGTGCAGCATCGCGGGGACGAAGCGGGCGGTGCCCTGCCCCATCGCCTTCATTTGGGTGAGGAAGCCGCCGAGCAGCGCGGCGATTCCGATGACGTGCAGGCCGACGAAGAGGTGGATGAGTACGTCCATGGAGCCGGAGCCTAGCCACGGCCACCCCGCCGTCCGACACCGGCCCACCCCTACGGGGCCCTTCTGCCGCGCCTTGCATATATGCGCCCATAGCAGCCGCCCCGCCGCGTCGGCTCCCGGTTTCCCCACATCGGTCAGCGCACCGCGCGAAGTCGACGGCCCGCCTCGGGAGCCCCGGTCATCCCCGGTCGTCCGGCGATCCGCTGGAGTCACTTCCGTACAACGTGTCACCGGCTGGACACGCCCGGGATTAGCGTCCTCCCCCAGGTGACCGGCTCCCCAACCCGCCCTCGCCAGGGGCGGCGTCGGCCACCCCCGCCGAGAAGGTCCGGCGGCGGTCCACTCCCCTGTGCGGGCCGCCGACGGGCGCGTCCCCCCGCTCCTCACGGCCGTACGAAAGGATGTGCAGCCCAGGTGGCAGCGCACCGCAAGCCCCCACAACGTCCGGCAGGCGGCACCACCGTCCGGACCGCCGCCACCCTCGTCCTGGCGGGCGCGGCCACCGCGACCGCCTTCGACGGCACCGGGCACGCCCAGCCGGACCTCACCCCGGCGCAGGTCAGGGCCAGGGTCCACCAGCTCTACCAGGAGGCGGAGGCCGCCACCGACCAGTACAACGGGGCCCGGGAGAAGGCCGAGGCCGCCGAGGAGCGGCTGGCGGAACTGCGCGACGAGGCGGCCCGCAAGGAGGACCGGCTCAACTCGGCACGCGAGGAACTCGGTTCGGCCGCGGCGGCGCAGTACCGCGGTGGCACCCTCGACCCCACGCTCCAGCTCGCCCTCTCCGACGACCCCGACCGCTACCTCGACGGCGCCGCGTTCGCCGAGCGCGCGGGCCACCGGCAGGCCACCACCGTCACCCGTGTCCACCAGCAGATGCGGGAGATCGAGCGGTTGCGTGGCGCCGCCCGCGTGGAACTGGCCTCCCTGAAGTCACGCCAGACGGAGCTGAAGCGCCACCGGCGGACCATCACCGGCAAACTGGACGCCGCCGAACGGCTGCTCGACCGGCTGTCGGCCGGCCAACGCGCCCGCGTCACCTCCCCCGCCGCCCCCGACCGCGCCTCCCGTGCCTCGACCGGCCCCCGCGACAGCCTTCCCCCTCCCACCACCGCCGCCCCCGACTCCCGCACCGCGGCGGCCGTCTCCTACGCCTACCAGGCCCTCGGCAGCCCCTACGTCTGGGGCGCCACCGGCCCCGACGCCTTCGACTGCTCCGGCCTGACCCAGGCCGCCTACCGCGCCGCCGGGGTCTCCCTGCCCCGCACCACCTACGCCCAGATCGGCGCCGGACGCCGGGTCTCCCGCTCCGAACTCCTCCCCGGCGACATGGTCTTCTTCTACTCCGGCATCAGCCACGTCGGCCTCTACGTCGGCGGCGGCCAGATGATCCACGCCCCGAACCCTGCCTCACCGGTACGGCTGGCCCCGATCAGCGAGATGCCGTTCGCGGGGGCGACCCGGGTGGTGTGAGCGCGGAGTCAGTGCGAGGCGGCCTCACACCAGCCGTCGCGCCGTGGCCCATCTGGTCAGCTCGTGCCGGTTGGACAGCTGGAGCTTCCGCAGGACCGCCGAGACATGGGACTCGACCGTCTTCACGGAGATGTAGAGCTGCTTGGCGATCTCCTTGTAGGCATAGCCCCGGGCGATGAGCCGCAGCACCTCACGCTCGCGCTGGGTGAGGCGGTCGAGGTCCTCGTCGACCGGCGGGGCGTCGGTGGAGGCGAACGCGTCGAGGACGAACCCGGCGAGCCGCGGCGAGAAGACCGCGTCGCCCTCCTGGACCCGGAAGATCGAGTCGACCAGGTCGGTGCCGGTGATCGTCTTGGTGACATAGCCCCGGGCACCGCCCCGGATCACCCCGATCACGTCCTCCGCCGCGTCCGAGACGGACAGCGCGAGGAAGCGGACGGGCTGCTCGGCGTCCGCCATCAACGGGGCGCACCGGCGCAGCACTTCCACCCCGCCGCCCCCCGGGAGGTGCACGTCGAGGAGGACGACCTCGGGGCGGGTCGCCGTGATCACCGTGACCGCCTGGTCGACGTCGGCGGCCTCACCGACCACCTCGACGCCGGTCTGCTCGGTCTGGCCGATCTCGGCCTGGACGCCGGTGCGGAACATGCGGTGGTCGTCGACGAGGACCACCCGCACCCGGCGTCCGGGCGCACCGCCGCCCGCGGGTGGCGCGGACTCGGCCGACTGTGCCGCTGCCGCGGTGCCGTTCGTCTCGGAAGGGTCGCTCATGACGTCTTCTCCGCCCTCTCCATCTCCAGCTCGACCTCCGTGCCGCCGTCCGGCACCGCGCGCAGTCGCGCCGTGCCGCCGTGGCGCTCCATGCGGCCGATGATCGATTCTCTAACGCCCATGCGGTCGGCGGGTATCGAGTCGAGGTCGAAGCCGGGGCCGCGGTCGCGGACGGACACGAAGACCGTCTTGCCCTCGACTTCGGCGTAGACCTGGACGGCGCCGCCCTCGCCACCGTACTTGGCGGCGTTCACCATTGCTTCGCGCGCGGCCTGCATCTGGGCGGCGGTCTTCTCGTCGAGGGGGCAGTCGCCCACGACGACGACCTCGAGCGGGACGCCGTGCTTGTCCTCCACCTCCGCGGCGTTGCGCCGCACCGCCTCGGCGAGGGTGGTCGGCTCGTCGGCCTCGTCCTTGCCGGTTCCCTCGGGTTTGTAGAGCCAGGTGCGCAGGTCGCGCTCCTGGGCGCGGGCGAGACGCCGTACCTCGCCGGGGTTGTCGGCGTTGCGCTGTATCAGCGTCAGGGTGTGCAGCACCGAGTCGTGGACGTGGGCGGCGACCTCGGCGCGCTCCTGGGCGCGGATGCGCATCAGACGCTCCTCGGAGAGGTCCTGGGTCATCCGGACCAGGTAGGGACCGGCGAGCAGGGTTATCCCGACGAGGACGGCGAGGGCGGCCTGGAGGACCGAGCCGAGGTGCGCGGCGGAGCCCTTCAGGACGAAGATGCCGGTCACGCCCGCGGTGACCAGCAGGACACCGGCCACCGTGCGCAGCAGGTTCAGCGTGCGCCTGCGGCGGCCGACCTCGACCCAGCGGGCCCGGCGGGCGTTGTCCGCCTGCCGCCAGACCAGGGCGACGCCCGCGCCGACGAGGACGGTGGGCCAGAGGTACGCCTGCGCCCCGGTGCCGAGGTTCACGTTGCCCACGAAGATCATGGCCACGACGACCATGAGGAGCAGGGCGACCAGCTGTCCCTTGTCCGGTTTGCGGGTGACGAGCCTGCGGCGGCCGTCGGGTGAGGTCTCCGTGTGGACGAGGGACGGGGGGCGCTGGGCCTCGACCCCGCCCACGCCGAGCGGGACGAAGAACCAGAACGCGGCGTACAGCAGGGCGCCGAGACCGTCGGCCATGAACAGGCCGACGAAGACCAGGCGCACCCAGACCACGGGCAGCCCGAGATGCCCGGCGAGCCCCCGCGCCACGCCACCGAGCCAGCGTCCGTCGCTGCTGCGGTAGAGCTTGCGCGGCGGCCGCGGTGACATGACTGGCGCTGCTGCGGCTTCCGGCATGTCATCGATGGTCACACGACGGCCGGGCCCGGGCATCAGGGTCTGTCCCCGAGACTCCCCTGATCTTCCCGGGGTGCGGACGCCGCCCGGCCTCGAACGCTTCCCCCGCGTCGGGTCAGGGGTGATTTCAGGGTTCGGCCAGGGTCGTACCGACTGCCGCGGCGGCGGATCGCCCGTCACCATGGACTCATGACTGATCACCAGCACGCCGCGGACGCCGTGCCCGAGGCGGGGCCTCCGTCCGACGCGGCAGCCGCGGCCGCCGCGGGTGAGGAACCACGCGCGCACGGACACGCGGACGCGCACGGGCACACGCACCCGGGCGCGCGGAGGGAAGCGGCACCACCGGGCCCACCCGGCTCCGGCGGCCCGTCCGGCTCCGGCGGCCCGTCCGCCGAGACGGACGTGATCGAGACGTTCCGCAAGTTCCGTCGTGAGCGGCGGCACAAGATGCTGGCCGGGGTCTGCTCGGGTCTCGGGCGGCGCTGCCACATGGACCCGGTGATCTTCCGGATCACGCTCGCCGTGCTCTCCGCGACCGGCGGCATCGGCCTCATCTTCTACGGCTTCGCCTGGCTCTTCGTCCCCTACGAGGACGAGGAGGAGAACGAGGTGCGCAAGCTCCTGACCGGCCGGGTGGACGGCCAGGCGCTCGCGGCGGTGCTGTTCGCGCTGGTCGGCTGCGGGGTGTTCCTGTCGATGCTGCGCAACGGCGGCGTGCTGACCTTCGCCGTCGTCCTCTCCATACTGCTGGCGGGCGCCGGGTACTGGTCACAGCACCGCGACGCCCCGGACCCCGACCCCCTGGCCGCGCAGGCCGCCGCCGACGCCCCACCCGAGGCCCAGGCGCCACCGGTCCCGGCGGCCTACCCGTCCTGGTGGCGCGACCCGATCGTCAAGGACGGCACCCACGTCGGCGGCACCGGCTACCTGTGGGGGCCGTCGGACTCCCGGGAGCGGGACATCGCGGCGGCCGTCAACATCGGCCGGGGCAATTCCGCCCAGGCGACCATGGCGGGCTGGCAGGCCCAGCCGCCGAAGCCCCGCGGCCCCCGCTGGACGGGTGGCTGGATCGCCCTGCTCGCCTTGGTCGCGGGCTCCCTCGGCACCGGGCTCAGCTGGGAGGAGCAGCCGCTCGGCACGAGCCTCCAGATCGGTCTCGCGGGAATGCTCATCGTGCTCGGCCTGGGCATCGCGGTCAGCTCCTTCCTGGGCCGCACCGGCGCCGGTTCGGTGTTCCTGGTGATCATCACGGCGGGCCTGCTCGCCGTCGCCGCGGCCCTGCCGAAGGACATCACCACGCACTGGACACGCACGACCTGGGAGCCCACCGCGGTGTCCCAGGTCAGGCTGAAGTACGAGCTCGGCACCGGCGTCGGCACGCTGGACCTGTCCGGGCTGGACCTCACCGGGGACCGGACGCTGTCCACCAGCGTGGAGGTCGGCCTGGGCCAGCTGCGGGTGATCGTCCCGCGGGACGCGACCGTGAAGGTGAGCGTCGAGGTCGGCGTGGGCGACATCCAGCTGCCCGGCGAGGAGCGGCAGGACGTCGACGTCCAGCCGGGCCGGTACGAGGAGAGAACCCTGGCCCCCGCCAAGGGGGGCGAGGGTGCGGGCGGCACGCTCGACCTCGATCTCGAGGTCGGCGTGGGACAGGTGGAGGTGAGCCGTGCTGCGTCATGAGTTCCAGCCCGGTCGGCTGGTCGCGGGGTTCTTCGTCAGCGTCGCGGGCGTCATCTACGCCGGTGACGCGGGCGGAGCCTGGGAGACACCGTGGTTCGTGGTGATCCCGGTCGTCACCGGCGGCCTCTGCCTGGCAGCCGTCGCGGGACTCGTGGGCCGCGGCATACGCCGCCACCGCCGGTCGAGCCGACCCGGCTCCGGCTCCGGCTCTGCCTCTGGATCTGGCCCCGGCTCCGGCTCGACCGCGTCACCCGACCCGGAGCCACACCCCCGGAGTCGGAGCTGACCCGCGTCAGCTCCGCCTCTCCACCCGTCCCTGACGCCGCGCGCGCCAGACGGCGTCCAGCGACAGCAGCGGGGCCCCGGCGAGGACGAGGGGCAGCCAAGCCATCAGATATGCGAGGTCACTTGCATATCGCTGTTGTAGCGTCGTGATCCATGAAGCCTGTGCGCGTACTGATCGCCCTCAGGATCAGCAACGAGACCGACGCGTCCACCTCGCTGGAGCGACAACTCCAGGACTGCACGGCCTATGTGAACGAGAGGCAGCATCTCGGGTGGCAGGTGGTGGGAGTAGCCAGAGACGCTCACATCTCCGCCACCAAGTCACACCCCTTCGAGAGACCGGAACTCGGAGAGTGGCTGAACAACCGAGCCCCCGAGTTCGACCTGTTGCTGTTCTGGAAGATGGACCGGTTCGTCCGCAAGGTCGTCGACATGCAGGACATGATCAAGTGGGCGACCGCACATGGTGGCAAGGCCTTGGTTTCGGTCAAGGAACCCGTGCTCAACATGATCGGCCCTTTCCGGCATGTCATCATCGACCTGTTCGCGGCTATCGCCGAAACCGAAGCGCAGAACATCTCCATGCGCGTCAAGTCGTTCCAGAGCTACGCCAAATCGAAGAACGTCTGGGCCAAGGGAAACCCGCCCTACGGCTACGAGTCGTTCCGGGACACCGACGGCGCGATGAGGCTTCGGGTCCGGGAGAATCAAAAGCAAGTCATTCGAGAGATGTACAAGCGAGTAGTCGAGGACGGAGAATTTTACTCCACCATCTGTGATGAATTCAACGCCAGAGGGATTCTTTCCCCTGCGGGCGAGAGGATGTCGGAGCGGCGAAAGAAGAACGGCACACCCACGCCTGTGTGGCGGAGTCGCACCATCACCAACATCCTGAGGTCGGAAACCATCCTCGGCTGGAAGTGCGAAGAGGTGAAGGTCCCCGGAAAGAAGTACGGGACACCGCAAGCCATCCTCACATCTGAAGGGAAGATTCGGATGGCAGACCCCATTCTCACGGACGAAGAATGGGCGAAGCTCCAGCAGGAGATGAACGGGCGCCCCGGTGCCGCGCGCCGCTCCACAAAAAACACGACCGCCTATCGCGGAGTTGTCCTCTGCGGCGGCTGCGGGAGGAACTTGTACCTCTTCAACCCGGAAAGACAGCAAGGCAGGCCGGTGTACCGGTGCAACAAGTCAGCAAATCGGGAGTCCTGCGGCAAGGGGTACACCTTCCGGGCCGAGAAGGTGGAGGGGCTTGTCGAGACGATGATCCTCGGAACCATCGGGGACTTCCCTATGCATGAGCGCCACTACGTAAAAGGGTCGAACAACTCTCAGAGGCTTCGGGAGATCGAGGAGTACGCAACGGAACTCCAGAGATCCATCCGCCCCGGCGGCAAGAACTCATCGGGATTCGCGAAGAAGGCCACGGAAGAAGAGATTGCAGCCCTCTACGAGGAACACGATTCCCTGGCGGCCGAGGGAGACAAGCCGGACAGGTATGAGTACCGGGACACCGGGGAGACCTTCCGCCACATGTGGGAGAGGAACAAGGGAAATGAAGCCGAAAGGACACGTCACCTGCTGAAGGCAGGGATCACCATCCGGCTACACCCACTCACCAAGGGAGTCTCCAACACCACCGACTTCGGTGGAGAGGTGGACCTAGGAAACAGAAGTGAACCATTCACTATTCACTGACTCTGCGAGCATCCTCCTCGAAGGGGATGCCCACTGACAACAGTGGTTTCTGGAGACTTTTTTCGTGGGGGAGTATACCCCCCACATTGCATATGTACGTGTCCTTTGCTGAAGTCCGGGACCGAGCTCATCAAAAGTGAGAGCGAGGTCACACGGTGACCGACAGGGGCCCCGGGAGCTTTCTCAGAAAGCCTCTAAAGACCCTTATTCCGCAACCGGAATAGTCCAGAGTCGGCATGGGCGAGGGACAACGGCCTGCGTAGCGTCGATCAGCGAGGTTCCAACAGGGGCCGGAGCCAAGGGGACACCATGGCACGCGAGAAACTGACTCGTCTCACTGGCAAGTCCGATGACGACACCCACCACCCACCTCATCGGCCACGCCCGAGTCTCAACTGGCGACCGGGAGGCACAGTTCCAGCGCGATGCCCTCACCGCAGCGGGATGTTCTCCGATCTTCCCGGACAAGGCATCCGGCAAGAACACCGACCGCCCCGAACTGAGCGCAGCACTCGCCTACCTCAGAGAGGGAGATGTCCTGGTCGTCTGGAAGCCGGACAGGCTCGGAAGGTCCCTCATCGACCTTGTGGGCATCGTGGACGGCCTGAGGGAGCGCGGGATCGGCTTCAAGGAGCTCACGGGGGCCCTCAGCGCCGTAGACACCACCTCTGCGGACGGTCGGCTCTTCTTCCAAATCATCGCCGCCATGGCCGAGTTCGAACGTTCTCTGATCAAGGGCAGGACCAAGGCCGGACTAGAGGCGGCCAAGGCGCAAGGGCGCACCGGAGGGCGCCCCACGGTCGTCACCGATGATCTACTGACCGTCGCCAGAGCAAGGAAGGGCAAGGGCGAGAGCATCAGCGCCATCGCCAAAGCTCTAGGAGTGTCCAGGGCGACGCTGTACAGGCACCTGTCGGACTACCAGGCGGACTCTGACCGCTGATGCCGTCGGCCCCTGATCAGGGCGTCCAGTGACCAGTACGGGGCTCCGGCCAGCACCAATGGCACCCAGCAAAACATATACGGGAGATCGTTGCCGTAGTAGTAGGGGTCAGAGGCCCAGCTGACGGTGAGCCACAGGCTGAGGGAGATCAGCGCCCCGCCGAGGGAGGCGAGGCGGGCGAGGAGACCGAGGAGGGTGCCGATGCCGACGGCGAGTTCACCGAGGGCGATGGCGTAACCGAAGCCGACGGGGCTCTTCAGGGCGAGGTCGACCAGGGCCGGGATGGCGGAGGAGTCGCGGACGCCGCGCATCAGGTCGCCGATCGACCCGGCCCCGGCGTCCCGCATGAAGGCGCCGTCGGTGAGCTTGTCCAGACCGGCGTAGACGAAGGTGACCCCGAGGAAGATCCGGAGCGGAAGGAGGGCGTAGCGGGTGGCGGTGTCCCGCCAGCTGCCGTCGCCCCCGAGACGGGGGGTGCGCGTATCCGTGGGGAACCCGTGTGTCATCGCTGCCGCTGCCTCTCCACCCATTACCGTACGCACGGCCGAAGGGCCGCACGCACGACCATACGCACGGCGGGGGAAGACCGCTCAGTCCTCGTCCACCGGATCGTCGTCGAGACCCGTGCTCCCCCCGTCACGCTCTACCCCGCCACGCCACGCCCCGCCACGCGCCGCCACACCCCGCGCCGCCATACCCCGCCCCGCGCCGCCACGCCCCGCCCCGCGCCGCCACACCCCGCCACACCCCGCCCCGCGCCGCCACACCCCGCGCCGCCATACCCCGCCCCGCGCCGCCACGCCCCGCGCCGCCACGCCACGCGCCGCCATACCCCGCTCACTCCGTCACATCGATCACATACGCCCCCGTCTCCACGCCAGCCGCCGTCACCACCCGTACCTCCACCTTCCCCGGTTCGACATCGACCGGTACCGGGACGGTGAGCAGGCCGTCGGTGGGGTTGCTGAAGCCGCCGGAGACGGGGACCAGGGGGACATGCACATGGACAGCACCCACCCGCACGACCATCCGGGACAGCCGGTCCGCGGTCCCGGCGCCGGGCGGTACGAAACCGGCGCCGCGGATCTCGATGTCCTCGCCGGTGCGGATCGGCGCGTCCAGGTCGCCCGCCTCCCGGGCGCGCACCACGGAGAGGATCACGGGCCGCCCGCCGTCGGCGTACTTCCCGGCGAAGTAGGTCGCCGCGGACACCAGCACCACCACGGCGAGCCCCCAGGGCAGGTCGGGCAGCTGATCGGGGCGGCGGGCCAGCCGTACCGCCGCGAACAGCAGGGCGACGGCGCTGATGACGACGTACTGGATGTCGCCGAAGGTGCCCCGCCCGGAGTCGTCGGTGAGCAGGTCGGCGGCGCGCGGCCGGTGGGCCCGCACCTTCTGGAGCCGCTGCCCGAGCACCCGGACGCCGACCACCCGCCGCACCACGACGGCGATCGCGCAGACCACGGCGAGCACGGTCACCATGCCCGCGCCCCGGGCGAGTTCGAGTCCGTCGATCAGGGCGTCCCGTTCGGCGGGGCCGGAGGCGGCGGCGAGCCGACCCACCAGCACCAGCACGGCGTACGCCACGAAGAGCACCCACACCGCGGCCACCGCGCGGGAGGTGGAGAGCCGGTTGTCCTCACCGATGACGGGGGCCAGCGCGCCGCCGCGCGCCCGGTGGTACCAGGAGGCCGCGGTCAGGGCGGCGGCCAGCAGCAGCGCGGCGGCCAGACCGGCGGTGCGCGCGGCCGTCCAGCCCGAGCCGGTCGCGGTGAGCGCCTGCACCAGCAGCAGGAGCACCACGCCCGCCCACACCGTGACCGCGGTGCGGCGCCACAGCCCGGCCAGCCAGGCGTCGCCCTCGGCCCGGCCGCGATCGGCGACGAGCTGGGCGGACTGGGTCAGTTCGTCGGAGACCCACTGGCGGGAGGCCGCGGCCGAGTGCGCCACCGCGGCGGGCAGTCCGTGTCCGGCCGCGAAGCCGTCCCGCAGCCGCAGGAACGCGGCGACCGCTCGCCGGTGCCCCTCGCGGGCCCCGTGCGGACAGTCCCCGCACGTGCAGCCGCCCCCATGGGCAGCGCCGCGCGCCTCCGGCTCACCACCCCTACTCGCCTCCTGCACCGCCACGCCCCGCAACCGCCTTCCGACCGGTCGAACCCCGCCGCAGCTCCCGTAACTCCTGTGCGACGACAGCGAATTGTGCCCTACGCCCCGTGCGCCACGCCCGGCAGGTGGGAGGTCGCCGAGGACTCATGAGGGTGAAGGCACGGCCGCCGTGTTGACCCGGCTGCGAGAATCTCCGTATGGCCGAGATCATCCAGCGTGACGGGACCTGGGCCTTCGACGGCACAACGATCAGGATCACGCCGGGACTTCACCGCTCCGTGCCGTTGTTCCGGCAGACGTACGGGGAGATCGCGGTGCCGCTGGAAGCCGTCTCCAGCGTGGTCTTCGAACCGGAGCGCAAGCGCGGGCGGCTCCGGCTGCGGCTGCGCGAGGGCGCCGACCCGCTGCTGCACGCCACCGGCGGCAGGCTGCCCGACCCGGCCGACCCCTACCGGCTGGTGGTGAACGTGGACCGCTCGGGGGTCGCCGAGTACCTCGCCGAGGAGGTACGCCAGGCGCTCCTCCTCGACCAGGTGCCCAGGGACCCGACGAAGACGTTCCTGCTGCCCGGCCCGCCGGTGCCGGTGTCGGTGCGGTCGTCCGACGGGACGGTGTCCTTCGACGGCGTCCAGGTGCGGATCGACTGGAGCGCCACCTCCGACCGGGTCAAGCGCGCGACCGGCCCGCGGATCCTCGCCCTCGGTGAGCTGGTGCAGGTGGAGTGGCTGCCCAACACCGGCTACGAGAACGGGTTCCTGCGGTTCGTGACCCGGGAGACGGCGTACTCCAAGATGCCGCCCGAGAAGGACCCGTACGCCCTGGACCTGTGGGGCAGCGCCCGGCGTGACCTGCTGACCGCGCTGGTCGCCACGGCGGTCACCGCCCGGCTGCCGCACCCGTCCACCCGCACGGGGGCGCCGCTGGCCCGGCTCCCGCACCAGCCGACGGCCGCGCTGCCGCCGACCGCCGACCACCACGACGTCCTGCTGCGCCGCCTGCGGGAGCTGGGCGAGCTGCACCGTGACGGGGTGCTCACCGACGAGGAGTTCGCCCGCACCAAGGCGGCGGTGCTGCGGGAATTCTGAGCGCGCCCGGTGAGCGGGGCTCAGCTCAACAGGTCCGGCTCGCTGCGGCTGATGTCCTGCCACAGCGGCTGGTAGTTGATCCACGCCATGAGGTCGCCGCCGAGCTGTTCCCGGGTGGCGACGGCCTGCTTGTGGTCGATGAGGACGGGGCGGCCCGCGGCCCGCGCGGTGAGCTGGACCTGGCAGGAGCGTTCCATGGACAGGAACCACCAGGCCGCCGCGTCCACCGAGCCGCCGACCGTCAGCAGCCCGTGGTTGCGCAGCACCAGCGCCTTGCCCGAGCCGAGCGCGGCGGCGATCCGGCGGCCCTCCGCGGCGTCGACGGTGACGCCGCTGTAGGAGTCGTACAGGGCGTGGTCCTCGTAGAAGGCGCAGCTCTCCTTGGTGATCGGGTCGAGGAGTTCCCCGAGCGCGGCCAGGGCGCGGCCGTGCACGGAGTGGCAGTGGGCGACGGCGACGACGTCGGGGCGGGCGGCGTGCACCTGGGCGTGCACGGTGAAGGCGGCCTGGTTGACGTGGTAGGCGCCGTCGATGACCTGGCCGTCCTGGTTGGCCAGCACCAGGTCGCTCACCGTGACATGGCCGAACGGCAGCCCGAAGGGGTTGACCCAGAAGCAGTCGGAGAACTCCGGGTCGCGGGCCGTGATGTGCCCGGACACCCCGTCCTCCAGACCGGACCGTCCGAAGATCCGCAGCGCGCCCGCGAGGCGTTCCTTGCGGTGGCGGCGCTCGTCCTCGACGGAGTCGTGCCGCGGCGGCATGGCGAACCGCAACCGGTCGGTGGGCTGGGGTTGAGGGGGGTTTGGCCCGAGCATGGGTCCTCCGGCGCTGGGTTCCGTCACGGGCGGGAAGTTACCCTCGGTCAGCCCAGGATGACAGGGCCACGCGGACAATCGGCACCCACCCGCGACTCGGGTACCCGATACCTGACAGGGGATGTCGGGAATCGGCGCGAGACTGCCGCCATGGCACCTGTCACGGCGACGAACTGGGCCGCGTTCACCGCGGCCGAACCCGCACTGGCCCGGACGGTCGAGGAACGCTTCGGGGCGTTCACCCACCACGTCCTGGCCACCCTGCGCAGGGACGGCTCCCCCCGAACCAGCGGCCTGGAGGTCCGCTTCCTCGACGGCGAGCTGTGGCTCGGCATGATGCCGGGCTCGCTCAAGGCGCTCGACCTGCGCCGCGATCCGCGCTTCGTGCTCCAGGCCAACCCGGGCGGCGGCACCGGCATGGGCGGCGGGGACGTGCGCGTGGCCGGGCGGGCGGTGGAGGAGCGGGACCCGGCGCGGAAGGCCAGGTACGGCGAAGAGGTGGAACCGCCGGAGCCGTTCCTCCTCTTCCGCGCCGAGCTGACGGAGGTGGTCCGCACCTCCGTCGAGGACGACACCTACCTGGTCGTCCAGGTCTGGCAGCCCGGCCACGCCCTGCGCACGGTCAAGCGCACGTGAGGGCCGGCTACTCCCACTCGATCGTCCCCGGCGGCTTGCTGGTCACGTCCAGCACCACCCGGTTGACGTCCGCCACCTCGTTGGTGATGCGGGTGGAGATCTTCGCGAGGACGTCGTACGGCAGCCGCGACCAGTCGGCGGTCATGGCGTCCTCGGAGGAGACCGGGCGGAGCACGATCGGGTGGCCGTAGGTGCGGCCGTCGCCCTGGACGCCGACGCTGCGGACGTCGGCGAGCAGCACCACCGGGCACTGCCAGATGTCGCGGTCGAGTCCGGCCGCCGTCAGCTCCTCGCGGGCGATGGCGTCGGCCTCCCGCAGCAGGTCGAGCCGCTCCTTGGTGACCTCGCCGACGATCCGGATGCCGAGGCCCGGGCCGGGGAACGGCTGGCGCTGGACGATCTCCTCCGGCAGGCCCAGCTCCTGGCCGACCATGCGGACCTCGTCCTTGAACAGCTTGCGCAGCGGTTCGATCAGCTGGAACTCCAGGTCCTCCGGGAGCCCGCCGACGTTGTGGTGGGACTTGATGTTGGCGGTGCCGGTGCCGCCGCCGGACTCGACGACGTCCGGGTAGAGGGTGCCCTGCACCAGGAACTCCACCGCGGGGCCCTCGTCGGCGATGATCTCGGCCTGCGCCTGCTCGAAGACGCGGATGAACTCCCGGCCGATGATCTTCCGCTTCTCCTCGGGGTCGGAGACCCCGGCCAGCGCCTTGAGGAACCGCTCCTCGGCGTCCACGACCTTCAGCTGGACGCCGGTCGCGGCGACGAAGTCCTTCTCGACCTGCTCGGTCTCGCCCTTGCGCATCAGTCCGTGGTCGACGTACACGCAGGTGAGCTGGGAGCCGATGGCCTTCTGGACGAGGGCGGCGGCGACCGCGGAGTCCACGCCGCCCGACAGCCCGCAGATCGCGCGCCTGTCGCCGACCTGGGCGCGGATCGCCTCGACCTGCTCCTCGATGACGTTCCCGGTGGTCCAGTCCGGCTTCAGCCCGGCGCCGCGGTACAGGAAGTGCTCCAGCACCTGCTGGCCGTGCGTGGAGTGCATGACCTCGGGGTGGTACTGGACGCCGTACAGCTTCTTGTCGTCGTTCTCGAAGGCGGCGACCGGGACGACGTCCGTGGACGCGGTCACGGTGAAGCCCTCGGGGGCGGCGGAGCAGGCGTCGCCGTGGGACATCCACACCGACTGCTCGTCCGGGGTGCCCTCGAAGAGGGTGGACGACGCCTTGGAGACGTGCAGCGGCGTACGGCCGTACTCACGGGCGCCGGTGTTGTCGACGGTGCCGCCGAGGACCTGCGCCATGAGCTGGAAGCCGTAGCACATGCCGAAGACGGGGACGCCGGACTCGAACAGCTCGTGGTCCAGGCGCGGGGCGCCCTCCGCGTACACCGACGAGGGGCCGCCGGAGAGGATGATCGCCGCCGGGTTCCTGGCGAGCATCTCCGCCACCGGCATGGTGCTCGGCACGATCTCGCTGTAGACCCGCGCCTCGCGGACGCGTCGGGCGATGAGCTGGGCGTACTGCGCGCCGAAGTCGACGACCAGGACGGTGTCGGGGGCGGCGGCGGGGGTCGCTGGTGACACGGGTTGCCTTCCGGCGGCTGGAAAGGGGTGGTGGCACCGATTCTACGGGGCGCCCGCGCGTGATCCCCGTCTCAGGATGCGAACCCGCCTCCGGCCTCCCCGCTCCCCCGGGCATACTGGCCCCATGCTCACGCACCAGACCTACGTCTTTACCTATGGCGACCGGCCCACCGGCTGCCATGGTCGTGCTGCTTGAGCAACTGACAAGCCACATTCCAGGCGCCCCGGGCCGACAAGGTCCGGGGCGCCTGGCGTTGCGCGGACCGTGCCGCTCCGGGACCCCGGCCCACCCCTCGCAAGGAGTCCCCATGGCCACCCTCGACACCTCCTCCCCGCACTCCCTCACCGTGACCGGCGCCCGTACCGCCGACGCCGCCGAGGTGATCAACGGCGCCCGGGAGCGCATCGACGCGCTCGACGACCGGATCATCGGTCTGATCCAGGAACGGATGGCGGTCTCCGCCGTCATCCAGGACGCCCGGATCTCCTCCGGTGGCCGCCGGGTGAACCTCTCCCGGGAGATGGAGGTCCTCGCCCACTACCGGGACGCGCTGGGCAGGCCCGGTACGACCCTGGCGATGACGCTCCTCGAACTGTGCCGGGGCCGGATCTGAGCCCCGTCCGCTCCCGACTCTCACCCGTACGGCGCGTGACGCGCCCCGCCCGGCCTCGTTGTTCCGGGTGTCCGTGCCAGCCAGGGGCGGGCCCGAGAGAACCACGCGTGGCTCACTGGAGCGATGAGACGTACGGATCGTGCCGTGCGTCGTGGGACCTCGCTCCGGACAGTGACCGGACGGCAGGGGACAGCAGCCCGGTCACCCAAGAGAACGGTCGGCCCCGGGGACGCCCGGGGCCGACCGCCGGACCGCCCAGCGGCAACCAGAGACCCGATCCCACCGAGACCAGCGGCGCACTCCCCCGGCGCCGCTCCCCGCGCACCGGCGAGGCCCTGACGCCGGTGCTGACGGAGAAGGGCCCCGCGGCCGAGCGCCGCGGGGCCCTTCGCTGTGCGCACACGGGACCCACTATGTGACACAGGCCACATGAGAATTCCGTGGGAGCCGGGACAACCATTGCCCGGCGTCGCGGATCAAACCTGCTGTACCGAGGGTCACACCCCCACCAAGCCCGCACAGAGGTCAGAGGTCTCATGAAACTGCGCCGCGCGATCGCCGCGGTGGCCGCGACGGCCCCGCTGGCGCCGCTGGCGGCTCCGTCCGCCTTCGCGGTACGGCGACGAAAGGCCGGCCCCGACGCCTGACCGGACCACCGGCGCCGTCGGCGCCGACGGGTGCTGACGGGTGCTGACCACCGCGGAGGCACCGCGCACAGACAGGGGGACCTGCGCTCGGAGGGGGGCGCAGGTCCCTCCTCACATCCGCCTAGCCTTCCTTCGGCGGCACCACCGGTACCGGCAGCAGTGGCAGCCGCAGCGCGCCGAACGCGTCCGCGGGGACCGCCGGTGCCTTCGGCTCGACCGGTCGCAGGCGCTCGTACGCCGCTCCCTGGGCGGGGCGGGGGTCGGCCTCGCCCTTGTTGGGCCAGTACGACATCGCGCGTTCGGCCTGCGCGGTGATGGTGAGGGACGGGTTGACGCCCAGGTTCGCGGAGACCGCGGCGCCGTCGACGACGGAGATGCCGGGGTGGCCGTACAGACGGTGGTACGGGTCGATCACGCCGGTCTCGCGGGAGGCGCCGATGGGGCAGCCGCCGAGGAAGTGGGCGGTGAGCGGGGTGCCCATCAGCTCACCGATGTTGGAGCCCGCGAAGCCGTTGATCTCGGCGGCGATCGCGGACGCGCCCTCCGTGGCCGCCCTGATCTGCTTGGGGTTGGGCGCGCCGTGGCCCTGCCGGGCGGTCAGCAGGCCCTTGCCGACGCCGTCCGGTTTCAGGTACGTCGTCAGGGAGTTGTCCACCGACTGCATGACCAGGCCGATGATGGTCCGCTCCGACCAGCGCCGGTTGGACAGCGACCGCAGCACCAGCAGCGGGTGCCGGGCGGCGTTGCGCAGCCAGGCCAGCGCGCGGGAGGAGCCCTCGGCGTACGGCACCTGGAGGATGGACAGGCCGCCCATCGCGTTGGAGCCCTTGCCGTAGCGGACCGGTTCGATGTGGGTGTCGGCGTCCGGGTGGATGGACGACGTGATGGCGACGCCGCGGGTGAAGTCGGCCCTGGCGTGCCCGGTGAGCTTGCGGTAGCGCCGGTCACTGGTCTGGGCGCCGACCAGGGCCTCGGAGTTGGTGCGGGTCAGCTCGCCGAGCCGGTCGGATATGCGCGGCAGCTGCCCGCCCGCCCGCATCCGGTGCAGCAGGGTCTGGGTGCCGTAGGTCCCGGCGGCGAGGACGACGCGCCGGGCGGTGAGGACGCGGCCCTCGCCCTTCTTACGGTTGCCGGTCGGCACGGTGGTGACGGCGTAGCCGCCCCGGGAGTCGTCGGTGAGGGAGACGACCGTGGTCATCGGGTGGACGACGGCGCCCGCCTTCTCGGCGAGGTGGAGGTAGTTCTCGGTGAGCGTGTTCTTCGCGCCGTGGCGGCAGCCGGTCATGCACTCGCCGCACTCGTTGCAGGCGGTGCGCGCGGGCCCGGCCCCGCCGAAGTACGGGTCGGGCGCCTTCTCGCCGGGTGCGGCCTTCGCCTTGCCGTCGGCGTCCGCGCCGTCGCCGAAGAACACGCCGACCGGCGCGAGGTGGAAGGTGTCGCCGACGCCCATCCGCTCGGCCGCCGCCTTCAGATGGACGTCGGAGGGGGTCATGGTCGGGTTGAGCCGCACCCCGAGCATCCGCTGGGCCTGGTCGTAGTACGGCTTCAGCTCCTCCTGCCAGTCCGTGATGTCCCGCCACTGGGGGTCCTCGAAGAACGGCTTGGGCGGGACGTAGAGGGTGTTGGCGTAGTTGAGGGAGCCGCCGCCGACGCCCGCGCCTGCCAGGACCATGACATTCCCGAGCAGGTGGATGCGCTGGAGGCCGTACATGCCCAGCTTGGGGGCCCACAGGTAGTTCTTCAGGTCCCAGGAGTTCCGGGGGAGCGTCTCGCGGGTGAAGCGGCGGCCCGCTTCGAGGACGCCGACGTCGTACCCCTTCTCCGTGAGGCGCAGGGCGGTCACGGAGCCGCCGAAGCCTGAGCCGATGACGATGACGTCGTAGTCGTAGCCACGGGTGTCCTGGGGCACGGTCGCTCCTCCTTGAGTACGTGCGGGGCCGGCAAGGGCGGCGGGTGGGGGCTGGTTGGTCTAGCGGAACCGGAACGCCTTCATCAGGCGCAGGCTGCGGGTCATGAAGGCGGCGTACCGCTCGTCGTCCATGCCGAGCGCGGGCGCCATCGGCAGCAGCCGCTGGTGGGCGACGGTCTGGGCCTCGGTGTACTTGAGGATGCCCTCCGCGCCGTGGCGGCGGCCGAGCCCGGAGTCCTTCATGCCGCCCATCGGGGACTGGACGCTGCCGTAGGCGGCGGCGTACCCCTCGTTGATGTTGACGGTGCCGCTGCGCAGCCGGGCGGCGAGGTCGCGGCCCCGGCGGGCGTCCCGGGTCCAGACCGAGGAGTTGAGGCCGTACGGCGTGGCGTTGGCGCGTTCCACCGCCTCGTCGTCGGAGCCGAACCGGTAGACGGCGACGACCGGCCCGAAGGTCTCGTCGGAGCAGACGGTCATGGAGTCGGTGACGCCGTCGAGGATGGTCGGCTCGTAGAAGTACGGTCCGACGTCCGGGCGCGCGGTGCCGCCCGCGACGACGGTGGCGCCCTGCTCCACGGCCTCCTCCACGTGGCGGGTGACGGTCTGGAGCTGGCCCGGCCCGACCAGCGAGCCCATGTCGGCGCCGTAGGCGAGGGAGGTGCCGAGCCGCATCGCCCTGGTGCGGGCGGCGAAGCGCTCCAGGAAGGCGTCGGCGACCGACTCGTGGACGTAGAGCCGCTCTACGGAGATGCACAGCTGGCCCGCGGAGGAGAAGCAGGCCCGGACGGCGCCCGCGGCGGCCTTGTCGAGGTCCGCGTCGTCGAGGACCAGCATGGCGTTCTTGCCGCCGAGTTCGAGGGAGACGCCGACGAGCCGGGCGGCGGCGCCCCGCGCGACCTCGCGGCCGGTGCGGGTGGAGCCGGTGAAGGACACGTAGTCCGCGTGCCGGACGACCTCCGGCCCGACGACCGGGCCGTCCCCGAGGACGACCTGCCAGACGTCGGCGGGCAGTCCGGCCTCGACGAGCAGGTCCCGCGCCCAGAGCGCCGTGAGGCAGGTCTCCGTGTCCGGCTTCATCACGACCGCGTTCCCCGCGACGAAGGCGGGCAGCGCGTCGCCGACCGACAGCTCCAGGGGGTAGTTCCAGGGCGCGATCTGGCCTACGACGCCCCGCGGATGGCGCAGTTCGGTGACCCGGGTCAGCGCGGGTACGGCGCCCGCGTGCCGCTTGGGCTTCAGGTAGGCGGCGGCGCGGCGGCCGTAGTGCCGGGCGGCGACGGCGACGGCCTGCACCTCCTCGTGGGCGTGCAGCCGGGCCTTGCCGGTCTCCAGCTGGATCAGGTCGAGGATCTCGCCCTGGCGTTCCAGGACCAGGTCGTGGAAGCGGAGCAGGACGGCGGCCCGCTGCCGCAGCGGCGTCCGGGCCCACACCTGCTGTGCGGCGCGGGCGGCGGCGAAGGCGCGCGCCACGTCCTCGGGCGTGGACTCCGGCAGGTCGGCCAGCTTCTCGCCGGTGAACGGCGTGTGGTTGGCGGTCCGGCCGGAACCGGTCACGCCCTTGGTGAGGTGGGCGACCAGTTGGGGGGTGACCACATCGGCGGCGGTACGGGCGCCCGCCGGGGCGGGGGCGAGGGGGTTGGTGCCGCTGCGACCGCTCCCGGCGGTCTCTTCCATGGCCTGCGCGTCCGTCATGAGCCGCAGAGTATGCCGGGGGGCGAGGTTTGTGTACCCGTCGGTAACGCGGATTCACCGAGCGCACACAACACGCCAGTGAACGCTGGCAACAAACGCGCTGATCAGGGCGTAGTTCGAGAGGAAAGGAAGGGCGACTGGTCGTTTCCTATCTCCAGCCGGTCACGGGCGCCCTCGAAGACCTCGGTGCCCTCCCGTTCGTCGGCGGTGCCCCGGGGCATGTCGACGCGCAGCTGGTACATCCGCCGGTCGCCGGTGCGGAACAGCAGCTCCAGCGCGCGGGCGGGGGAACCGTCCGACCGGAGGTACGCCGTGTCGGCGACGACGGCCTCCTGGCCCCGCACGCTGGTGCGGGTGTAGCGCGTGCGCGCCCCGTCCCAGTGCTCACGTGCCCGGCGCGCCTGGCTCATCGGGGAACGGGGGGCGGCGTCCCACTGGGTGAGCCGGACCTGGACCGGCGCGTCGGCGTCGGCGTACACCACCAGCCGGGGCGGATCGGCGGGCCCGCCACGCCGCGCGGACTCCGCGTAGCCGACGGGGAGGGCGAGCACGGCGTCCATGTCCGGTTCGTGATGCTCCGTCCAGGTCACCCCGGCGCTCGCGGTCTCGGCCGTGGCGGGCGGGAGCAGGGCGGCGCCGAGGAGGACGACGGTCAGCAGCAGCGCGCTGAGGAGGGGGAGGGCGGCGGGGTGCCGGAGAGGGTGGCGGGGGCTGCCCGGCACCCTCTCCGGCACCGGCACCGGCGTGTCGTACGCCGTCTCGGCCTGAGCCTCGCTCACCTCTCCCGTGACCGCTTCCTCCCGCTCCCCCGGCGCCTCCACCCCGGCCACCGCCGCCAACCCGGCGGCCACCTCCCCGGGGTCCGGGCGCCGGGCCGGGTCCGCGTCCAGGAGCCGTACGAGCAGCGGTTCCAGCGGCCCCCCGTCCGCCACGGCCGCGTCCAGCAGCGCCCCCAGCGACCACAGGTCGGACGCCGGACCCGCGCCGCGCCCCGCGGCCCGCTCGGGCGCGACGAACCCCCCGTCGCCGTCCAGGTCGCCCGCGAACCCGAAGTCGGTGAGGACGACCCGGCCGGTGCCCGACTCGACCAGGACGTTGGTCGGCTTCAGGTCCCGGTGCACGATCCCGACGGAGTGCGCGGCGCGCAGCGCGCCCAGCACGGCGAGGCCGATCCGGGCGGCCTCGGGCGGGTCGAGCGGCCCGCGCCCGGTCAGCGCGCGCAGGGTCTCGCCCCGCACCAGCTCCATGACGATCCAGGGGAGCCCGTCGGCCCCGTCGCCCTCCCCCACCACCACGTCGTGCACGGACACGGCCGACGGGTGGTCGACGCGGGCGGCGGCGCGGGCCTCGTGGTGGAGCCGGTGGGCGGCGCGCCGGTACGCCTCGCCCTCCGGGTCGCCCGGTAACCGGGGCTCCTTCACGGCGACCTCCCGCCCCGCCCGCTCGTCGTACGCCCGCCAGACGGTGCCGGTGGCGCCGGAGCCGAGGGGCTCGACGAGCCGGTAACGCCCGGCGAGCGGCGGTCCGCCGCCCTGCTGTGCTGCGCCGTCAGTCATGTCTCGGTCTACCGGCTCCTGATGTCCCAGTTGTCGAGCACGACGCGCGCGATCTCCCGGCTGTCGTCCACGAAGTGCCCGTCGCCGGGGCCGTCGATGGAGAGCCGGTACAGGTCGCCGTTCTTGGCGACGTAGTAGTAGATGCGGTACTCGCGTCGGCTCGGGTTGGTGTCGCCGGTCGTGTAGGCGATCGTGTTCTCGGCGGCCTTCGCGCCGTGGTAGGTGGTCTCCTTCGGCTCGCCCCTGGGGGCGGGCTCGGAGGCCATGTTCCAGCCGTACTCGCCGTCCTTGAGCGTGTCCCAGTCCGCGTACGCCTGGTCGAGGGCCCGGCCGGGGATCTCGCCGTCCGCGTCGTCCTTCTTGATGTCGCGGTCCGCGGTGACCGACATCAGCCCGCTGGGATCGGCGTACGTGGCGACCGTCCCGTCCGAGTCCTCCGCGGGCGGCAGCTTCTTGAACCCGTCCGGCAGCGCGACGCTCACGCCGACCTTTTCGCCCAGGTCGTGCGTCTTCCAACCGTCC
Source organism: Streptomyces sp. NPDC006997 (assembly GCF_040635175.1). NCBI lineage: Bacteria > Bacillati > Actinomycetota > Actinomycetes > Kitasatosporales > Streptomycetaceae > Streptomyces > Streptomyces sp. NPDC006997. Next base: position 149,287 of record NZ_JBEYHH010000016.1, read on the forward strand.
GGCAGCGGTCCCGCGAACGGGTCGGCGACCACCAGGTACGCCGCCACCGCCGCCGCGACGACCACCGCGCCGAGCCCGAGCAGGGCCTTGCGGCCGACCCGGACGCCGGGCGGCTGCGGGGCGGGACCGGCGACGGTCACGACCTGCGTCGGCGCGGGCTCCGGGGGCTTCGCCGTGGCCTCCAGCAGGGCGCGCACCTGGGCGGCGTGCGGGCGGCGCGCCGGGTCCTTCTGGAGCAGGCCGTTGATGGCGTCGGCGAGCGGGCCCCGCGCGGTCGCGGGCGGCGCGGGCGTGGCGTTGAGGACGGACTGGAGGGTGGCGGGCGTGTTGCTGCGCCGGAACGGCGACACGCCCTCCGTCGCCGCGTAGAGCACGACGCCCAGCGACCACAGGTCGGAGGCGGCGCCGGGGCGCTGGCCGAGCACCCGCTCCGGGGCGATGTACTCGGGGGAGCCGACGAAGCCGCCGGTGTCGGTGAGGTTGGTCTCGCCCTCGATCTGGGCGATGCCGAAGTCGGTGAGGACGACCCGGTCGTGCCGTCCGAGCAGGACGTTGTCCGGCTTGACGTCCCGGTGCAGGATGCCGGCCGCGTGCGCGGCCTCCAGCGCGCCGAGCACTTCCAGGCCGATGCGGGCGGCCTCGCGGGCGTCGAGCGTGCCCTCCTGGAGGGCGGCGCCGAGGGAGCGGCCGTGCACCAGCTCCATGACGATCCAGGGCTGGCCGTCCACCACGGCCACGTCGTGCACGTTGACGACGGCCGGGTGGTCGAGGCGGGCGGCGGCGCGGGCCTCGCGGCGCATCCGCTCGAAGGCGTTGGCCCGTTCACGCTCGGGAAGGTGGTCCGGGACGCGCGGTTCCTTGACCGCGACCTCACGGTCCACCGTCTCGTCCTTGGCCCGCCAGACCGTGCCCATGCCGCCGTGCCCGAGCTTGGCGACCAGCCGGTAGCGCCCGGCGATCAGCCGCCCGGCGCCGGGGTCGGCGGGGGGTGCGGCGGGCGCGGCGGGCCCCGTGGGCACGGCGGGCCGGGGCGGTACGGCCGGAGGCGCCACCTGGGTGGGTGCCAGGTAGGGGTTGTCCGGGTGGGGCAGGCCGGCGGGCGGGTTGGGCGGTTGCAGACCGAAACTCGTCGGCTCGTCGGCCCCGTAGCGGGCTCCCCCGTTGCTGCTCATGGGTTCATGCATATCGCGCCGGGCGCGTCCGGAGCCACCACGAGCGCTCCGCGGTCACAGACCCGTGACGCGGCTTGCCGCTTATCTCCCATTTACGCCCGTGCCGGGGCTGGTGCTCGTGGCCGGGGTCGGGGTCGTGGTCGGGGTCGTGGTCGTGGTTGGGGTCGTGGTCGTGCTCGCGGTAGCGGTCGCGGTCGCGGTCGCGGGCGACACCGTCGGCGGCCTGGTGCTCCTCGGCGGCGAGGTGGTCGTCACGGTCGTCACCGTCCCCGGCGTCGGCCCCACCGGCCTACCCTCCCCGCTGAACAGCAGCGCCACCGCCGACACCCCCGCCACCGCCACCGCGGCCACCAGCACCACCCCCGCCAGCAGGCTCCTGCGCGGCCGTACCGTCCGCACCGGCTCCGGCGCACCGGGCCGCAGCTCCGGCTCCGGCATCCGTCCCGTCGCCCGGAACTCCCGCAGCATCCGCTCCGCCTGCCCCGCGTCGAGCCGCCGGTCCGGGTCGCGCTCCAACAGCCCCAGGACGACGGGCAGCAGCGGCCCGACCTCCTCCGGCGGGCGGATCTCGTCGGACAGCACGGCGTGCAGGACGCCGCCCAGCGAGTCCCGGTGGAACGGCGACCGCCCGCTCAGCACCGCGCACAGCAGCGCCCCCAGCGACCACAGGTCGGCCGCGGGGCTCGTACCGCCCCCGGACATCCGCTCCGGCGCGGTGTACTCGGGCGAGCCGACGAAGGTGCCGTTCTCGGTGAGCGTGGTCGCGCCGGGGATCTGCGCCACCCCGAAGTCGCTGAGGACGACCCGGTCGCTGCCGGTCTCGACCAGGACGTTGGCGGGCTTGATGTCCCGGTGCAGGATGCCCGCCGCGTGCGCGGTGCGCAGCGCCCCGAGCAGCCCGATGCCGATCCGGGCGGCCTCGTCCACGTCGACGGGCCCCCGCTCCGCGATCCGGTCGGCGAGCGAGTCGCCGTCCACGAACTCCATCACCGTGTACGGGCGTTCGTCGTGCTCGACGACGTCGTGGACCACGATGATGTGCGGGTGCCGCAGCCGGGCCACCGCCCGCGCCTCGCGCAGGGTGCTCTCCCGCTGCCGTCGCGCCTCGTCGGCGGTGAGCGAGGGGTCGAGGAACAGTTCCTTGACCGCGACCCGGCGCCCGAGCAGCCGGTCGGTGGCCCGCCAGACGACACCCATGCCGCCCCGCCCGAGCGGGGTCTCCAGCCGGTAACGCCCCGCTATGACACGCCCGTCCGACCTCTCGGTCCCCATGCGTCTCATCATGCCGCAGGAGGCGAGGGCGACTCCCTGGTCAGAGCCCGAAGTTGGCCGACAACCGACGCCCCGCGACCGGCCCGCCCGGTGCCGCGCGGGGTCTTCGGGGGCCCGCCGGGACTACGGGGTCCCCGGCCGCCACCCCTGCAACACCGTCTCGAACTGCTCGCGCGTCGTCGGCCAGTCCGCCGCCGCCGAGGACATGTAGACCACGTACTCCGTGCCGTCCCGGTCGAAGTAGGTCAGCTCGACGGCGTGCCGCGGCCCCGGGAACTCGGTGTCCTTGGCCAGCGCCGTCCAGGTCCACTCCCACCGCGCGGCGGGCCGGTCCCGGTAGACCTCCTCCGCCAGGGTCACCCGCTGGTAGTCCACGAGGCGCTGGAGCTGCTGTTCGAGGTCGAGCTGGTGCTCGTAGGCGCTGGGGAACTGCGGGGACTCGTCGACGGCGATCCGGATGAACGTCCGGCCGCCGTCCGGCGTGTAGTCGATCTGGTTCCCGTCGTTCACCACCCGCTCCCAGTCCGCGCCGGGCACCGCCAGGCTGAACCCCGCGGGGTCCTCCTTGCGCACCCACCCGTCGGGCAGCGCGCCGCCGGAACCCGAGGCCGGGGAGGCGGAGTCGGACGGCGAGGGCGAGCCCGTGGAGGTGGCCGTGGGTGTGGGGGACTGCGTGGGCGACTCGGACGCCGAGACCCCGCCCCGGTCCCGGTCCCGGTCCCGCCCCGCGTCCCACGCCATGATCCCCACCGCCGTACCGCCACCGACCACCGCGGCGAGTACGACGACCAGCGCGAGCGTACGCAGCCGCTGCCGCCGCGACTGCTCGGGCGGCGGCGCCTGGGCACCGGGAAACACCCCGGTGTGGGCGCGCGTGTCGGGGCCAGGCTGCGCGGGATAGCCGGTCGGCGTGGTGGAACCGGGCTGCGCGGGATAGCCGGTCGGCGTGGTGGAACCGGGCTGCGCGGGATAGCCGGGGTGGGCGCCCGGCCCACCGGTCTGCGGCGGGAAGCCGGTCCGCGCCGTGGGCCCGGTCGCCCCGGCCGCCAGCCCGGCGCCGATCGTCCCGGGCGTGGCGTGCCCGGTCGGCACGTACCCCTGCGCCTCCCGGGGCCACCGTCCCTCCGCCGCCTCGGCCAGCATCCGCTCCGCCGCCGCGGAGTCGGGGCGTTCGGCCGGATCCTTGCGCAGCAGGGCGGTGATGACGGGCCCGAGCGGCCCGGCGTAGTGCGCGGCGGCGGCGTCCTCCTCGACGACCGCCTGCATGGTCGACAGCGGCGAGGTGCGCCGGAACGGTGATCTGCCCTCCACCGCCGTGTAGAGCGTCGCGCCGAGCGCCCACAGGTCGGAGGAGGGGCCGGGATCGTGGCCGCGGATCCGCTCGGGGGCGAGGTAGTCGACCGAGCCGACGACCTCCCCGGTGCGGGTGATGGTGGAGTCGCCCTCGATCTGGGCGATGCCGAAGTCGGTGAGCAGCACGCGTCCGTCGCGGGCGAGCAGGACGTTGCCGGGCTTGATGTCGCGGTGCAGGACACCGGCGGTGTGCGCGGCGCGCAGGGCGCGCAGGACCCACAGGCCGATCCGGGCGGCCTCGGCGGGTGCGAGGCGGCCGTCCTCCTTGACCGCGTCGGCCAGCGAGCGGCCCTCGACCAGTTCCATCACGATCCACGGGCGGCCGTCGTGGTCGAGCACGTCGTGCACGGTGACGACGGCGGAGTGGTTGATCCGGGCGGCGGCGCGCGCCTCCGCGCGGGTGCGGGCGAGGAGGCGTTCCTGGTCGCTGTCGGAGACGTAGTGCGCGGCCGTCAGTTCCTTGATGGCGACGGCCCGGTGCAGCACCTCGTCATGGGCGCGCCACACCCGGCCCATGCCGCCGCTGCCGATGGTGTCGACGAGCCGGTAGCGGCCCGCGACGAGCGCGCCCTGCATCTGATCCACGTTCCCCCGCAATGTCCTTGGCAGGTTCAGGTTAGGGACCCGTCCCCGTCCGGGGAACCTGCGCGGGGCCTTGGAGACCGCACTGTGACGGTTGTCGCTTTCCGTGACGGACGGGAACCGTACCCGCCGTACCCGAAGGTGTTCAGCCGGTGATCTCGTACGTCGCGGACGCCTGCTCGAACAGCCTTGTCACCTCGTCCCGTTCGGTCTCCGGGCCGCGCACCTGCACCACGTGGTAGCGGTCGCCGGCGAGGATGGCGAGGTTGCGCACGAACACCTCGGCCCCCTCGCCGTCACTCCAGGTGAACTGCCCCTCGGCCATGGTCCGTCCGCCCACCCGGATCGTCTTCAGACCGGTGGCGGTGGCCCAGGTCGACTCGCGGTACGGCTGCAACTCCCTCTCCCGCTCCCGCTGGTAGGCCATCGGGTCGCCGCCGTACTCGCCGGTGCCGTCCCGCCCGGGGACGACGATCAGCTCGTAGTCGCCGCGGTGGTAGACGACCTGGCCGTTGCCGTTCTTCGGGGTGCGCTGCCAGCCCTCGGCGACGGCGACCCGGAAGCCCTCGTCGTCCGTGCGGAGCGTGAACCCGTCGGCGACCTCGGGGCCGGTGGTCTGGGTCTGGCCCGACTCGCCTGACCCGGTCGCCGAGGGCGGCGCGGTCTGGTCGGGCCGTGGCTCGCTGCTGGCCTCCGGCGAGGGGTCGGCGGGCGCCGGGCTGACCTGGCCTGCGGCGCCGGTCCGTTCGGCGTCGCCCGCCCCCTCCTCGTCCGCCCTGGGCATGAAGAGCATGGCGTACGCCATCACCCCGGCCAGCGCCAGCAGGACGAGCAGCAGCAGCGTCCGGCCGAGGGACCGGGGTGAACGGGACCTCTCCTTGCCCCGCTTGTGCCGCCCGTGCGGCGCGGGCAGCCCGGCACGCCGTCGGCGCACCAGCTCACCGCGGCGGCGGATGACCGGCAGCCGGGTGGTCTCGACCGGCGGTGCGGCGACGACGTGCAGGCCCGCGTCCGGCTCGGGCGCGGACCGCACCAGGGAGCGCAGCCAGCCGCGCAGCTCCTCGAAGTCGAGGCGTTCGGTGGGGTCCTGACGCAGCAGCGACTCCACGACCGGGCGCAGCGGACCGCACTCCTCCGCGAAGGCGGGCGGCTCCGCGCACACCATCTGCACCAGTTCGGCGGTCGACTCCTCCGGGTACGGCGCGTGTCCCTGTACGGCCCTGAAGAGCAGCGCGCCCAGCGCCCACAGGTCGGTCGCGGGACCGATGGGCGCGGCCAGCTGCCAGTTCTCGTGCACCGGACCGGCCTGCTCCGGCGCCCAGCGCTCGGTGACCGGGCCGACGACCGCCATCCGGGCCTGCCTGGCCCGCTCGGCCGCCAGCGCGGTGGCGGGCCCGCGCCGCACGGGCGCCCCGGGGGCCGGCTCGTCCCAGCGGCCCGTGCTCGGCGCGGGCACGGCGGCGCCACCGGCGGGGAGCGCGGAACGCCCCTGCACCGGTCCGAGCGCGGGCGCCTGCCCGGGCCCGCCCTGCGCCACACCGTCGCCCTGTCCGTTGGCCTGCCCCGGCACCGGCCCGCTGCTCCGCGTCGGGAAGCCCTGGGCGCTGTCCGGTTCCGCGGGCCGGGGCGCCGCGGCCCGCCAGGCGGCGCCCCGGACGCCGTAGGGGTCGGCTATCTGCCCCGGCGGCACACTGCTCTCGCCCTGCACTCCCTGCTGGGCGACGTACGGCGCCGGACCGACCTCGCGGGGTCCGCCCTCGGCCGGGGGACGGGCCCCCGGCAGCGCCGTACGGCCGTTCTGCGCCTCCTGTACCCGGGCCGCCGCCCGCGCGCCCGCCCGGTACGCGGCGATCGCCCCGGCCCGTGCGGCCCGGATGTCTCCCCCGGTACCGCCCGTACCGCCGTCACCAGCGCCGCCACCACTGCCGCCGCTCTCCGGCACCCGCCGCGCCACCGCGGCCGACGGGCCGCCCGCGCCGCCGCCACCGCTCGGCCCGACGGCGCCGTCCGCGCCGGTGACCGGCAGCGGCCCCGCCGCCCGCGCCTCGATCGCGGCCCGCCGCGCGGCCTCGGGATCAGGACCGGCCGGACCAGCGGGGCCCACGGGGCCTGCCGGACCCGTCGGGCCAGCCGCGCCCTGGGCCGGAACCCCTGGCGCGCCGTCTCCCGGACCCTCGTCCTCCCGTGGCACCGGGTCGTACCCGCACAGCGCCTCCTCGGCCGCCCCGGCCGCCAGCCCGGTCAGCATGACCCGGCCGTCGTCGCAGACGAGCACCGTGCGCGCGGTGATGTTCCGGTGGGTCCAGCCGTGCGCGTGCAGCACCCTCAGCGCCATGAGCACGTCGGAGGCGACCTCGGCCGCCCGGTACGGCGTCAGCGGCTGCTCGGCCAGCAGCGCCGCCAGTGGCCGGGCGGCCACCAGCTCGCTGACGACCCACAGCGAACCGCCCTCGGCGAACACGTCGAAGACCTGGTCGAGCCGGGGGTGGTCCGGTATCCGGGCCGCGGCCTGCGCCGCCTCCATCGCCCGCCGTACGACGGGATCGGTGGGCGTGCGCGTGCCGCCACGGGCGGGGGGCCGCCGGGCCGCCGCGCCCCGGTCGCGCCGGGTGAAGCCGTCGGGCAGTCCCTCGGCGTCGAGCACCTCGGCCTCGACGACCTCCGGCAGCGGCACCTGCCGTATCAGGACCTCCTGGCCGCTGTAGGTGTCGAAGGCCCGCGTCTCGGTGAGTTCGTACTCCTCGGAGGGGGGCAGCGGCAGGCGGTAGCGGTCGGCGAGTACCCGGCCCGCATAGTCGTCCACGTTGGCCTCCCCCGGCCGCCCGGCTGGTCACATCCGTTCGAGTGGCGTCCCGTTCCGGATTCTTTCCGGCTGCGTACGGTTCGCAACCACTCACGATACGTGCCGGAGGCAACCCACAATGACGGGATGCCGGATCTCAGGCCGCGAATCTGGTAAGTGCCGTGCTCAGGGCTTCGGTTCGAAGGTCTTCGTCAGTGTCCGCCATGTACTCCTTCGCAGCCCGCTGCCCCATTCGGCGGCCTTGGCCGTGTACATCAGCGCGTACCCCTGGCTGTCGCTCACGACGAACCCGCGGTCGATCGTCCGGTACCTGGTCCCTCCGTCGACGTAGGTGAACTCCCAGTCGGCCGTGTTCCAGCCGCGGTAGCCCACCTCCTCTATGCGGATCCGCTTGTACTGCGAGCGCGTCATGTAGCGCTCCTGGCTCTCCCAGTCGGCGACGGGGTCGCCCTTGGGCGTGGACGTCCAGGCGACGAGCAGCTTCTGCCCGCCGGGTCCGGTGAAGCGGTCCCCGGCGGCGTCGGACGACCGGTACTTCCAGCCGTCGGGCAGCCCGATGGAGTACCCCTGGCCGCCCTGGTACACCGACTTGGCGCCCTCTTCGGCGGCGTCGTCGTCCTTGGAGTCCCCGGACCCGTCCCCGTCCCCGTCGTCGGAGTCGGCGGTGTCGTCCGCCTTGCCGGAGTCGTCGTCGGAGTCGGCGGCGCCGCCCGGTGCCGTGGCGGTGCCGCCCGGCGACTGACCAGCCGTCGCCGCGCCGTCGGTGCCGACGGCGCCCTTGTCGTCGTCCTTGGTGTCGGCGCTGGCGGTGGCCGCGGTGCCCCCGCCACCGGTGTTCTTCTCGTCGTCACCGCCGAGGGTGAGCGCCAGGACGGTGCCGAGCACGGCGAGCACCAGGACCACGGCGATGACCACCAGCGTCCGCCGTGGCACCACGTCGGTCAGCGGCGCCCTGGGCACGGACCTGGGCGCCACGTCCGGCGGCGGCGTCATCACGGGCCAGCCGGAACTCCGGCCCCCTGCGGCGGGGCTGGCACCCACGGAGGCGGTGCCCACAGCCGGGGCGGCCGCACCGCTGGCGGCGTCGGCCCCTTCCGGGGCGCCCGCCTTCGCCGTCCCGGCCGCGCCCGCCGCCACGGCGGCCTTGCGGGTGGCGCGCAGCGCTCCTCGGAGCCGCTCGCCCGCGCCGCCGCCCGCGGGCCCGTCCGGCTTCGGCGGCAGCGGTACGACCTTGGTGGCGTCCGCGGGTTCGGCCGCCGTCCGCGCGGGGGCGTGGATGACGGCGTTGAGCATCCTGCGGGCGCCCGCGTCGTCGAGGCGCTCGGCGGGATCCTTGTTGAGGAGGCCGTAGATGACGTCCCGGAGCGGGCCCGCGTTCTTCGGCTCCTCCAGCGGCTCGGTCATCACCGCGGTGAGCGTGGCGATCGCGGAACCCTTGTCGTAGGGCGGGCTCCCCTCGACGGCGGCGTACAGCAGCCCGCCCAGCGACCACAGGTCGGCGGCCGGACCGGGCTTGTGGCCGCGGGCACGCTCCGGGGAGATGTAGGAGGGGGCGCCGACGAGCATCCCGGTGGAGGTGATGGACGGGTCGCCCTCGACCTGGGCGATGCCGAAGTCGGTGAGCACCACCCGGCCGTCGTCCGCGATCAGCACGTTGGACGGCTTCACGTCCCGGTGCAGGATGCCCTCGCGGTGGGCCGAGCGCAGCACGTCGAGCACGGCCAGGCCGACCTCGGCGGCCCGCACGGGCTCCAGCAGGCCGTCCTCACGGATGACCTCGGCGAGCGACTTGCCCTCGACGAGTTCCATCACGATCCACGGCCGGTCGTCCTCCTGGACGACGTCGAAGACCGTCACCGCGCTGTTGTTGCGGATCCGCGCGATGGCCTTGGCCTCACGCAGGGTCCGGGTGATCAGCCGGCGCTTCTCCTCCTCGTCGATGTTCGACGGGAACCGCAGTTCCTTCACGGCGACCGTGCGCCCGAGGGTTTCGTCCTCCGCGCGCCACACCGTGCCCATACCGCCGCGGCCGAGCACTCCGCCCAGCCGGTACCGACCGGCGAGAAGACGGTCGTGGTTGTCCTGACGAGTCTCCTGACGGGATGTACCCGCCCGCTCCGCCTCCGACATGCGTCCCCTCATGCAACCCGCCCTGACAGAGCCTCCATTGTCCCTCACCCGACAAGTGCCTAACGCCCAGGGTGGCCCTCGTGCCCCACCCGTCCCGGCAACCGCCACCCCTACCCGGAACCACGCCCTCCGCAGATCACTTCCCGCCATGGATTCCAAGGCCGACGCGGCGTCACCCCGGCTGTTCCCAGCCGCCACACGGGCCTCCGCCCGCCCCCGAACAGCCACGTCGGGTCCGCGGTGCCACCTCCGCCGACGTCACAGCGGCACTATGTCCGGCGCCCCGAGGCGGGCCGCGTCCGCCGTCAGGTCGTCGGGCTGGCGCTGCGACTCCCGCTCGGCCTCCACCCGCTTGTCGTAGTGCTCTATCTCCCGCTCGGTGTGGTCCTCGTCCCAGCCGAGCACGGGCGCCATCAGCTCCGCCGCCTCCCGGGCGCAGCGGGTGCCCCGGTCGAAGGTCTCGATGGAGATCCGGGTGCGCCGGGTCAGGACGTCGTCCAGGTGCCGGGCGCCCTCGTGCGAGGCGGCGTACACCACCTCGGCGCGCAGGTAGTCCTCGGCGCCCTTCAGCGGCGCGCCCAGCGTGGGGTCGGCGGCGATGAGGTCGAGGACCTCCTCGGCCAGGGAGCCGTACCGGTTGAGCAGGTGCTCCACGCGGACGACGTGCAGCCCGGTGCGGGCGGCGGTGCGCGCCCGCGCGTTCCACAGCGCGCGGTAGCCCTCGGCGCCCAGCAGCGGCACGTCCTCCGTGACGCAGTCGGCGACGCGCAGGTCCAGCGCGTGCACGGCCTCGTCCACGGCGTCCTTGGCCATCACCCGGTACGTCGTGTACTTGCCGCCCGCGACCACGACGAGCCCCGGCACCGGGTGGGCGACGGTGTGCTCGCGCGAGAGCTTGCTGGTGGCGTCCGACTCGCCGGCGAGCAACGGGCGCAGCCCGGCGTAGACGCCCTGCACGTCGTCCCGGGTGAGCGGCACCGCGAGGACGGAGTTGACGTGCTCCAGCAGGTAGTCGATGTCGGCGCTGGAGGCGGCCGGGTGGGCCTTGTCGAGGTCCCAGTCGGTGTCGGTGGTGCCGATGATCCAGTGGCGGCCCCAGGGGATGACGAACAGCACGGACTTCTCGGTGCGCAGGATCAGACCGGTGGTGGAGTGGATGCGGTCCTTCGGCACGACGAGGTGGATGCCCTTGGAGGCGCGGACGTGGAACTGGCCCCGCTCGCCCACCATGGCCTGGGTGTCGTCGGTCCACACGCCGGTGGCGTTGACGACCTGCCGGGCGCGGACCTCGTACTCGCCGCCCGCCTCGACGTCCTGCACCCGGGCGCCGACGACCCGCTCGCCCTCGCGCAGGAAGCCGGTGACCCGGGCGCGGTTGGCCACCTTGGCGCCGTAGGCCGCGGCGGTGCGCACCAGGGTGGCGACGAAGCGGGCGTCGTCCATCTGCGCGTCGTAGTACTGGAGGGCTCCGACCAGCGCGTCCTTCTTCAAGGCGGGCGCCACCCGCAGGGCGTGACGGCGACTCAGGTGCCGGTGCACGGGCAGCCCCCGGCCGTGCCGGCGGGCCATCGACATGGCGTCGTAGAGGGCGACGCCCGAGCCCGCGTACAGCCGCTCCCAGCCCTGGTGCTGGAGGGGGTAGAGGAACGGCACCGGTTTCACCAGGTGCGGGGCGAGGCGCTCCAGCAGCAGGCCGCGCTCCTTGAGTGCCTCACGGACGAGGGCGAAGTCGAGCATCTCCAGATAGCGCAGGCCGCCGTGGACCAGCTTGCTCGACCTGCTGGACGTGCCGGACGCCCAGTCACGCGCCTCGACCAGGCCGGTGGACAGGCCTCGGGTCACCGCGTCGAGCGCGGTGCCCGCGCCGACCACGCCGCCGCCCACGACCAGTACGTCCAGCTCGCGCTCGGCCATGGCCGCGAGTGACTCGGCGCGCTGCGCCGGTCCCAGTGTCGCTGTCCTCACCGTTGCCTCCCGCTCCTACGTCGCGTCGGCCACACCCGTGTGGCGGGGCCCGGTCCGTATCCCCTGCCCAAATTCTGACCGTCTTGCCCGGCTTCAGCCACCAGTCACCCCCAGCCTGTGGATAACCCCGCCGAAAACACGCCCAGCCAATCCGTCAAAACGGTCATATTTACTCCTAGTCTGACATTGCGCTCGCTCGTTCTGTCCACAGCGCTTGCGCACCTGTCCCGCTTCGGCTACTGGGAAGGACGGCCCACGCCATGCCCGCAGATCTCGCCGTCATCGGACTCGGCCCGCTCGGCCTGCCGCTGGCCCAGGCCGCCGTCGCCGCAGGCATCCCCACCGTCGGCTACCGCACCGGCCCGGAGCCCGGCTCCCTCAGCCCCGCGGAGCTGCGCCGGATGCTCTCGGGGGGCTTCCGGCACGCCGTGGGACCGGCGGAACTGGGCCGGGTGCGCACCGCCGTCATCTGCGCCCCCACCCCGCGCGGCGCCGACGGCGGGCCCGACCTGGGCCAGGTGGAGGCCGCCGCCCGCACCCTGGCCGCCCGACTGCGCCCGCACACCACGGTGATCCTCGAATCCCCCGTCCCGCCCGGCACCACGGAGGACTTCCTGCGCCCCCTCCTGGAAGAGGGCTCCGGACTGCGCGCGGGCCGCGACTTCCACCTCGCCTACTCCCCCAGCCGCGTCGACCCCGGCAACCGCGTCTTCACCCCGGCCAGCACCCCGAAGGTCATCGGCGGCCTCACCCCCGCCTGCACCGAGTCGGCCGCCACCTTCTACGGACGGCTCACCGACAAGGTGGTACGCGCGCGTGGCCTGCGCGAGGCGGAGACCGTGCACGTCCTGGAGACCAACTTCCGGCACGTCAACATCGCCCTGGTGAACGAGATGGCCGTCCTCTGCCACGGCCTCGGCGTCGACCTGTGGGACGTCATCCGCTGCGCGGAGACCAAGCCGTTCGGCTACCAGGCGTTCCGCCCGGGACCCGGCGTCGGCGGCCACGCCGTCCCCCAGGACCTCGCCAGCCACGCGGGCCGCCCGCTGCGCATGGTGGAACTCGCCGAGCAGGTCAACAGCCAGATGCCCCGGTACGTGGTCCAGCGCGCCGCCGCCCTCCTCAACGAGCACGGCAAGTCCGCCCGCGGCGCCCGCGTCCTCCTCCTCGGCGTCACCTACAAGCCCGACCTCGCCGACCAGCAGGCCACCCCCGCGCGCGAGATCGCCCTGCGCCTGCTGGACCTGGGCGCGTCGGTCAGCTACCACGACCCCCACGTCCCCGCCTGGAACGTCGCCGACCGCCCCATCCCCCGCGCGGACTCCCTCTACGAGTCCGCCGCCGACGCCGACCTCACGATCCTCCTCCAACACCACCGGACGTACGACCTCCAGGGCCTGTCGGTGAAGGCCCAACTGCTCCTGGACACCCGGGGCGCGACACCCACGGGGGCGGCGCACCGGTTGTGAAGGGGGGCGCGTGCGATGCGCGAGCCCCCGGAGCCGCTGGCATGGGCCGGACGACGCCGGTACCTTGGACGCAGGTGGAGCCCACCGCAGCGGCTACTGCAGCGGGCTCCGAGCCGTTGAGCAGAGTGTCCACCCCTAGTCTCTATAGGGGTGGCCGCTCAACGACCGTAGATCCACAAGACACACCTCCCCCGGAACTTCACCAACCGAAGTCGAGTGCGGTCCCAGCGGGTGGGCTTGCGGTGACGGCCCATGGCGCGCCCCCTTCCACGACGCCACCCATTAGCCCGGTAGGCAGCACGTTGGATGTCGGGCCGGGCCCCGAGGGCCGGGGTCCGGAACCGTTTCCTTGGAAGGGGGCGCCCCAGAGAACCGGGTCGCCGAGCAAGGACACTACCGCCCCACTTCGCCCGTTCGGCCCACATTCACCCGCAACACAACCGTGCGCCCCTACCACCCAACGCACGCCCCCACCAGCTCACTTGGGCACACGAAAGGGCCGGTCACCCCACCCGGAGTGACCGGCCCTGAGCGGCCGTACGGGAACCCTTGGCTATCGGCGGTGCTGTGAGTCCGCCACCGTCACCTCGACCCGCTGGAACTCCTTCAGCTCGCTGTACCCGGTCGTGGCCATCGCCCGCCGCAGCGCGCCGAAGAGGTTCATGGAACCGTCGGGGTTGTGGGACGGCCCGGTGAGGATCTCCTCGATCGTGCCGACCGTGCCGAGGTCGACCTTCGTGCCGCGCGGCAGTTCCTCGTTGACCGCCTCCATGCCCCAGTGGTGGCCCCTGCCCGGCGCGTCGACCGCCCGCGCGAGCGGGGAGCCCATCATCACCGAGTCGGCGCCGCAGGCGATCGCCTTGGGCAGGTCACCGGACCAGCCGACACCGCCGTCCGCGATGACGTGCACGTACCGGCCGCCGGACTCGTCCATGTAGTCCCGGCGCGCGGCGGCCACGTCGGCGACCGCCGTGGCCATCGGGACCTGGATGCCGAGCACGTTGCGCGTGGTGTGCGCCGCGCCGCCGCCGAAGCCGACGAGCACACCCGCGGCGCCGGTGCGCATCAGGTGCAGCGCGGCGGTGTACGTGGCGCAGCCGCCGACGATCACCGGCACGTCGAGTTCGTAGATGAACTGCTTCAGGTTCAGCGGCTCGGCCGCGCCGGAGACGTGCTCCGCGGAGACCGTCGTCCCCCGGATGACGAAGATGTCCACGCCCGCGTCGACGACGGCCTTGGAGAACTGGGCGGTGCGCTGCGGGGAGAGCGCGGCGGCGGTGACCACGCCCGAGTCGCGCACCTCCTTGATCCGCTGCCCGATCAGCTCCTCCTTGATCGGCGCCGCGTAGATCTCCTGGAGGCGCCGGGTCGCGGCCTCGACCGGCAACCCCACGATCTCGTCGAGCAGCGGCTGCGGATCCTCGTACCTCGTCCACAGCCCTTCCAGGTTCAGCACGCCCAGGCCGCCCAGCTCACCGATGCGGATCGCGGTGGCCGGGGAGACGACCGAGTCCATGGGGGCGGCCAGGAAGGGCAGCTCGAAGCGGTAGGCGTCGATCTGCCAGGCGATCGAGACCTCCTTCGGGTCCCGCGTACGACGGCTCGGGACGACGGCGATGTCGTCGAACGCGTACGCCCGGCGGCCGCGCTTGCCGCGCCCGATCTCGATCTCAGTCACTGTCTGTGGCCTTTCCCTGATGCGTTGCAGCGCTTTCCAGTATCCCCGACGGGCATGACGAAGGCGGCCCCGGAACCCTCCGGGACCGCCTTCGGTGAGACCGCCGCCTACTTGCGGCTGTAGTTCGGTGCCTCGACCGTCATCTGGATGTCGTGCGGGTGGCTCTCCTTCAGGCCCGCCGCGGTGATGCGCACGAAGCGGCCCTTGGACTCCATCTCCCCGATGGTGGCGGCGCCGACGTAGCCCATGGTCTGCCGCAGCCCGCCCACCAGCTGGTGCAGGACGTTGGCCAGCGGGCCGCGGTAGGGCACCTGGCCCTCGACGCCCTCGGGCACCAGCTTGTCGTCGGAGGCGACCTCCGCCTGGAAGTAGCGGTCCTTGGAGTACGACCGGCCCTGGCCGCGCGACTGCATGGCGCCCAGCGAACCCATGCCGCGGTAGGACTTGAACTGCTTGCCGTTGATGAACAGCAGCTCGCCCGGCGACTCCTCGCAGCCCGCGAGCAGGCTGCCCAGCATCACCGTGTCGGCACCGGCGGCCAGCGCCTTGCCGATGTCGCCGGAGTACTGCAGGCCGCCGTCGCCGATCACCGGGACGCCCGCGGGACGGGCCGCGAGGGCCGCCTCGTAGATCGCGGTGACCTGCGGGACGCCGATACCGGCGACCACGCGCGTGGTGCAGATCGAGCCGGGGCCGACGCCGACCTTGATGCCGTCCACACCGGCGTCGATGAGGGCCTGGGCGCCGTCGCGGGTGGCGACGTTGCCGCCGATCACGTCGACGCCCACACTCGACTTGATCTTCGCCATCCAGCTCAGGGCGTTGCTGTTGTGGCCGTGGGAGGTGTCGACGACCAGGAAGTCCACCCCGGCCGCGGCGAGCGCCTGGGCGCGCTCCAGGGCCTCGGGGCTGGCGCCGACGGCGGCACCGACGAGCAGCCGGCCCTCGGCGTCCTTGGCGGCGTTCGGGTACTTCTCGGCCTTGACGAAGTCCTTGACCGTGATCAGGCCCTTGAGGACGCCCTCGTCGTCGACGAGCGGCAGCTTCTCGATCTTGTGACGGCGCAGCAGCTCCATGGCGTCCTGCCCGGAGATGCCGACCTTGCCGGTGACCAGCGGCATCGGCGTCATGACCTCGCGCACCTGACGGCCGCGGTCGGTCTCGAAGGCCATGTCGCGGTTGGTGACGATGCCGAGCAGCCTGCCCGCCGGGTCGGTGACCGGGACGCCGCTGATGCGGAACTTGGCGCAGAGCGCGTCGGCCTCGCCGAGCGTGGCCTCGGGGTGCACGGTGATCGGGTCGGTGACCATGCCCGACTCGGACCGCTTCACCAGGTCGACCTGGTTGACCTGGTCCTCGACGGACAGGTTGCGGTGCAGGACGCCGACGCCGCCGAGGCGGGCCATCGCGATCGCCATCCGCGACTCGGTGACCTTGTCCATGGCGGCGGACAGCAGCGGGATGTTGACCCGGACGTTGCGGGAGATGCGGGACGAGGTGTCGACCGCGTTGGGCAGCACCTCGGATGCGCCCGGCAGCAGCAGCACGTCGTCGTAGGTCAGCCCGAGTGTCGCGAATTTACCGGGCACTCCGTCGACGTTTGCAGTCATGACACCTTCCCCAAATGGCCTTGCTCGGTGCGGATGTCCATGCTAACGGGAATGAGGGGTGTCTCATTCCACGGTGGGAACCCGCTCCGGGCTTCGTATGTTCGTACGGAAACGGCTCACCGCCTGTTCACCGAAGGGGCGTCACTGCTCCGCCAGCGCCCGCAACCGGCTCAGCGCCCGGTGCTGGGCGACGCGTACGGCGCCCGGTGACATTCCCAACATCTGGCCGGTCTCCTCCGCCGTGAGACCCACCGCGATCCGCAGCAGCAGCAGCTCGCGCTGGTTCTCCGGGAGGTTGGCCAGCAGCTTCTTGGCCCACTCGGCGTCACTGCTGAGCAGGGCGCGCTCCTCGGGCCCGAGGGAGTCGTCGGGCCGCTCCGGCATCTCGTCGGAGGGCACGGCCGTGGACCCGGGGTGGCGCATCGCGGCCCGCTGGAGGTCGGCGACCTTGTGGGCGGCGATGGCGAAGACGAACGCCTCGAAGGGGCGCCCGGTGTCCCGGTAGCGCGGCAGCGCGAGCAGGACGGCGACACAGACCTCCTGCGCGAGGTCCTCGACGAAGTGCCGGGCGTCGCCCGGGAGCCGGGACAGCCGCGTACGGCAGTAGCGCAGCGCCAGGGGGTGGACGTGGGCCAGCAGGTCGTGGGTGGCCTGCTCGTCCCCGTCGACGGCGCGGTGCACGAGACCGCCGATCGCCCCGGGCGCCTGAGCCCCCTGGGTCGCCTCGTCGTCGCGCATCGGTCCATGGTGCCCTGCGGACGACCGGTCCGCGGCACCGCCTCCGCCGTTGTGCACTGAAGCGTTATGAGCAGGTGCGCCGGAACTCATCCCCTGCGCCCTCCCCTTCCGCTCGACCGACTCGTCCCCGAGGAACTCCACACCTCAAGGATGCGGCATCCGCGGCGAAACGAGCAGCGGGCCGTTGAGGGACGGCTCGCACCGCGCCCCGACGGGGCGCGGGGCAGCGTCGACATGCGGCTCCGCCGCGTGGCGTGACCAGCCCGTACGGTCCACACGAGACCACTCACGGACGACGGCGGACGAGTGGCGACCGACCACCCGTCGCACCGGGGCACTCAGCGAACGAGCCCCCACCGGAAACCCAGCGCCACGGCATGGGCCCGGTCGGACGCGCCGAGCTTCTTGAACAGTCGCCGGGCGTGCGTCTTGACCGTGTCCTCGGAGAGGAACAGCTCCCGCCCGATCTCCGCGTTGGACCGCCCGTGGCTCATCCCTTCGAGCACCTGGATCTCACGCGCGGTGAGCGTGGGGGCCGCCCCCATCTCGGCGGACCGCAGCCGCCGCGGCGCGAGCCGCCACGTCGGGTCGGCGAGGGCCTGGGTCACCGTGGCGCGCAGCTCGGCGCGCGAGGCGTCCTTGTGCAGATAGCCGCGCGCCCCGGCGGCGACCGCGAGGGCCACGCCGTCCAGGTCCTCGGCGACGGTGAGCATGATGATGCGCGCACCGGGGTCGGCGGACAGCAGCCGCCGCACCGTCTCGACGCCGCCCAGACCGGGCATACGTACGTCCATCAGGATCAGGTCCGAGCGGTCGGCGCCCCAGCGGCGGAGGACTTCCTCCCCGTTGGCCGCGGTGGTCACGCGCTCGACGCCGGGCACGGTCGCGACCGCGCGGCGGAGCGCCTCTCGGGCAAGCGGGGAGTCGTCGCAGACGAGGACGGATGTCATGGCCGTCCTCCGCAGCTGATGCGCGTCACCTTGAGCCTCCAGGCTGGTACGAATCGTCACCTGTGCGGTCGACCGTCTCGGACGCCTGCCCGAGCGCTTGTGTTTTCAACCGCCTCCGCACTCTCAACGACGGTCACTCGAAAGAGTTACGGGGCCGCACGCCGTCTTCGGCACTCTACGTGAGGGGGCGGACACAGCGCAGATACGCGCGGCAGACCCGCAAGGTTTCATCACAACCATGCCCCATTTAGCCGTATTTCTTCCCATCCACTGGTGTCTGAGACTAGATTCGCAATGAGTCATATTTTCATCTCCTTAGATCGTAGTTGTACGGTCGTGGGCACCGTATCCACCCAGAACGGCTACAAGGGGTCACGCAATGGCAGATTTCTCCCGCCTTCCCGGACCGAACGCGGACCTGTGGGACTGGCAGCTGCTGGCTGCCTGTCGCGGGGTGGACAGCTCGCTCTTCTTCCATCCGGAGGGCGAGCGCGGGGCGGCACGGAGCGCCCGAGAGAACTCGGCCAAAGAGGTCTGCATGAGGTGCCCGGTGCGCGCCCAGTGCGCGGCGCACGCGCTGGCGGTCCGCGAACCGTACGGCGTGTGGGGCGGGTTGACCGAGGACGAGCGCGAGGAACTGATGGGCCGGGCCCGGCACCGACTGGTCTCGGCGTCGGCGTCTGCGTCCGGCGGCCGGGCCGAGGACCCGAACAGCTGAAGGAACGTTTCCGCACCGATCCCTTCTCTTAGCCGGCTCCGCTAGCGCGCCGCCGCCCGCGTCAGCTCGTCCAGCGTCGCCGCCACCGCGGGCACCTGGGCCAGGTCGGGCAGCGTCAGCGCGACGATCTCCCGCCGCACCGCCGGTTCCAGCGTCACCGCGCGGGCGCCCCGGGGCCGTACCGACTCGATCGCCAGCTGGGGCAGGACCGCGACCCCCAGACCGGCGCCCACCAGGCCGACCACCGCGGGGTAGTCGTCGGTGGCGAAGTCGATGCGCGGGGTGAAGCCCGCCCCCTCGCACACCTCGACCAACTGCCCACGGCAGCGCGGGCACCCGGCGATCCACGGCTCACCGGCGAGTTCACCGATGGCGACGGACCCCGCGCGCGCGAGCCGGTGCCGCTCGGGCACCAGGGCCACCAGCCGGTCGGTCAGCAGCGGCCGTACGACGAGGTCGTCCCACTCCTCCGCGCCCGCCGCGCCCTCGTAGCGGAAGGCGAGCGCGAGATCGCAGTCCCCCTCCCGCAGCAGCGCCACCGACTGCGGCGGCTCGGCCTCCTCCAGGGAGACCCGGGTGCCGGGGTGCGCGGCGCGCAGCGCGGCGAGCGCGGTCGGTACGAGGGTGGAGCTGCCGCTGGGGAAGGAGACCAGCCGGACCCGCCCGGCGCGCAGCCCGGCGATCGCGGCGACCTCCTCCTCGGCGGCGGTGAGCCCGGCGATGATCCCCGCCGCGTGCCGCACCAGCGCCTCGCCCGCCTGCGTCAGCCGCATCTCCCGGCCGCTGCGCACCACCAGCGGGGTGCCCACGGACGCCTCCAGCGCCTTCATCTGCTGGCTCACGGCGGGCTGGGTGCAGCCCAGTTCCCGCCCGGCCGCCGAGAACGAACCGGTGGCGGCGACGGCGCGCAGCACACGGAGATGACGGGCCTCGATCACCCCACGAGCATAAGCGAGTCTTGGGTACGGCGGTGAATAAGGCGTCGACACTTTGACCACTGCTCGCCTACCGTGCGGCCATGCAGCTTCTCTCGGTGAACCTCGGCCAGGCCACGGCCGTGCCCTACACGGACCAGCCGGACGGCCTGACCGGCATCGACAAGCGCCCGGTGGACGGGCCGATACGGGTGGCGGCGCCCGGACCGAAGGGCGTCGGCGGCAGCGGTCTCGCCGGGGACGCGATCTGCCACACCCGGCACCACGGCGGCGCCCACCAGGCCGTGTACGCCGTGGCCCGCGAGGACCTCGACGACTGGGAGCGCGAGCTGGGCCGCACGCTGGCCAACGGCGCCTTCGGCGAGAACCTCACCACCTCCGGCCTCGACGTCTCCGGCGCGCTGATCGGCGAGCGGTGGCGCGTCGGCGGCGAGGTGGTCCTGGAGGTCACCAGCGGCCGGATTCCCTGTCGTACCTTCCAGGGCCACATGGGTGAGAAGGGGTGGGTGCGGCGGTTCACGGAGAAGGCGGCGCCGGGGGCGTATCTGCGGGTGATCACGCCGGGGGAGATCCAGGCGGGCGACCCGGTGGAGATCGTGCACCGGCCGGACCACGAGGTGACGGTCGCCCTGTCGTTCCGCGCGGGCACCACGCACCGGGAGCTGCTGCCCCGGCTGCTCGCGGCGGGCGAGGCGCTGCACCCGGAGGAACTGGCGACGGCGCGGAGGTACGCCGAGAAGTACGGATCCTGAACTCTGCGGGTGACGCCCGGTCAAGTACGTCCGCTTCGCTGGCCGTTGGCCTGACACGGCCCGCGGGGGCGGTACGGGCGGCGGACGAAGGGGGTCCGGGTAACTAATCTTGGGCCATGACAACGGCTCTGATTACGGGATCGACCGCGGGGATCGGCGCCGCGTTCGCGCGGCGGCTGGCGGCTGACGGGCACAACCTGGTGCTGGTGGCCCGGGACACCGGACGGCTGCGGGAGCAGGCGACCGAGCTGCACGACCGGCACGGCATCGAGGCGGAGGTGCTGACGGCTGACCTGTCGACGGACAAGGGCATCGAGGCGGTCGCGGACCGGCTCGGGGACCGTAGGAACCCTGTCGACCTGTTGGTCAACAACGCCGGTTTCGGCAACAAGGGCCGCTTCCTCGACGTGCCGATGGCCGACGAGCTGACCATGCTCAAGGTGCACTGCGAGGCGGTGCTGCGGCTGACGTCGGCGGCGGTCGCGGGGATGCGGGAGCGCGGGCGCGGCGGTGTCGTCAACGTCGCCTCGGTGGCGGCGTTCGTGCCGCGCGGGACGTACGGCGCGTCCAAGGCGTGGGTCGTGCAGTTCACGCAGGGCGTGGCGCGGGACCTGGCGGGCAGCGGGGTGCGGCTGATGGCCCTGTGCCCCGGGTTCGTGCGCACCGAGTTCCACGAGCGGGCCGGGATGGGCACCGACAACATCCCCGGCTGGATGTGGCTGGACGCCGACAAGCTGGTGGCGGCGGCGCTGGCCGACCTGGCCCGCGGCAAGACGGTGTCCGTCCCCGACGCCCGGTACAAGGCGCTGATGGGCGTGGTGAAGGTGGTGCCGCGCGGGCTGCTGGGCGGGATGACCTCGAAGACGGGCCGCAAGTACGGCCCGCAGTAGCGCCCGACCTCTCCGGTCCGCCCTCCCCGGTCTGTCCCCGGTGGGAGAATGGTCGTGACAAACCCGTGCAAACCGGATACCCGGGCAGCCGGGAGGTGGCGCCATGACCTTCGTACAGCTCATCGACTGCAGGACGAGCCGGTTCGACGAGATGGACCGGCTGATGGACCAGTGGGTCGAGAAGACCAGGGGGAAGCGGACCGCGACGCACGACGTGATCGGCAGGGACCGGTCCGACGGCACGCACTTCGTCGAGCTCGTGGAGTTCCCGTCGTACGAGCAGGCGATGGAGAACTCCCGGCTGCCGGAGACGGACCGGATCTTCCAGGAGATGGTGGCCCTCTGCGACGGACCGCCGACCTTCACGGACCTCGACGTGGTGCGGGACGAGCAACTCCTCAAGACGACCGCGCGACGGTTCTACGACCTGCTCGCCGCGGACACCCCCGAACTGCCGCCGCTGGACGAGGTGCTCGCCGAGAACTACCACGACCACGACCCGGCCAACGTCGAGGACAGCATCGGCATGGACCACATCCGCCGCGAGATGGAGATGTGGCGCGGCGCCTTCGACTTCACCTTCGACCTCCACGACCAGCTCGCCGATGGCGACCGCGTCTGCAACCGCTGGACCTGGCGCGGCACCCACAAGGGCGACTTCATGGGCATCGCGCCCACCGGCAGGCAGGCCACGATGACCGGCACGACCATCTTCCGCTTCGGCGACCACGGCAAGATCACCGAGGGCTGGTGGCAGTACGACCGCCTGGGGCTGATGGACCAGCTGGGGGCGCTGGAAGAGCTGGAGCGGTAGCCGCGGCCCGGAAGCGGGAACAGCCGGAGGCCCGGCACCCTTCGCGGGGTGCCGGGCCTCGGAGCTGACGTACGAGGTGCGTCAGTGCGCGTGGCCGTGGCTGTGGCCGGCCGCGGCGGGCTCTTCCTCTTCCTTCTTCTCGACGACCAGGGTCTCGGTCGTGAGGAGGAGGGAGGCGATGGAGGCGGCGTTCTCCAGGGCGGAGCGGGTGACCTTGACCGGGTCGATGACGCCGGCCTTGAGCAGGTCGCCGTACTCGCCGGTGGCGGCGTTGTAGCCGTTGCCCTTCTCCAGCTCGGCGACCTTGGAGACGATGACGTAGCCCTCCAGGCCCGCGTTCTCCGCGATCCAGCGCAGCGGCTCGACGGCGGCCTTGCGGACCACGGAGACGCCGGTGGCCTCGTCGCCGGTCTTGCCGAGGTTGCCCTCCAGGACCTTGACGGCGTGGACCAGGGCGGAGCCGCCACCGGAGACGATGCCCTCCTCGACCGCGGCGCGGGTCGCGGAGATGGCGTCCTCCAGACGGTGCTTGCGCTCCTTCAGCTCCACCTCGGTGGCGGCGCCGACCTTGATCACGCACACGCCGCCGGCGAGCTTCGCGAGGCGCTCCTGGAGCTTCTCGCGGTCCCAGTCGGAGTCGGTGTTCTCGATCTCGGCCTTGATCTGGTTGACGCGGCCCTCGACGTCGGCCTTCTCGCCGGCACCGTCGACGATCGTGGTGTCGTCCTTGGTGACGGTGATGCGGCGGGCGGTGCCGAGGACGTCGAGACCGGCCTGGTCGAGCTTGAGGCCGACCTCCTCGGAGATGACCGTGGCGCCGGTGAGGACCGCCATGTCCTGGAGCATCGCCTTGCGGCGGTCGCCGAAGCCCGGGGCCTTCACCGCGACGGCGTTGAAGGTGCCGCGGATCTTGTTGACGACCAGGGTCGACAGGGCCTCGCCCTCGACGTCCTCGGCGATGATCAGCAGCGGCTTGGAGGAGTTCGTCTGGATGATCTTCTCAAGCAGCGGCAGGAGGTCCTGGATGGAGGAGATCTTGCCCTGGTTGATGAGGATGTACGCGTCCTCCAGGACGGCCTCCATGCGCTCCTGGTCCGTCACGAAGTACGGCGACAGGTAGCCCTTGTCGAAGGCCATGCCCTCGGTGAAGTCCAGCTCCAGGCCGAAGGTGTTGGACTCCTCGACGGTGATGACACCGTCCTTGCCGACCTTGTCCATCGCCTCGGCGATCAGCTCGCCGACCTGCTGGTCCTGGGCGGACAGCGCGGCGACGGCGGCGATGTCGGACTTCTCGTCGATCGGGCGGGCGGTCGCGAGCAGGTCCTCGGCGACGGCGGCCACGGCCGCGTCGATGCCCTTCTTCAGGGCGGCCGGGGAGGCACCGGCGGCGACGTTCTTCAGGCCCTCGCGGACCAGCGCCTGGGCCAGCACGGTGGCGGTGGTCGTACCGTCACCCGCGATGTCGTTGGTCTTGGTCGCCACCTCCTTCACCAGCTGGGCGCCGAGGTTCTCGTACGGGTCCTCGACCTCGACCTCGCGGGCGATGGTGACGCCGTCGTTGGTGATGGTGGGGGCGCCGAACTTCTTGTCGATGACGACGTTGCGGCCCTTGGGGCCGATCGTCACCTTCACGGTGTCGGCAAGCTTGTTGACGCCGCGCTCAAGGGCGCGACGGGCGTCCTCGTCGAACTTCAGGATCTTCGCCATGGCAGCGGGAGCCCTCTCGGAAAGCTAGAAAGCTGGGGGTAAAGACACTGCGCCCCGGGCGCCCGGCTTCGTTATCGGTCGCGGGGGCAGCCAGGGGCGCAGTGTGAAGCAAGGAGCTTCGGGTGAACTACTTCTCGATGATCGCGAGGACGTCGCGGGCCGAGAGCACGAGGTACTCCTCGTTGTTGTACTTCACCTCGGTGCCGCCGTACTTGCTGTAGAGCACGACGTCGCCGACGGAGACGTCGAGCGGAAGACGGTTACCGTCCTCGAAGCGGCCCGGGCCCACGGCCAGGACGACGCCCTCCTGGGGCTTCTCCTTGGCGGTGTCCGGGATGACCAGGCCAGAGGCCGTGGTCTGCTCGGCGTCCAGCGGCTGGACCACGATGCGGTCCTCGAGCGGCTTGATGGCAACCTTGGAGCTGGCGGTCGTCACGATCCGACCTCCCCCTTCGGAGATCTCACGGGGTTAACTGTCTGAGGTGGCGACCAGGTCGATCCGTCGTCGCGGGTGCCGGACCTGCCCGTCGCGTAGTTGGCACTCTCCGGTGGGGAGTGCCAGACCCGAGACTATGACCGCGATTAGCACTCGGTCAAGCGGAGTGCCAATTGCCTGCGGCGCGGCGCGGGATTTCAGCCCGGCGCGGGGGCCTCGTCCGCAAGCGCCGGACGGGCTGACACCGCTACAGGTAGTCCTCCAGGCGGCCCACCCGCAGCCCCGCCGCCGCCACCTCCCGCAGCACCCGCCGGGTGCGGGTCACGACCGCCGCGCGGTCGGCGTCGTCCGGGGTCACCGAGATGATGTCGCCGGGGCCCAGGCGGTGCGGGGCACGGGTGTAGCGCAGGCCGGTGCCGGTGGCGGTGGCGCGCCAGAGGGTGACGGCGGTGACGCCGCAGTCGGCGGCGGCGCGGCGGGTCGTGAGGTCGTGGGTGCCGTACGGGGGGCGCAGCAGCCGGGGGCGGACGCCGAAGCGGGCGTGGAGCTTGCGCTGCTGGCCGCAGATCTCGGCGCGCTGCCCGGCGTACGGCAGGCCGCGCAGGGCGGTGTGGTCGAGGGTGTGGTTCTGCAGGCCCGCGCCGACCGAGCGGAGCCGGGCGAAGTGGCCGTAACCGGGGCCCGCCACCCGGTCGGTGAGGAACAGCGTCACCGGGAGCCGCAGGTCGCGGATGGTGGCGACGAAGCGCGGGTCGCGTTCGGCGCCGTCGTCGTAGGTGAGGAAGACGACCGGGTCCCGGGTCGGCACCCGGTCGACGACGGGCGGCAGCCGGGACTCGGTGCCCGCCGCGCGGGCGTCCGCCCGGGGCGCGGGCTGCTGCGCGCACCCGGCGGCGACGGCGGTCAGGAGCAGCAGCGGGAGCACGGCCCGGGGCCTCACAGGTAGTCCTCCAGGCGGGCCACCGCGTAGCCCTTCGCCGTCACCTTGTCGAGGAATCGGCGCATCATGTCGGGCATGGTGCCCTTCCAGTGCGCGCGGCCCCGGAAGTGGCTGAGGACGATGTCGCCGGGGTGCAGGTCGCGGTCCCACTCGCGGTAGTCCCAGTGGTCGACGAAGACCTCCTCGCTCCACAGCGGCACGTACTTGATGCCGCAGGACTTCGCCGCGATCAGCGTGCTCTTGTCGTAGTTGCCGAACGGCGGGCGGAAGAGCGTGGGGCGGGTGCCGTAGCGCTTCTCCATGACGGCCTGCATCCCGCAGATCTCCCGCTCCTGGCGGGCGTACGAGAGGGCGGGCAGGTAGGGGTGGTGGAGGGTGTGGTTGTTGAGGGTGGCGCCGTCGGCCCGCATCCGCCGGAAGTAGCCGTAGTCCTCCTTGATCAGGTAGTCGCTGAGGAACGCGGTGTACGGGATCCCCAGCTCGCGCGTCATGCGCAGGAACTCCGGGTCCTTCTCGGCGCCGTCGTCGATGGTGAGGAAGACGACCTTGTGGCGGGTGGGCACGGTGGTGAAGACCGGGGGGAGGTTCCGGTTCCGGTGGCCGTCCACCTCGAAGCCCTCGCGGGTGCGGATGCGGGGCTTGCGGGCGGGTGGCGGCGGGGCCGTCAGCGGTACCCGGCGCAGGTGCCAGCGCCGGGCCGCCGCTACCCGGGCGGTGTGCGCGGCCTGGAGCCGGGTGGCGTAGGAGTGCAGGGCGCGGGCGGCCGGGGCGTGCAGGTGCGGCTGCTGGCCGGGGGCGGGACCGGCCTCGGCGCCGGAGCCGAGGGTGCCGGGCGCGCACGCGGAGGCGATGGTGGCGGTGGCGGCGAAGCCGAGCAGCAGGGCGCGCCTCACCCACGCCCTCCCCCTCCCGCCACCTTGTCCTACATCGTTTTGTCCTACTACTCGCATGGTGCGGGATCCTCGCAGCACCCCCGCCCCCGCCCCCGCCGACACCGCCGCCCATCCCCGCACCATCCACCGACTGGCCGACAGCGCGTGCCGGGGACCGAAGACAATGAGGCGGTGAACGAACCGGTGAACGACCCCCTCGCCCCCCTCCGCACCCCCGAGGGCCTGGCCCTCCTCGACGCGGTGCGCGGCACCGACCCCGCCCAGGAACTGGCCGTCGCCACTCGGCTGCGCCGCGAGCACCCCGCCGAGCTGGTGTCGGCGGCGCTGGGGCAGGCGCGGTTGCGGCAGCGGGCGGTGGCCAAGTTCGGGGCCGAGGACGCGCCGCGGATGTTCTTCACCCCGCACGGCGTCGAGCAGTCGACGCGGGCGAGTGTGGCGGCGTACCGGGCGCGGCGGCTGACCGCGCTGGGCGTGACCTCGGTGGCGGACCTGTGCTGCGGGATCGGCGGGGACGCGATCGCCATGGCCCGCGCGGGCATCCGGGTGCTGGCCGTGGACCGGGACCCGCTGACGGTGGCGGTGGCGCGGGCCAACGCGGAGGCGCTCGGGCTCGCCGGGCTGGTCGAGGTGCGGCAGGCGGAGGTCACGGAGGTCGACGTCTCGCCGTACGACGCGGTGTTCGTCGATCCGGCGCGTCGGGGCGGGCGGGGGCGCGTCTTCGACCCGGAGGCGTACTCCCCTCCGCTCTCCTGGGCCGTGCGCGCCGCCGCGCGGGCCCCGCACGCCGCGCTGAAGGTGGCGCCCGGCATCCCGCACGAGGCGGTGCCGCCGGAGGCCGAGGCCGAGTGGGTCTCGGACGGCGGGGACGTGAAGGAGGCGGTGCTGTGGTTCGGGACGGAGCCGGGCGCCGTCCGCGCGACCCTGCTGCCCGGTCCGCGCACGCTCCTGGGTCGCGGGCTGCCCGATCCGGAGGTCCGGCCGGTGGGGCGGTACCTGTACGAGCCGGACGGCGCCGTCATCCGCGCGCACCTGGTCGCCGAGGTCGCCGAGGAGCTGGGCGGCGGACTCCTCGACCCGACGATCGCGTACGTCACCACCGACACCGCCCGCCCGACGCCGTACGCCACCGGGTACGAGATCACCGACCACCTGCCCTTCAACGTCAAGAAGCTGAAGGCGCTGCTGCGGGAGCGGCGGGTCGGCACGCTGACCGTGAAGAAGCGGGGGTCGGCGGTGGAGCCGGAGGAGCTGCGGCGGAAGGTCAAGCCGCAGGGTCCGGGCGCGGCGACCGTGTTCCTGACCCGGGTCGCCGGGGCCCCGGCGATGCTCGTCGGCCAGCCGCTGGCAGGCGGCTAGGGCGTCCTGCGGAAGCCCCGCCTGCCGCCCGGCGCCTGGCACGCCCTAGCGGCCCTCCGCGCGGCCCAGCAGCAGCTCCCGTTCCCGCGCGTTCCGGGTCAGCGCCGCCGCGCGCGCGAACTCCGCGCGCGCCTCCGTCGTACGCCCGAGGCGCAGCAGCAGGTCGCCGCGGACGCTGGGCAGCAGGTGGTAGTCGCGCAGGGCGGGTACGGCGACCAGGCCGTCCACGATCTCCAGTGCCGGTCCCGGCCCCTCGGCCATGGAGACCGCCACCGCGCGATTCAGCTCGACGACGGGCGACGGGGCGCGGGCGGCGAGCATGGCGTACAGGGTGGCGATCCTGGCCCAGTCGGTGTCGTCGTAGGACGGCGCGTGGGCGTGGCAGGCGGCGATGGCGGCCTGGAGGGCGTACGGGCCGAGGGGGCCGCCGGTGGTGGTGGCGCGGGTGAGGGCGGTGATCCCGCGGGCGATGAGCAGGCGGTTCCAGCGGGCCCGGTTCTGGTCCCTGAGCAGGACGGGGGTGCCGTCGGGTCCGGTGCGGGCGGCCATCCGGGACGCCTGGAACTCCAGCAGCGCGGCGAGGCCGTGCGCCTCGGACTCCTCGGGCATCAGCCCGGTGAGCTGCCGGGCGAGGCGGAGCGCGTCCTCGCAGAGCGCCGGGCGCAGCAGGTCGTCGCCCTCGGTGGCGGCGTACCCCTCGTTGAAGATCAGGTAGATGACGTCCAGCACGGAGCCGAGGCGGGCCTCGCGGTCCGGGCCGTACGGCACCTCGAAGGCGACGTTCCTGCGGGCGAGGGTGCGTTTGGCGCGGACGACGCGCTGGGCGACCGTCGGCTCGGGCACCAGGTAGGACCGCGCGATCTCGGCCGTGGTCAGACCGCCGAGCAGCCGCAGCGTGAGCGCGCAGCGGGCCTCGGCGGACAGCACCGGGTGGCAGGTGGTGAAGACGAGGCGGAGCAGGTCGTCGTCGATGTCCTCGGGGTCGGCGGGCTCCGGCGGCGGGGCGGCGTCGGCGAGGTCGCGGCCGATCTCGGCGAGCTTGCGGGCGTAGTTCTCCCGGCGCCGGACGAGGTCGACGGCGCGGCGGCGGGCGGTGGCGGTGAGCCAGGCGCCGGGGTTGTCGGGGATGCCGTCGCGGGGCCACTGCTCCAGGGCGGCGACGAGGGCGTCCTGGGCGAGTTCCTCGGCGATGCCGACGTCCCGGACGACGCGGGCGGCGGCGGCGATGACCCGTGGGGACTCCATGCGGAAGACGGTCTCCACGGTCTGGACGGTCTCGACGGTGGAGCGGGTGTCTGCGGTGGGCTGTGGTCGCACAACCCACCATCAGACACCTGTCGGGCTCCCAGGCCAAGCGTGTTCTGCTCAGCCCTCCACGACCTCCCGCACCTCGCAGAAGAGCTGGAACTCGTCGCCGTGGATCTTCAGGAACCGCTTGGTCCACTCGATCGCCTCGGCCCTGTCCTTGCACTGCATGAGCGCGTAGCCGCCGACGACCTCCTTGGTCTCGGTGAACGGCCCGTCGGTGACGGACGCCCGCTCGCCGTCCCAGTGCACGCGGGTGCCCTGCGCGGTCGGCGTCAGCCCGGCGGTGTCGAGCAGCACCCCGGCCTTGGTCATCTCCTCCAGCAGCTCTCCCATCCGCTGCATCAGCGCTTCGCTCGGGCCGTCGGAGGCGGTGTTCTCGTCGATCGTCACGAGCGACAGGAAGCGGGGCATGGTGACTCCTCGGATCGGTGGTGGCGGGGTCTCTCCCCGCCTCTCACCCTTGCGTCGATCGGGAGAGGCGCGGATCGACACGCCGCCGGAAAAAAATCACGGGAATCTTCTCAGCGCAGCGACTCCCACAGTTCCCCCGCCTCCGGCTCGTCCGCCACCACCCGGTTGCGGTCCCACGTGGCCGGGACCACCGGCATGGTCACCGTCGTCACGTTCTCCGCCGCCAGGCCCCGCAGGCTCCGCCCCAGCCCGATCAGCTCGCCGAGGGAGTCGAGCCCGGTGTCGGTGGTCAGGTTGCCGGTCACCGTGTCGGCGACGCGGTAGAGACCGGCCGGGTCGGTGAGCAGGCTGGTGGCGGAGACCTGGGTGAGCAGGGCCTTCACCAACTGCTGCTGGAGTTCGATGCGGCCGAGGTCGCTGCCGTCGCCGACGCCGTGCCGGGTGCGGGCGAGCGCGAGGGCCTGCTCGCCGTCGAGGTGGTGGGTGCCCGCCTCCAGGGTGAGGTGGCTGTCCTCGTCGTCGATGTCCTCCCCGGTGGTGACGGTGACCCCGCCGAGGGCGTCCACCAGCTTCGCGAACCCGGCGAAGTCCAGTTCGACGTAGTGGTCCATGCGGACGCCGGTGAGCGTCTCGACGGTCTTGACCGCGCACACCGGCCCGCCCACCGCGTAGGCGGTGTTGAACATGGCGTTCTGCTGCTCGTAGGTCTCGCCGCCGTCCTCCAGCGGGCAGGACGGGCGGGTGACGAGGGTGTCACGCGGGATGCTGACGACGGTCGCCGCGGTGCGTCCGGCGTCGAGGTGGACGACCATCGCGGTGTCGGAGCGGGCGCCGCCCTCGGGGCCGCCGCCGAGCTTCCGGTTCTCCGCGCCGGTGCGCGAGTCCGAGCCGAGGACCAGGATGTTCAGGGAGCCGGTGGGCACCGGGGAGGCGGTCGTCCCCGCGTCGGCCGGGGTGGTCTCGGCGCGCGGCGGCCGGTCGTCGCCGAGGGCGTTGTTGATGTCGACGCCGGTGATGTTGTCGTTGAGGTGCCAGTAGACCCAGCCCGCCGCCCCGGCCCCCAGCGCCAGCGCTCCGGCGAGGGTGAGGCCGACGACCTTCAGCAAGGTCGGCCGTCGGCCCACTGGTTCGCCGTCGTCGCTGTTCCCGTTCTCGTCACGTCCCGCCACACACAGGAACATAAGTGCGAAATATTACGCGGGGGAACGTGAGCCGCCTTTTCTTGGGAAAATCTCAGATTCCACGACGTCCTGACGTGCCTGGTCAGCCCAGCGTCACGACGGGCACCGGATTGCCGCCGCTCCAGGTGCCGTTGAACCCGAACGTCACCGAACCGCCCCGCGGGACCGTGCCGTTGTAGGAGGCGTTGGTGCAGGTGACCGCCGCGCCCGACTGGGTGCAGGTGGCGTTCCAGGACTGGGTGACACGTTGGCCCGCGCCGTAGGTCCAGGTCACCCGCCAGGCCGAGAGCGCGGTGTCGGCGCAGTCGACGCGCACCTCGCCGGTGAAGCCGGTGTCCCACTGGTTGACGACGCCGTAGGTCGCCGTGCAGCCCTCGCCCGGTGGCTCGGTGGTCCCGCCGAGGGACGCGGCGATCGCGTCGTACGCCGGTTTCGGCGCGTAGGCCTCGTCGTACGGGGTGGCCGCGCCGTAGCCCTCGAAGAAGTCCGGGATCCAGGAGTCGGAGTCGGTGAAGCCCCACACGGTGGCGCCGGTGCAGCGGTCGACGGCGACGCAGGCGTCCATGACGGCCCGGTAGTCGGCGGCCTGCTGGGCCAGCTTGGCCTCGGTGGCCGGGAGCTGCATCCGGATGTCGAGCTCGGTGATGGCGACGTCCACGCCGAGGTCGGCGAAGCGCTGGATGTTCTGCTGGAGGGTGCCGGGGACCTGGCCGAGGATGAGGTGCGCCTGGAGGCCGACGCCGTCGATCGGGACGCCGCGTTCCTTCAGGGACCTGACCAGGTCGTACAGGGCGGTGGACTTCGCGTTGACGCCCTCGACGTTGTAGTCGTTGATGTAGAGCCGGGCGTCGGGGTCGGCGGCGCGGGCCCGAGTGAGCGCCTCGGCGATGTAGTCCTGGCCGAGGGCGTCGGACCACAGGGTCTGGCGGTAGGTGCCGTCCTCGTTGAAGGGCTCGTTGACCACGTCCCAGGCGGCGACCCGGCCCCGGTAGCGGGTGACCTCGGTGTCGATGTGGTCCATGAGCAGGGTGCGCAACTGTGCGGGCGTGAAGCCGCCGTCGGTCAGCCAGGACGGGTTCTGGCTGTGCCAGACGAGGGTGTGGCCGCGCACCCGCTGGCCGTGGGCTTCGGCGAAGTCGACGATCTGGTCCGCCTCCGCCCAGTTGAAGGAGGAGCGGCTGGGCTCGACCGACTCCCACTTCATGGCGTTGCCGGGGGTGAGCCAGTTGAACTCGCGGGCGGCGACCTCGGCGTATGTGCCGTTCAGCTTGGAGCCGGTGACCGCGGTGCCGATGGCCTTGCCCTGGGCGGCGGCGAGGTCGCGCAGGGGGGCGTCGGCGGCGTGCGACGCGGGGGCGGCGAGGAGTAACGCGCCGGCCGTGGCGAGGCCGGTGACCAACGAGGTGAGGGAGAAGCCTGATCTCAGAGATCTCATGCGGGTGCCTCCGAAATTTTCGGCTGTAAAACCGATTGACTTCGGTGGAGTGTTGGCGTCACCGCCCCCTCCGTCAATACGGCGACTTCCGGACAGCCCGCTCCCGGCCACCGCTTCCCGGCGTCAGAACGGCGGCGCCCCCGTGCTGCTGCGCACCACCAGACTGGTCGCCAGCTCCACCCGGGTCGCCGCGGAGGTCGCGTCGTCCCCGCGCCCGAGTTCGAGCACCAGCCGCGCCGCCGCCTCCGCCATCTCCGTGAGGGGCTGCCGTACGGTCGTCAGCGGCGGGCCCACCCAGCGGGCCACCGGCAGGTCGTCGAAGCCGACCACGCTGACGTCCTCCGGGATCCGCAGCCCCAGCTCGCGCGCCGCCTCGTACAGCCCGAGCGCCTGGAGGTCGTTCCCGGCGAAGACCGCGGTCGGCCGGTCCTCGCGGCGCAGCAGCTGGAGCCCCAGCCGGTAGCCGGACTCGTGGTGGAAGTCACCCGGCCTGATCAGGTCGGGGTCGACCGGCAGCCCCGCGGTCTCCAGGGCGGCCCGGTAGCCGTCGACGCGGGCCCGGCTGCACATCATCCGGGACGGCCCGGTGATCGCCCCGATCCGGGTGTGGCCCAGTTCGACCAGGTGCCGGGTGGCGGCGAGGCCGCCCTGCCAGTTGGTGGCGCCGATGGACGGCACGTCGGTGCCGGGGTCGCCGGCCGGGTCCATCACCACGAACGGGATGGAGCGGCTGGTCAGCAGCGCCCGCTGGGACTCGTCCAGCTCGGACAGGACCAGGATCACCCCGTGCGGGCGGCGGGCGGCGACCTGGTCGGCCCAGGTCCGGCCCGGGGTGAGCCGCCCCGCGCTCTCGGAGAGGACGACGCTCAGCCCCGCGTCCCGCGCGACGTTCTCCACCCCCCGGATGACCTCCAGGGCCCAGGCGCTCTCCATCTCGTGGAAGACCAGGTCGAGCAGGGGCGAGCGGGTCGCCTCGGCCCGCCGCCGCCGGTAGCCGTGGGTGCGCAGCAGTTCCTCGACGCGGGTGCGGGTCGCCGGGGCGACGTCCGCGCGGCCGTTGAGGACCTTCGAAACAGTCGGCGCGGACACACCGGCCTCACGGGCGATCTCGGCGAGGGTCGCGGTCTGCGGGGACCGTCCTGTCGTCTGGGTTTGAGCGCGTTCCGGGGCAGTCATGCTGGCGATCGTATCTCTGCACGCCCTCTTGACGGACCCCCTGCGGCGCCATAGGTTCCCCAAAACATTCGGAACGTCATCCGAAACATTCGCGTTACGGGACCGCATCACGTGCCGGAAGCAGTGTCGCAGCACGTGCCGGGACCCGCACCGCTCCGGTGGCGCCCGAACCAACGCTCATCCACGTGCTCGACATTCGCGAGAGGTGCGGTCATGGAGTCCACAAGAGGGCAGTCCAACGGCGGGCGGCCCGGCGGCGCAGGCCAGGACAGCCGGACGTTCAGCAGGCGCTGGGTCCTGGGAGCCGGCGCGACCACGTTGCTCGGCGCCGGTCTGACCGCCTGCGGATCCGGCGACGGCTCCGGCGGCAGCGGCGGCGGCACCCTCACGGCGTTCGTCTACGGCGACGACGCGGTGAAGGTGCAGCAGGCGGCCGTGGACCGGTTCAACAAGTCCGCCGCGGCCAAGAAGGCGGGCGGCAAGATCAAGCTGGAGCGGATCCCCGGCTCCGACTACTCGCCCAAGCTGCGCACCGCCATGGGCTCGCCCAGCGCCCCGGACCTGTTCTTCAACTGGGGCGGCGGCTCCATCAAGCCGTACAAGGAAGCCAACAAGATCGTCGACCTCACCGAGATCATCGAGGACGACAAGGTCCTCAAGGACGGCTTCCTGCCCTCGGTGCTCTCCGCCGGCGACCTCGACGGCCACCACTACGGCATCCCGATGCGCGGGATGCAGCCGGTGATCCTCTTCTACAACAAGTCCGTCTTCGAGGAGCACAAGCTCCAGCCGCCCACCACCTGGGACCAGCTCCTCGACAACAACGCCAAGCTGAAGAAGGCGGGCATCACCCCCTTCGCGCTCGGCGGCTCCGACACCTGGCCCGAGCTGATGTGGCTGGAGTACCTCGTCGACCGCATCGGCGGCGAGCAGGTCTTCCGGCGCGTCCAGAACGGCGACTTCGAGGGCTGGGGCGACCCGGCGATGCTCCGGGCCGCCGAACTGGTGAAGGAACTCGTCGACGACGGCGCCTTCGGCTCCAAGTTCACCTCGGTGTCCTACGTCAACGGCGGCGCCCCCGCGGTCTTCGCCAAGGGCAAGGCCGCCATGCACCTGATGGGCTCCTGGGAGTACTCGACCCAGCTCGGCAAGTTCCCCGACTTCGCCAAGAAGAACCTGGGCTGGGCCGCCTTCCCCAGCGTCGAGGGCGGCACCGGCGACATCAGCAACGTCGTCGGCAACCCCACCAACTACTGGTCCATCCACAGCCGCGCCGGCAACAAGGACGCCGCGATCGCCTTCCTCAGGGAGTGCGCCTCCCAGCAGTACGCCAAGGACCTGGTCGCCAACGGAGACGTGCCGACCACCTCCAACGCGGCCCTGCTGCTGAACAAGGCGCCCAACCCGGAGTTCGCCAAGTTCCAGTACGAGATGGTCGAGAAGGCCACCGCGTTCACCCTCTCCTGGGACCAGGCGCTCGGCGACGAGCTGGGCACCAAGATGCACACCGAGATCAGCAAGCTGTTCGCGGGGAAGTCCTCCCCGCAGCAGTTCGTGGATGCCTGCAAGGGGCTGAAGTGAGCGTTACGGTCCCTGAGAAGACCGCACGGACCGGCAGGTCAGGCAGGACCCGGGTGGGGCGTCCGCACGCCGCCTGGGCCCTGCCCGCCGTCCTGTTCTTCGCGTTCTTCGCGATCGTCCCGATGGCGCTGGCGTTCTACCTGTCCTTCACCAAGTGGGACGGCCTCACCGACCCGCAGCCCGTCGGCTTCGACAACTGGCAGCGGCTCCTGGACGACCCGCGCCTGACCCAGTCCCTGACGCTGACCATCCTGCTGACCGTCACCAGCTGGCTGTTCCAGACCGTCGTCGCCCTGCTGCTCGGCGTCTGGGCGGCGGGCCCGCAGCGCAACCGGGCGATCCTGTCCGCGATCTACTTCACGCCGCTGCTGCTGTCGTCCACCGCCGTCGCCATCCTGTTCTACGCCCTGCTCGACCCGAACTTCGGCATCATCCAGAAGGACACCCTCGGCTCCACCAACGGCGCCTTCCTCGCGATCGTGTTCGTCGGCGGCTGGCAGTTCATGCCGCTGCACACCCTGATCTACCAGGGCGGCGCCCGCCAGATCCCCGCCGTGCTCTACCAGGCGGCGGCCATCGACGGCGCGGGCCGCTACCGCCAGTTCTTCTCGATCACCCTGCCGCAGCTCCGCCACACCATCACCACCTCCTCGGTGCTGATCATCGTCGGCTCGCTGACCTACTTCGAGACCGTCCTGATCCTCACCAAGGGCGGCCCCGGCACCGACACCGCGATCCTGCCGTACCTGATGTACGAGGCGGGCTTCCGCAACTACGACTTCGGCTACGCCAGCGCCATCGCGTCCTTCCTGGTCCTGGTGGCCACCGGCCTGTCCCTGCTGCTGGTCCGGCTGACCGGCTTCGGCCGTATGCGCAGCACCCGCGAAGGGATGTGACGTCATGTCGCACGACACACTGCCGCGCCCCGCCAGGACCCGTGGATCCTCGCCCCAGCACATGAACAGCGCGCACCGCCGCCGACGCCGCCACTGGACCAGGCGCGCCAACCCGGTCGCGGGCCTCGGCTCGCTGGTCTGGCTGGTGATCGTCCTGATCCCGGTCTACGCCATGCTGTCGGCGTCCCTGACCCGCCAGGAAGACGCCCTCACCGGCAACCCGCTCAAGCCCCCGAGCAACCCCACCCTCGACAACTACAACACCGTCCTCGAGAGCGACTTCGCCCACCTGCTCACGAACACCGCGATCGCCGCGGTGTCCGTCGTCGCCCTCGTCCTCGTGCTGTCCATCCCGCTGGCCTACGTCGCCGTCCGCACCCGCAACCGCTGGTCGGGCACCGCCTTCCGGGTCTTTCTGCTCGGCGTGGCCATCCCCGCGCAGGCGGTCGTCGTCCCGCTGTACCTGATCATC
The DNA here is from genome assembly GCF_040635175.1 of Streptomyces sp. NPDC006997. Classification (NCBI taxonomy): domain Bacteria; kingdom Bacillati; phylum Actinomycetota; class Actinomycetes; order Kitasatosporales; family Streptomycetaceae; genus Streptomyces; species Streptomyces sp. NPDC006997. The sequence goes on from NZ_JBEYHH010000016.1 coordinate 184,910, forward strand.
TCCGAACTCGGCCTCTACGACAGCCTGCTCGCCGTCATCCTCCCGACGGCGGCCTTCGCCATGCCCGTCTCGGTGCTGGTGCTCGTCGGCACCCTGCGCGACATCTCCGAGGAGATGTACGAGGCCATGGCCCTCGACGGCGCGTCACCCCTGCGGATGCTGTTCCAGCTGACGATCCCGCTGGCCAAGGGCGGTATCAGCACCGTCGTCATCTACTCCGCGCTCCAGGCATGGAACAACTTCCTGTTCCCGTTGATCTTCACCCAGTCCGACGGCCCGCGCGTGCTCACGCTCGGCATCTTCAACTACGTCAGCCAGTTCGGCGTGAACATCCCGGCGCTGCTCGCCTCGGTCGTCCTCTCCGGCATCCCGATCTTCGTCGTCTACCTGGTGGCCCGCCGTGCCCTGGTCAGCGGCCTGATGGGGGTGGGCGGCAAATAGGACCCGGCACCCGCACCCGCCCTCTGACGACGCCTCTCAACGACTGGAGTTCCATGACCACCGCCCCTTGGCGCGACCCCGCCCTGCCCGCCGCCGCCCGCGTCGACGACCTCCTCGCCCGCATGACTCTGGAGGAGAAGACCGCCCAGCTGTACGGGGTGTGGGTGGGCGCCGCCACGGACGGCGACGGAGTCGCCCCGCACCAGCACGACATGACCGTCGACTTCGACTGGGACGATCTGGTCACCCGGGGTCTCGGCCAGCTCACCCGCCCCTTCGGCACCGCCCCCGTCGACCCGGCGACCGGCGCCCAGGCCCTCGCCCTGGCCCAGCGCCGGATCAGCGAGGCGGGCCGCTTCGGCATCCCCGCGCTCGCGCACGAGGAGTGCCTCGCCGGGTTCACCGCCTGGCAGGCCACCGCCTACCCGGTGCCGCTCGCCTGGGGAGCCACCTTCGACCCCGCGCTCGTCGAGGAGATGGCCCAGCACATCGGCCGCGACCTGCGCTCGGTCGGCGTCCACCAGGGCCTCGCCCCGGTCCTGGACGTCGTACGCGACCTGCGCTGGGGCCGGGTCGAGGAGACCATCGGCGAGGACCCGTACCTGGTCGGCACCGTCGGCGCCGCCTACGTCCGGGGCCTGGAGTCGACGGGGATCGTCGCCACCCTGAAGCACTTCGCCGGGTACGCCGCCTCCGCGGGCGCCCGCAACCTCGCGCCCGTGCGCGCGGGCGTCCGCGAGTTCGCCGACATCACCCTGCCCCCGTTCGAGTTCGCCCTGCGCGAGGGCGGCGCCCGCTCGGTGATGGCCGCGTACAACGAGACCGACGGCGTGCCCGCCTCCGCCGACGTCCACCTCCTCACCGAACTCCTCCGCGACACGTGGGGCTTCACCGGCACCGTCGTCTCCGACTACTTCGGCGTCGGCTTCCTGGAGACCCTGCACCGCGTCGCGGGCACCCCCGCCGAGGCGGCGCACGCGGCCCTCGAAGCGGGCATCGACGTCGAACTGCCCAGCCCGAAGTGCTACGGCGACGCGCTGACCGAGGCGGTCCGCGCGGGCGACGTCCCCGAGCGGCTCATCGACCGGGCGGCCCGCCGCGTGCTGCTCCAGAAGTGCGAGCTGGGCCTGCTCGACGAGGACTGGCAGTCGGAGCCCGGCGAGCGCATCGACCTGGACTCGGCCGCCAACCGCGCCCTGGCCCGCCGGATAGCCGAGGAGTCGGTGGTCCTCCTCGACAACCCGGACGCCGTGCTGCCGCTGGCCCCGGACACCCGGATCGCCGTCGTCGGCCCCCGCGCCGCCGACCCGCTCGCCATGCTCGGCTGCTACTCCTTCCCCTCCCACGTCGGCACCCACCACCCCGACAAGCCGATGGGCATCACCATCCCGACCGTCATCGAGGCGCTCCGCACCGAGCTGCCCGACGCCAAGGTGACCTTCGCGGAGGGCTGCGGCGTCGCGGACCCGGACACCTCCGGCATCGAGGAGGCGGTCGCGCGGGCCGCCGAGGCCGACGTCTGCGTGGCGGTCCTCGGCGACCAGGCGGGCCTCTTCGGCCGCGGCACCTCCGGCGAGGGCTGCGACGCCGCCGACCTGCGGCTGCCCGGCGCCCAGAGCGAACTCCTGGACGCCCTCGTCGCCACCGGCGTCCCGGTGGTGCTGGTGCTGCTCACCGGCCGCCCCTACGCCCTCGGCCGCTGGCACGGCCACCTCGCCGCCGCCGTCCAGGCGTTCTTCCCCGGCGAGGAGGGCGGCCCCGCCGTCGCGGGCGTCCTCTCCGGCCGCGTCACCCCCTCCGGCCGCCTCCCGGTCAGCGTCCCGCGCGACCCCGGCGGCCAGCCCTGGACCTACCTCCAGCCCCCGCTCGGCCTCGCGGGCGAGGTCAGCAACCTCGACCCGACGCCGTTGTACCCGTTCGGCCACGGCCGCTCGTACACGACGTTCGCGTGGACGGACTTCGGCGGCGCCGAGGAGACCGAGATCGGCACGGACGCCTCCTACGACATCGCTGTCAACGTCGCCAACACCGGTGACCGGGAGGCCGCCGAGGTCGTCCAGCTCTACCTGCACGACCCGGTGGCCAGCGTCACCCGCCCCGACGTCCGGCTGGTCGGCTACCAGCGGGTGCGCCTCGCCCCCGGCGAGAAGGCCCGCGTGACCTTCCGGTTCCACACCGACCTGTCCGCCTTCACCGACCGCACCGGCCGCCGGGTCGTCGAGCCCGGCGCCCTGGAACTGCGCCTCGCCGCCTCCAGCGCGGACGTACGGCACACCGCGCGCCTGACGCTGACCGGCCCGCGCCGCGAGGTGGGCGTGGACCGGCGACTGCGGTGCGAGACGGAGGTGACGGCCGCAGGGTGAACCCCGCACGGGTCGGCTCAGGAGGAGACGTCGGCCTCGGCCCTCCGCCGCTCCCGGTACTCCTCCAGCACGTTGAACACCGGTACCAGTCCCGTCGCCCGCACATCCACGCTGAACAGCCGCATCGCGGCCTCGCGGGCGGCGGGACCGCTCCGCAACTGCTCCCACAGCAGCCGGCGCACGCCCACCGTCTCGGGGGTACGGGCCGTCAGCGCCTGGAAGAAGTGCCGCGCCGCGTACTCGATGCCCGCCGAGTCCTCCGGCCGGGCCCGGTCGTACCCGTTGGCCCGCCCGTACCTGGCCAGGCACACCGCGTCCTCGACGCCCATGGTGAAGTCGATGCCGAGCAGCGGGTGCTGGTGGCCGACCGCGTCGCCGACCATCGAGATCCGGCCGTACTCGTAGGTCCTCCGGAGCCGGATCCCCTCCCCCGACCAGGTGATCCGCTCCGGCTCCCCGGCCGCCCGGAGCAGCGGGTCGTGCAGCTCCGGCGGCAGCATCGGCACGTAGTGCTTCTCCAGGTACGCCCGTACGTCGTCGTCCGGGGGCCGCTCCTCGGGGAGGTCCAGGGCGATCCCCAGCAGGTCGCGGCCCATCGCGTGGACGCGGGCGCAGCGCCCGTGCTCGTCGGTGATCACCCGGGCCTGCTCGTAGCCGGTCAGCCCGGTGCCCTCCAGCATCAGGGAGGCGGTGTGCGAGGTGACGGCCTGCGGCACGTCGCCGTACATCCGCTGGCGCACCGTCGACCAGCGGCCGTCGGCGCCGACCAGCAGATCGGCGCGGAACTGGGTGTCGAACTTGCCGCGCGTGGTGTGGACCGAGCCGTCGAGTTCGACGTTGAGCACCTGGACGCCGTAGAGCACCTCGGCCTCCATGCGGTCCATCAGGCTGTCCCGCATCGCCTGGACCAGGTCCGGGTACGGCGTGACGAGGGGCTGGGCGTCGGGCGGGAACCGCAGCTCCACGGGTTCGCCGCCGCCGTGCTCGTAGAGGGTGACACCGGTGCCGCGCACGCGCCGCTCGGGCGGCAGCTCGACCCCCCAGCGGTCCAGCAGCTCCAGGGCCGGCGGGAAGATCATCTCCGCCGTCGGCCGGGGCGTCGGCTGCTCGAAGACCTCGACCATCAGGGAGCGCCAGCCCTGGTCGGCGAAGGCGTGCGCGGTCGCGCAGCCCACCGGCCCGGCGCCGGCGATGAACACGTCCGCGTGGTTCATGGACACCTGTGGATCGGCCACTGTGGCCCCGTCCCTCGGGAACTGCGCCCCGGCCGGTACGCCGACCGGGGCCTGCCGGGCAGGTACGGTACGCCGCCCCGGCGGACGGCGGCGCCCGTCAGCCCCGTACGGCTGAACTACCGGCGTACGGCCTTGACCTGACCGGACGTCAGCGTGTAGGCCCCTCGGCCACCGACTCGAACCGCCAGCGGTGCACCGGGCGGCTGGTCAGCCCCTGGTCGGGCTCCGGCAGTTCGGGCAGGTCGGCGTCGTAGGGCGCGTCCCACCAGGTGATGACGAGGACCCGGTCCTGCGGGGCGCGGAAGACCTCCCGGCGCAGCGGCTCCCCGGCCAGCTCCTGGGCGCGGGCCCAGGCGAGGAGGTCCGCTCCCCGGCCGGGCACCGCCCGCGCCTCCCACATCAGGGCGACGGTCACGAGTACAGGTTCTCCCCGCTCACCTCGTGCGCGTGGTCGTGGCCGGGGCCGGGCACGTGCGGGTCGGTCACCGGCAGCGAGGAGTCGGCGGACAGGTCCCAGGCGGAGGCGGCCCGGTTCCGGGCGACCATCTCGGCGCCGAGCGCGGCGACCATCGCGCCGTTGTCCGTGCACAGCTTGGGCCGCGGCACCCGCAGCCGGATCCCGGCCGCCTCGCACCGCTCCTGGGCGAGCGCCCGCAGCCGCGAGTTGGCGGCCACACCGCCGCCGATCATCAGGTGGTCGACGCCCTCGTCCTTGCAGGCCCGTACGGCCTTGCGGGTGAGCACGTCGACGACCGCCTCCTGGAAGGAGGCCGCCACGTCCCGCACCGGCACCTCCTCCCCCGCCGCCCGCCTGGCCTCGATCCAGCGGGCCACGGCGGTCTTCAGCCCCGAGAAGGAGAAGTCGTACGCCGGGTCGCGCGGCCCGGTCAGCCCGCGCGGGAACGCGATCGCCGCCGGGTCGCCCTCGCGCGCGTACCGGTCGATGACCGGGCCGCCCGGGAAGCCCAGGTTCAGCACCCGGGCGATCTTGTCGAACGCCTCGCCCGCCGCGTCGTCGATGGTGGCGCCCATCGGCCGGACGTCGGAGGTGATGTCGGAGGACAGCAGCAGCGACGAGTGCCCGCCGCTGACCAGCAGCGCCATCGTCGGCTCGGGCAGCGGGCCGTGCTCCAGCTGGTCGACGCAGATGTGCGAGGCCAGGTGGTTCACGCCGTACAGCGGCTTGCCCAGCGCGTACGCGTACGCCTTCGCCGCCGACACCCCGACCAGCAGCGCACCCGCGAGCCCGGGCCCCGCGGTCACCGCGACGCCGTCGAGGTCGCGGGCGCTGACCCCGGCCTCCCTCAGCGCGCGCTCGATGGTGGGGACCATCGCCTCCAGGTGCGCCCGGGAGGCGACCTCCGGCACGACACCGCCGAAGCGGGCGTGCTCGTCGACGCTGGAGGCGATCGCGTCGGCCAGCAGGGTGGTGCCGCGGACGACACCGACGCCGGTCTCGTCGCAGGAGGTCTCGATCCCCAGGACCAGGGGTTCGTCAGCCATGGGACTCGGTTCCTTCGGAGTCGGGGGGCGTGTCGGGTACGGAGTGGGCGGGGTCGGTGAGCCGCATGACCAGGGCGTCCACGTTGCCCGGCTGGTAGTAGCCGCGCCGGAAGCCGACGGCCTCGAAGCCGAACCGCTCGTACAGCCGCTGCGCGGGCGCGTTGTCGACCCGGCACTCCAGCATCACCTCGGCGCACTCGAAGGCCGTCGCCGCCCGCAGCAGCTCGGTCAGCAGCCGGGAGCCGAGGCCGGTGCCCCAGCGGTCCCGGGCGACGGCGATGGTCTGCACGTCGGCCAGCTCACCGGCGGCGGCCAGCCCGGCGTACCCCACGACGCGGTGGCCGTCCACCGCGACCAGGTACCGCCGGGTCGCCCCGGGCCCGCGCGCGTGGGCCAGCTCGGACCAGAACATGCCCCGCGACCAGGCGTCCTCGGGGAACAGGTCCCGCTCCAGCTCAAGCACCGGGCCGATGTCCCACCAGCGCATCTCACGCAGGAGCAGGGGAGTCGTCTCGGGCGCGGTCACCTGGGCGTGACCACCTTGTAGTTCTTGGGCACCTGGGCGTCCGGCCGCCGCAGGTACAGCGGCCGGGGCGCCGCCAGCTCCTCCCCCGCGGCCAGCCGCTCCACCGCCAGCCGGGCCAGCGCGGCGGCGGAGACGTGCTCGGGCTCGTGGACCTGCGGGAACGTGTCGGGGTAGAGCAGCGCGCCCGCGCCGACCGCGGGCAGCCCCGCCACCTGCTCGGCGATGTCGGCGGGCCGGTCCACGGCCGGGTCGGTGAGCCGGGTGCGCGAGTCGGCGTAGCGCGCCCAGTACACCTCCTTGCGCCGGGCGTCGGTGGCCACGGCGAACGGGCCGGGCAGGTCCGCGGCGTACGCCAGTCCGTCCAGTGTGCACACGCCGTGCACCGGCACGCCGAGCGCCAGCCCGAAGGTGTCGGCGGTCATCAGCCCGACCCGCAGCCCGGTGTACGGGCCGGGACCGGTGCCCACGACGATCGCGGTGACGGCGTCCAGTGAGCGCCCCGCCTCCCGGAGCACCCGGTCGACGGTCGGCAGCAGCAGCTCACCGTGGCGACGTGCGTCGACCTGACCGGCGGAGGCGAGGACGTCCGTGCCGTCGTGCAGGGCGACGGTCACGGCGGGGGTGGCGGTATCCAGAGCGAGCAAGAGCACGCGAACAGCCTACGGCTCCCGCGCCGCGCGCACGGCCGCCCGGGTCGGGGGCGCCCGCACTGCTACGGTCGCCGCAGACCCGGCCGGACATACGAGGCAGAGGTGGACGAAGGTGGCAAGCAGCAGCTCGGGGATCGTGGTCGGGCTCACCGCGGCGGCCCTCGGAGCGGTCGGGTACCTCACCTACCAGGCGTCCGCCGACGTCCCCCTCGCGTTCACCCGCCCGCAGGCGGCGGCGTCCCTGGCGGCGCTGGCGTCCAAGGCCCCCCGCGACGTCCGGCACCCCACGGCGCTGCCCGCCCACTCCGGCACGGGCAGACGCGTCGTGTACTCCCTCGACGACGACCGGGTCTGGCTGGTCGAGGACGACGGCACGGTCCGGCGCACCTTCCGGGTCGCGCCCAGCGCGGTCGATCCGGCGCCGGGCGCCTACACCGTGTCGTCCCGCTCGGGCCGGATCACCGGCTCGGACGGCGTCCCCGTGGAGCACGTGGTCCGCTTCGCCACCGTGGAGGGGGTGACGGTCGGCTTCAGCGCCGCCGTGCCGGGCGCGATCCCGGCACCCGGCCCGAGCGCGCGCACGGGCGGCATCCGGGAGACGCGGGCGGACGGCGACGCGATGTGGGCGTTCGCGACGGTGGGACGCCGGGTGGTCGTGATCCCGTAGCGCCCCAGGCTCTTTCAGGCGGCTTCGCGCGCCCGCTCGACCGGTGCCGAGCCGCCGTACGGCTCCGGGTCGCGCGGCGGCCGGGAGATGAGGTCGGCGGCGGCGCAGGACGCCAGCAGGTCGCGCATGGACACGCCGTCGGGGAACCCGGGCACCACGCGGGGGGCCTCGTCTCGTTCGCTGACCGTCATGGGGCGCCTCCTGAAGTGCGGGGGCGGATGCGGTTAGGTATACCTAACCAACGCTGGATACCATCTGAACACGCCGAAGGCACCCCGCGCAACAAGGTCCCGACAACGTGTCGGAAAACGCGAGGGGTGGCGGCCGTGACGGTGAACGCTGAGGTCAGGCGGTGGGCACGCGGAATCCGGTGGAGGCCCGTGCGCGCCGCTCAGGCGGTGAGCACGCCGAGGTCGGCCCCGGCCCAGCGCTCCCCGATCCCGGTGAGGGTCACGTGGCGCACCTCGTCGGTGGTGTCCCCGACGGCCCGGTGGATGGCGAGGTGCAGCCGGTCGTCCGTCAGCTCCTCGACCTTGCCCTCGCCCCACTCGACCACGATCACCGAGTCCGGCAGCGAGACGTCGAGATCCAGGTCCTCCATCTCGTCGAGCCCGCCGGAGAGCCGGTAGGCGTCGACGTGGACGAGCGGCGGCCCCTCCCCGAGCGACGGATGGACCCGGGCGATCACGAAGGTCGGCGAGGTGACCGCCCCCCGGACGCCGAGCCCCTCGCCGAGCCCACGGGTCAGGGTCGTCTTGCCCGCGCCCAGTTCCCCGCTGAGCATCACGAGGTCACCGGCGCGCAGCAGCTTGGCGAGCCGACGGCCCAGGTCCCGCATCTGCTCGGGCGAGGTGACGACCAACGCGGTCTCAGCCGGACTCCCCGCCGGGGTCTCACCCGGATTCCCCACCGGGTTCTCAGGGTTCCCAGCCGGGTTCTCAGCCGGGTTCTCAGCCGGGTCGTGCGGTGCTGCTGGTGCTTCCATAGCCACTTACGGTAGCCCCTGCGGGCACGGCACCCACGCGCGTGAGCAGGTCCGCGAGCCGGTCGGTGACCACTTCCGGGTGCTCCAGCATCACCAGGTGCCCGGCGTCCGGTACGAGGACCAGTTCGGCGTCCGGCAGCAGGTCCGCGATGGCCTCACTGTGCTCACTGGGCGTCACCAGGTCCCGCACCCCGGCCAGCACCAGCACCGGTATGTCGGCGAAGTACACCAGCGCCTCGGTCTTGTCGTGCTCGGTGAACGCCGGGTAGAACTCCGCGACGACGTCGATCGGCGTCCCCTCGATCATCCGCTCGGCGAACCGCTCCACCGCCGGATCGATCTCACGGGCGGCGAACGAGTACCGCTTGATGATCCCGGCGAACAGGTCGGCGGTCGCCCGCCGCCCCTTCTCCACCAGCTCGGCCCGCTGCCCCAGCGCCCTCAGCACCCCCGGCAGCACCCGCCGCACCGCGTTCACCCCGGCGACCGGCAGCCCGAAGTTGACCTCGCCGAGCCGCCCCGACGACGACCCCACCAACGCGACCCCGACGACCCGCTCCCGCACCAGCTCGGGGTACTGGGCCGCCAGCGCCATGACCGTCATACCGCCCATGGAGTGCCCCACCAGCACGAGCGGCCCCTCCGGCGCGGCCACGTCGAGCACCGCCTTCAGGTCCTGCCCGAGCTGGTCGATGCTGACCGGCCGCCCCTCCTGGAGCTGCGCCACCCCGCGCCCGGACCGCCCGTGACTGCGCTGGTCCCAGTGCACGGTCCGCACGACACCGCGCAGCGCCGCCCGCTGGAAGTGCCAGGAGTCCTGGTTGAGGCAGTACCCGTGGCAGAACACGACGGTCACCGGGGCGGGCGCCTTACGGCCGAACAGCCGACGCCTGCGGGGCGCGAGCTGCGCCTCCGGGTCGACGTCGTCCACCTCGAAGTACAGCTCGGTGCCGTCCTCTGCGTACGCCTTGCCGGGCAGCCCGCGCAGGGCGCCGTACGGACCGGCGGAGTCCAGCGCGAGGCGGGCCTGCTGCCGCATCCCGCGCCCGACGGTCAGCCGCTCGATGGCGACGCCCGCCGCCGCACCCGCGGCCAGCACGCCTATCGCGGTGCCCGCTATGCCGGTCGCCCTGCGCCAGCTCCCCGCGGCGGCCCCCGTGGCGGAGGCGACGGCCGCGGCAGCCGCGTCCGCGACACCCTCCGCAGTGCTCTCGCTCACGTACCGCTCCTCTTCGCCGTACCCGTCCCTGCCGCGCTGCCGTGCCCCTCTGCGAGTTACCCGTCCGGCGGTCCGCTCACGTGCCCCGGGCACTCACCCGGACGTTTCACCCACATGGCCGCTCACTCCGCCGCCTCGTCCACATAGACGCGGGGAACGCGCGTCCCGATGCGGGTGACGATCTCATACGCGATGGTCCCGGCCGCCTGGGCCCAGTCCTCGGCGGTGGGCTCCCCGCGGTCACCGGGCCCGAACAGCACCGCTTCCGCACCCACCGCGGGCTCGTCGCCACCCAGGTCGACGACGAACTGGTCCATCGCGATCCGCCCGGCGACGGTCCGCCACTTCCCGCCGACCAGCACCGGCCCGGCACCGGAGGCGTGCCGCGGTACCCCGTCGGCGTACCCCAGCGGCACGAGGCCCAGGGTCGTCTCACCCGGCGTCGTGTAGTGGTGCCCGTAACTGACACCGTGCCCCGCCGGTACGCGCTTCACCAGGGCCAGCGAGCCGGACAGGGTCATCACCGGCCGCAGCCCGAAGTCGGCCGGGACGCCGACCTCGGGGCCGGGCGAGATGCCGTACAGCGCGATCCCCGTCCGGACGAGGTCGAAGTGGGACTCGGGCAGGGTCAGGGTGGCGGGCGAGTTGGCGATGTGCCGCACCTCGGGCCGCACGCCCTCCCGCTCGGCGTACCCGACCATCTCCCGGAACGCGCCGAGCTGCGCCGCGATGGACGGATGCCCCGGCTCGTCGGCGCAGGCGAAGTGCGACCACAGCCCGGTGACCCGGAGCAGCCCCGCACGCTCGGCGTCCAGGGCGGCGCCGACCAGCTCCGCCCAGTCCCCCGGCTGACAGCCGTTGCGCCCGAGCCCGGTGTCGGCCTTGAGCTGCACCCGAGCCGCCCGCCCGACGGCCCGCGCGGCCTCGCTGACCTCCCGCAACGCCCACATCGCGCTCACGGACACGTCGAGACCGGCGTCGATGGCCTCCCGCCAGGGCCCGCCCGGCGTCCACAGCCAGCACATGATCCGCACGTCGTCCGGCAGCCCGCCCCTGGCCCGCAGGACCAGCGCCTCCTCCGGCGTGGCCGTCCCCAGCCAGCTCGCCCCCGCCGCGACGGCGGCCCGCGCGCAGCGCAGGGCACCGTGCCCGTACGCGTCCGACTTCACGACGGCCATCAGCGCCGCCCCCGGAGCCCGCCCCCGCAGGGCACGCACGTTCGCCCGCAGCGCGGCCAGGTCGATCTCGGCGCGGGCGCGCAGCGGGGCGGTCGGCAGAAGTGCTGTCTCAGTCATCGCGCCCAGTCTCTCAGAGGGCACTGACACGAGGTCCCGCGTGCCGGGCGGGAGGGGGCCTGCGCACGGCGGCGTCACTACCGCCAGCCAGGCCCCTTCAGTCCGCCACGCCCCGTCAGTCACACACGTCCCGCCAGGCCCCCGGAACCGCCTCCGCGACGTCATGCGCCCCCACGGGAGCCCCGTCCGCCGCGAACCTCCCGGCCAGCCCGTGCAGATACGCCCCCACGCTCCCCGCGTCCAACGCCGACAGACCGGCCGCGAGCAGCGACCCGACGAGCCCCGACAGCACGTCCCCGCTCCCGGCGGTGGCCAGCCACGACGTCCCCGTGGCGTTCACCCGTACGGCCCCGCCCTCCGGGTCGGCGACCAGGGTGGTCGACCCCTTCAGCAGCACGGTCGCCCGATACCGCCGGGCGAGTGCGCGTACGGCGTCCAGCCGCCCGGCCTCGACCTCCTCACGGGCGACGCCGAGCAGGGCGGCGGCCTCTCCGGCGTGCGGCGTCATCAGAGTGGGCGCGGTACGCGCGCGTACGGCGTCGGGGTCGGCCAACCGCAGCCCGTCGGCGTCCAGCAGCACCGGCACGTGGGCGGCGATCACCTCACCCACGGCGGAGGCGTCGTCGGCGGCGCCCGGCCCCACGACCCACGCCTGCACGCGACCGGCGTGCCGGGGCCCCTGGTCCGACACGAGCGTCTCGGGGAACCGCGAGATCACGGCGTCCTTGGCGGGCCCGACGTACCGCACGGCACCGGCGCCTCCGCGCAACGCCCCCGCGACGGCCAGGACAGCGGCCCCGGGGTACCGGGCGGACCCGGCCGCGATCCCGACGACACCCCGCCGGTACTTGTCACTCTCGGCGCCGGGTACGGGCAGCAGCCGGGCCACGTCAGCGTGCTGGAGGGCCTCCAGCTGACCGCCGCCTTCCGGCAACTCCAGCCCGATGTCGACGAGCCGCACGACCCCGGCGTACTCCCGCGCGGGATCGACGAGCAGCCCCGGCTTGTACGCCCCGAAGGTCACGGTGAGATCGGCGCGTACGGCGGCCCCCCGCACCTCCCCGCTGTCGGCGTCGACCCCACTGGGCAGATCGACGGCGACGACGGCCCCGGGCCCCTTCCGGGCAACCTCGGCCAACTCGACGGCGACCCCCCGGAGCCCGCCCTTCCCCCCGATGCCGACAATCCCGTCGAGCACGAGGTCGGCCCGCCGGATGAGCGCCGGGGCGTCCTCGACGGAGGCGACACGCCCCCCGGCCCTCCTCAGGGCTGCGAGCCCACCCCCGTGCACCCGCTCGGGATCGAGAGGCACGGCGGCGACCCCCGCCCCCCGCCGGGCGAGCCGCGCCCCGGCGTACAGGGCGTCACCCCCGTTGTCCCCGCTCCCCACGAGCAGCACGACGCGCCGCCCGTACACCTTCCCCAGCAACTCGGCACAGGCGGCGGCGAGCCCGGCGGCGGCCCGCTGCATCAGGGCCCCTTCCGGGAGCCGTGCCATCAACACCCGCTCGGCCGCCCTGACGGTCTCCACGCTGTAAGCAGTCCGCATAACCCGAGTCTCTCCCGTCCACGCCGTCCCGTACCGATCAGTGCCGCCCCCATTGACGCTTCGCCACCCCGTTGCCAAACTCCCCCACCCCACAGGATGAATCGATTCACTCGAACCGGTTCGACGGAAGGACACCGGACTCTCATGGGACGCAGAGCCGCACTCCTGGCCGCCACCACCGCAACGGCTCTCCTCACCGCTGCGGGCGCCCTCACCACCGCCCCCACGGCAGCGGCGGCTGCCTGCGGCGAGGGCACGTACCACGCGGAGGCCACCCTGAACGGCAGCACCTGGACGGCCCGCCGGGGCGGCAGCACGGTCTACACGGGCACGGACATGCGTACGGCGGTCCAGTCGGCGATCAACAGCCTGACGTCCGGCCGCACGGCCAAGGAACGGGTGGTGGTCCGAGGCTCGGGCAGCATCCCGGCGTCCACCCGCATCAGCCTCCCCTCCTACACCGCCCTGGACGTCTGCGGCACGATCAACGTCACCGGCTCCGGCTCGGGCGACCAGGCCCCGGTCTACTCCAGGGGCACGAGGGACGTGGAGGTCCGGCACCTGAATGTCACCGGCACCCCGCTCTACGGCGTCTTCATGCGCAACGTCGTGAACGCGACCCTGGGCCAGATAGACATGCGCCTGTCGTCGGGCCTGGGCATCCGCATCGACAACAGGGGCGACACCTCGCAGTGGACGCGCAACGTCCGCATAGACAACGCCTACGTCTCCGGCGCCTCGAACCACGCGGTGGAAACGTACGGAGTGGACGGCCTGACGATCGGTACGGTGACGGCGAGGAACGTCGGCTACTCGGGCCTGCTCCTCAACCAGACCGTCAACGCCGTCGTGGGCAAGGTGGACGCGGACGGCGCGGGCACCGGCACGGGCTACGCGGCCTTCCGCATGGCCAACCGCAACGGCAGGGTGGGCAGCGGCTACCCGACCAACATCCGTGTCGGCGAGGTAGTGGCCCGCGGCGGCGGTCGAGGCGTCTTCTGCGTCTCGGAGAGCGGCGGCGCGGTCATCGACCGGATCACCCTCTCCCACACGGGCAACAACGCCATCCTCATCGAGAACTGCTACAACGTGAACGTCGCGGCGCAGGGCGGCACGGTGACGGGCGGCGGCGAGATCCGCCTGGCGGCCCGCACGGAGTTCCCGAACAACGACAACATCACCATCCAGAACCTGACGGTGACCGACTCGGCGATCCGGGAGTACCCCTGCGGCACGAACACCACGTTCCGCAACAACACCCTGATCAACAGCACCCACTCGGTCTGCTGAGCGCCCTCCCGTCCCCCACCCCGGCTGGTACTACTGGTACATGCAGGAAGAGACCGCGCGGTCAGCGATCGACACGTTCATCTCCGCCTTCAACGCCTCGGACGACAGCTATGTGACGTCGCTGCTCTCCCAGGCGCTGACCTCGGACGTGGTCTTCTGGGGCCCGCTGGGTCGCAGCGAGGGGATCGAGGCGGTCGAGCAGTTCGTCCTCGACATCCGACGCCACCCGGCGGGCGCCGGCACGATGGTGCGCTGCTCGGCGGTGGACATGCCGGACGAGTGGGCCAGGTACCAGTGGGTCTTCACCACCCCGGACGAAGGCCCCCGCCTGGCGGGAACGGACGTAGTCCACCTCCGCCGAAGCCTCATCGACCAGATCATCGTCTTCGCGGGCGAGATCAAACCGCCGATGCGGTGAGCGACGTGCGCGCGTTGCTGCGGAGCCCTGCTGAAGGGGTTGCCGTGGGGGCCGCCCGCTTCTTTTGCCAGGGTCGTGCTTCCACGCCCCGGCCTCAAGGGCGCTGCGCTGTCGCTCCGCGTCGCCTTCGGCGATGGCCCTTCGGGCCACCCTTGACCCCGGGCCGCTCCAGCACGGGTGAGAAGCGCGCGGGCGGCCCGGAAAGACGGGGGGCCGGGCCCTGTCAATCCCTTGGGCGGGTTTCCAGGCGGGCCGGGATGTGGGGGCGCGCTGGCGCCTCGCCAGCACGCCGGGCCGGTTTAGCGGCTTGCGGCCCGGTGGGGGTGGAGGGGTGTGCGCCGGGTGGGTGGCAGGGCTGGCCGGAGTGTGTGGGACGCGCTGGCACCTCGCCAGCACGCCGGGCCGGCTTAGCGGCAGGCGGCCCGGTGGGAGTGGAGGGGGCGCGGACCCTGAAGTGGGCTGGGCGGCAGGCATCGGAGGGGCGAGCAGAGCGTGTTGATGAGAAGAGCGGGGGCTGAGGGGCCAGGGAGCGAAGGGTGTGCCTCTGCTGTCACATCTGCCTCAGGAGTGAGGTGGGCGGGAGTGATTGGCGCCTTTGGCTCACCACCCACCCGACCCTTGCAGGAAGGACCCTGGACTCCTTCCTCCTGGTCAGGAACCCCGTGGGTCAAAAGGGCCAAACACTGCCCGGAGC
>NZ_JBEYHH010000017.1:0-177376 GCF_040635175.1 Streptomyces sp. NPDC006997
CGGCGGACGGGACCGCAAGGGCGACGCCGTCAACATCTCCCACCAGTGGGGCGGCCCGCGCGGGCGCTGGTGGCAGGGCGAGCAGGGTCTGTTCCACCGCGACTGCTCATCCATCGAGCGGGCCCACTCCACCTGTGTGTGCACGCGGCCCGTACTGGACCACGACGTCTACGGGGCGTGCGCCCGCTGCAATGGGTTCCGGCCCTTCGGGTTCACCGACGCCGACCTCGCCCATGCACGGGCGCTGCGAGCCGTCCCCCACGGCGGCCGACGTATCGACGAGGAGGCCACGGTCTGATGCCGAGCATCAAGGACATCCTGAAGCAGGCCAAGCCCCGCCAGCGCACCGTCAACGTGTGCGTGCGGGGCGACCTGGCGGGTGAGGCCGAGCGGCTGTCCGCGGAGCTGGCCCGCGCCGCGGAGGACTGGGAGCCCTCCGACCTCACCGAGGTGCACCCGGGCCGGGAGCTGGCCGCGAAGCTGAAGGCGGTACGCGAGCAAGTCCGCGAGGCCGAAGTGCCGTTCCTGCTGCGGTACATCGGGGACCGGGCGTACAGCGACCTGGTGGCCGCGCACCCCTCGGAGAAGGACGAGGAGCTGTTCGACAGCGACACCTTCCCCAAGGCCCTGATCGCGGCGTCCTGCGCCGATCCGGTCATGACCGAGGACGAGGTCGCCGAGCTGTTCGAGGTCATCAACGAGGGCGAGATCAAGAAGCTGTTCGATGCCGCCTGGGACGTCCACCACGCCTCCGACGTCGTCCCTTTCTCGCTGGCCGCCTCCGCACTCCTGGCGGGCCTTGGCGGCGAGAGCTAGAAACCGCCCGCGCCTGGGGGGTGCCCCGCTCGGTCTTCCTCGGCCGCGTCGTCGCCGACGGCGAGCCGCTGTGGCTGGAGGAAGACCGGGCCTGGGCGCTGGCGCTGACGCAGGTCGAGGCGGACATCTGCCCGGACTGCGGACAGCCCTGGGCTGAGGCCACCAGCACGGACGCCGAGTTCGCCTACCGGGCGGAGCTGATCCGGTGCCACGCCTGCACCGCCTCGGCGCAGGCCGTGAAGGCGTACCAGGACCAGGGCGGCGCCTCCGAGGGCCTCCACGTCCACCTCACACGCTCCACCTGACGGCCGCGCGCGGCCCTCTGTACCCGGGGAGGTCGCCGTGGCCGTCCGTACCGTCACCGTCCGGCTCCGCGCCGACGTCAGCCAGTACACCCGCAGCCTGCGGCAGGCGTCCGACCGGACCAGCCGCCTGGCGGGGGCCGGTGCGAAGGTCGGCGCGGTCATGCTCACCGGTTTCGCGGTCGCCGCCGCGGCGGCAGCGCGCTTCGACAAGGCCCTGTCCAACGTCCGCGCCGTGTCCGGCGCCAGCTCCGCCGAGATGGCCAAGCTGCGGGCCTCCGCTCTGGCAGCGGCCAAGACCACCCAGTACACCGCCACCCAGGCCGCGGACGCTCAGGCTGAGCTGGCGCGTGCGGGTATCTCGGTGGCGGACATCACCGGCGGCGCCCTGAAGGGGTCGCTGGCCCTGGCGGCGTCCGGACAGCTCGACCTGTCCGAGTCTGCGATCATCTCCGCGCAGGCGATGAACACGTTCGGGCTGAAGGGCAAGGACGTCACCCACGTCGCCGACGTGCTGTCCGCCGCGGCGAACAAGAGCGCCAGCAACGTGCACGGACTGGGCATGTCGCTGCGGATGGGCGGTCTGCTCGCGCACCAGACCGGCCTGTCCATCGAGGAGACCGTCGGCACGCTGGCCGCGTTCGCCGACCACGCCCTCATCGGCTCGGACGCCGGTACCTCGCTGAAGGTCATGCTTCAGCGGCTGGTCCCGCAGTCCAAAGAGGCCGCAGGGATGATGGACCGGATCGGCTTCTCCGCCTACGACTCCACGGGCAAGTTCGTGGGCCTCACCGAACTGGCCGCCCGGATGAAGACCAGCTTCAGCAAGCTGACGCCGGAAGCACGCAACGCGGCGATGGCGACCATCTTCGGTGCGGACGCGGTGCGCTCGGCGACCATCCTCTACGAGCTGGGCGCCGAGGGCATCAACCGGTACGTCCGGGCCGTCGACGACCAGGGCGCGGCCGGGCGGATGGCCTCGATCCAGACCGACAACCTCGTCGGTGACCTGGAGCGTCTGCGGAGCGCCATCGAGGTCGCGCTGATCGAGGGCGGGTCCGCAGCGAACGGAACGCTGCGGGCCATGACGCAGTGGGTCACCCGCCTGGTGAACGCCTACAGCTCCCTGCCCCCGGAGTTGCAGCGCGCGGTGACCGGGTTCATGGGGATCGGGGGTGCCGCCGCCCTGGTCGGGGCCGCGATCCTGCTGCTGATCCCGCGGATCGCGGCGACCCGGGCCGCGCTGGTCTCCCTCGGCGTGACCGCGCAGACAACCCGGTCCGCGCTGTTGGGCCTGGGCCGCTTCGGTGTGGTGGTGGCCGGTCTGGCCGCCATGTCCTGGGGCACCGAGAAACTGATCAGCCAGTTCGACGCCGCTCCGCCGAGCGTCACCAGGCTCCAGAACAGCCTGCTGAACTTCGCGAAGACCGGCAAAGCCGCCGGTGAACTGACGAAGACCTTCGGCGAGGACCTGGACGGCTTCGGTGAGGCCGTCGCCCGTATCGCGCACCCAGGCGTCCTGGACCGGGTCGGGGACTCGCTGTACACAATCACGCACCTGGGCAGCGACTCCTACGGCCTCGACGACGCCCGCACGAAGATCAAGGGCGTGGACGAGGCGCTGAAGGGGCTCGTTGAGGGCGGGGCGCCGGATATCGCGGCGGACGCCTTCGCCCGGATGGCCACCGAGGCCGAGAAGCAGGGCACCAGCACCGAGAAGCTGCGCACGCTGCTGCCCGGCTACGCCGAGGCCCTCACCGCGGCGGACACCCAGACCCAGGTGTCCGCCGAGTCCCAGGCCAAGCTCGCCAAAGAGGCTGGCCTGACAGCAGACCAGCTTCAGGACCAGCGCACCGAGGCGGAGAAGCTGTCCGACGCCCTGAACACGCTGAACGGCGTGTCCATCGGCGCGGCCGAGCGGGAGATCTCCTTCCGGCAGTCCCTGGCCGACCTGACCGAGACGGTCAAGGACAACGGGCGCTCGCTGGACGTCACGACCGAGAAGGGCCGCAAGGTCAAGAGCGCGTTCCTCGACGCGGCGCAGGCCGCGATGGACCACGCTGAGGCGGTCGCTGAGCAGAAGAACAGCCAGAAGACCGGGCAGAAGGTGCTGGAGAAGGACATCAGTCTGCTGCGCAAGCAGATGGACCAGGCCGGGTTCTCCAAGGACGCCATCAACGACCTCACCAAGGCGTATCTGAATCTGCCCGGGTCGGCGACCACGAAGGTGGACGCCGAGACCAAGGACGCCATCCGTGACCTGGAAGCGGTGAAGGCCAAGGTCGCCTCCACCAAGGGCAAGACCATCACCATGGCGGCGCCGACCGCCGAGGCCCGCAAGCAGCTCGAAGCCCTCGGCTTCAAGATCAAGAACACCAAGGGCAAGAAGGTCGAGATCACCGTCCCCACGGGCGGGCAGAAGGCGGGCGTGGACGCGCTGCGCCGGGCGATCGAGGCCCTGCGGTCCAAGACCGTCACGCTCACCACCCGGCACGTGGTGACGGGCACCGGCGAGGCCACCCACGGCAGCAAGCTGGCCCCCGGCCACTACGCGACGGGCGGACGGGTCCGCGGCTACGCCAGCGGCGGCTCCCCGGTGCAGTTCGCCCCCAGCGGCCTGCTCAGCGGGCCCGGAACCGGCACCTCGGACAGCATCACGGCGGTGCTCGCGTCCGGCGCCGTGGCCCGGGTGTCGAACACCGAGTTCGTGGTGAACGCCGCGGCGACCAAGCGGTACCTGCCGCTGCTGACCGCGCTCAACAGCGGCAAACTCCCCGGCTTCGCGGGCGGGGGCCTGGCAAGTGGGGGTCTGGCCGGGTTCACGTACACGCCGACCGGCAGGCCGGTGCTGGGCGGCCCGACCGACGCCAAGCAGCGCTACGACCAGGAGGTGGCCGACCTCAAGAAGGCGTGGGCCGACCTCACCCGGGCGCTGTCCGACCAGCGCAAGGCGGCCGACAAGCTGAAGGACGCCGAGCGGGACCTGGCCAGGACCCGCAAGCGCAAGCACACCAAGGCCCAGCTGGAGAACGCCCAGGACCGCGTCGACGACGCCCGCAAGGCCAAGCGGCGCTCCGATGCCGCGGTCAGGCGGGAACGCTCCGACGTCGCCGCGGCGAACCGGGAGCTGGGCCGCCGCGGCAACGCCGGACCCCTGAAGGGCTTCAGCCTGTCCGCGTACCAGACGCAGCTGGCGGAGTCGGTGAAGGCCACCGAGAAGTGGCGCCGCAACCTCACCCGGATCGGGCAGCGGGGCGGGTCCGAGCTGCAGGCCATGCTGGAGGGCATGGGCGAGGAGGGCTACCACCTCGTCAACGCCCTGGCCGGGGCGAGCAACAAGCAGTTCCAGTCCATCGTGGCGAACCTGACGAAGACCGGGGACCTCGCCAAGGCGACCCTGGCCGACTTCACCCAGCAGCTCGGCGCCAGCACCAAGGAGAGCCAGCAGTTCGCCGCGGATCTCCAGACGCTGGCCGCGCGCGGCTTCGGGGACCTCGCGCAGGCCCTGGCCGCGCAGGGCGACGCCTCCGCCATGACGCTCGCCCACCAGGCCGCGACCGACCGCAAGGCCGCGTCGCAGGCGAACGCCCAGGTCGGCAAGGCCGAAAGCGTGCTCACCGGGGAGGAACTGGCGGCATCGCTGACGCTGCTGTCCACGCTGCGCGGGGCGCCAGGCCGCGGCTACGCCGACCTGATCGCCGCGGGGCTGGACGTCGCCGTGATCAAGGCGATCGTGCCGAAGATGACCCGGCAGATCGGCGCCCTGCCCGCACCGTACAAGGACACCTTCGTGCGGCAGTGGGTGGCGCAGGGAGGCACGGCCATGGCGAGGGGCGGCATCCTCAGCCAGCCGACGATGGTCCTCGGCGGCGAGGCCGGGGTGCCGGAGACGTGGATCCCCTGGAACAACTCCCGGAGGTCTGCGGCTCTGCTGGCCACGACCGCGGCCGCGATGGGCTACCAGCTTGTCCCCGCCCGCCGGTACGGGACGGCGCCGTCCGCCGCGGCGTCGGCGCGGGAGGTGACCCGGCACATCGAGGTGCACCTGCACGGCGCCAAGCAGACGGCCGCCGAGCAGGCCCACGACATCGCCCGCTACATCACGTTCGTGGGCTGAGGAGGCCAGATGCCGTACACGCCGGGCGCCGCCCTGGACGGTCTGCGGGCCACCCTGGGCGACGTCGCCCTCGGGGCGGTCGACTCTGCCGGGGTGGCCTGGCGCCTGCAGACGCTGGAGGGCTGGGACGCACCCGACGTGCGTGCCGAGGTCACCGAACGGGAGGGCGACCACGGGGCGTGGGCGTCGCCCGTCTACCTCGGCGCTCGCCCCATCACGCTGGCGGGCACGATCGTCGCGCCGTCGCAGCGCCAGCTGGAGCAGGCGATGGACCGGCTGCGGGTGGCGGCCGGGCTGTCCGACACGCTGCTGACGGTGTGGGAGACCACACCCAAGCAGGCTCTGGTACGGCGGTCGGGCAAGCCGCTCATGCAGTACGTCACCGACACCACGGCGACGTACTCGGTGATGGTGACGGCCGCCGACCCCCGCCGATACGGCACCGACCTGCAGACCCTGACCACGGGACTGCCGACCGTCACCGGCGGTCTGACCCTGCCCGCCACCACACCGTGGCTGCTGTCGGCGACGACGACGGACGGCCTGCTCCAGACCGTCAACGAGGGCGACTTCGAGACCCGGCCCATCCTCACGGTGACCGGACCGGTCCTCGCCCCGGTCATCCAGGCGCAGATGCCCGCCGGCCACGTCCGCATCCTGACCTACAGCCAGGACCTCGCGGACGGGGACGTGCTGACGATCGACACCGACGCGCACTCCGTCATCCTCAACGGCGACGTCTCCCGTAGGCGGTTCCTGGCCGCACCGTCCGGGTGGCCCGTCATCCCGGCCCAGTCGGCGACCACGTTCTTCTTCACGTCCACCGCCTACAACCCGACAGCGACGCTGACCGCCACCTGGCGTTCGGCCTGGCAATGAGAGGGAGGAACCAGTGGCGGACTCGCTGCCGAAGTTCATCGACGGCCTCAGCTACACCGGGCTGAGCCTGCGCCGGGGAGACCTGACGACGGTGATGCACGACGGAAACGGCACAGGCGGCCGGACCGGGGTCCGGCCGGGCGGTACCGGCCTGGCCGTCACCCTGGCCGGTACCACCATCACCGTCGCCGCTGGCGTCGCCTGCCTGCAATACCAGCCAGGGCAGGGCGTCTACCGGGCGTGCCTGGCGTCCTCCACCGCCCTGACGCTCACGGCCGCACACGCCACCCTCTCCCGCATCGACCTGGTGTACCTGCGAGTCTGGGACAACCTGGTCGACGCCTCCGGCCAGAACCTGGCGGACGCCGTCTACCTCGCCGGGACCCCGGGCGCCTCCCCGTCCGCGCCCGCCCCCAGCGCATCCGAGATCTACATCCCCCTCGCCACCATCACCGTGCCCCCCTCGGGTGGCGGAGCACCGACCGTGTCCACCGCGGTACGCCCGTACACGGTCGCTCCGGGCGGCATCCTGCCAAGCAGCACCGCCCCGGACGGGCCTTACGTCGGGCAGTACTACGACGACGGCACGGGTCTGCGCCGCTGGAACGGCAGCACCTGGGACACCTACCTCAAGGCGCCCACCAGCTTCACCTCCTGGACCCCGGTCTGGTCGACCACCACCGGCGTCCATCTGCCGTCCTACGGCAACGCGACCGTGAACTGTCGGTACGTCAAGCTCGGGCGCCTGGTGACGTACACCATGCTCATCGTCTTCGGGTCCACCACGAACTTCGGCAGCGGCGCCACCACGGCGGACAACTGGCAGCTCTCCCTGCCGGTCGCCGCCGCGCAAGCCTCGTACCCGATCGGCACCGCGACCCTCGACGCGGGCGCCAGCAGAGGACTCATCGCCCTCGCCCAGTCCAGCAGCGACGGCACCACCCTGGTGCTGTACCCGGCTTCCGGCACGGTGAACGCCTCCGCCGTGTCCTCCGCTGTCGTCGACAGCGTCTCGCCCTGGACATGGGCGTCGGGCAGCCAGCTCACCGTGATCGGCCAGTACGAGGCCGTCTCGTGACCCCCTACCGGCTGGCCTGGTACGGCGTCGACATGCGCAGCGGCGGCATCGTCGAGGATCTGCCGTCCCTGCGCCCGACCGGCGCTCTCTCCCGGCGGCTGGGCACCTACACCACCCTCCAGCTCGACCTTCCCCTCAGCGGCGCCCCCCGGGAGTGGGAGGCCGCCACCGCACCCGGCAGGTCCCTCCTCGTCGCTGTCGACACCGCCACGGACGTGCCGCTGTGGGCGGGTGCGGTCCTGCCCCGCGACGGCGGCAGCGCCACCACCGTGCAGCTCGGCGCCGCCACCCTGGAGGCGTACCTGGACGCCCGCTACCCCGGCACCCAGACCCTCATCGGCATAGACCAGGCCGACGTGATCGCCGCCCTCGCGGCGCCTGCCCTGACCGACGGCCCGCCCATCGTCCTGGACACCGTCGCGACCGGCACGGCCATGACCTACCTGAGCGACGACGGTGATGACCGGTCCTGCCTGTCCTGCCTCCAGGAGATCATGGGCATGGACGGTGGCCCCGAGTGGACCATCGATGCCGCCTGGAACTCGACGCACACCGGCTTCGAGTTCCCGTTGCGGGTGCGCTCGACCATCGGCGCCCAGGTGGAGCCGGATGCCGTCTTCGACTTCCCCGGCTGTGTCGCCGAGTACGGGCTCGCCGAGTCCTACGAACAGGGCAAGGGCGCCACCCGGGTCATCGCCCGCGGCGAGGGAGAGGGCGCCTCCCGCCTCACCTCCCCTCCGCAGGACGCCACCAACCTGATCGCGGGCGGGTGGCCCGTCTGGGAGTACCGGTACACCCCGGCCACCGGGATCACCGACCCTGACCAACTCACCGCCCACGCAGCCCAGTCCGTGGGGCTGATGGCGCCCGGCGCGCAGGTGTGGACGGTCCAGGGCGTGGCTTCCCGGTCGCCGCGGCTGGGCACCGACTGGGGCCTGGGCGACACGGTCCGCTTGGCCGTCGCCGACTCTCCCCGGCACCCGGCAGGCGCCGACGTCGTGGCCCGCTGCTGGGCGTGGGAGCTGGACCCCGGCGCGGACCGTGTCCGGCCCATCCTCGTGGAGGACTGACTGATGCCGCGCCAGCTTGAGCAGCTCCCGCCCGACGCCACCACCCTCGCCCGCGAGGTCGCTGCCCTCCGACGGGAGATGCGGGAGCTGCGGGCCGCACGCCGCGCCTCCTATACGGCGCTCGAAGCGGGCGGCTTCAAGGTCTACCAGCCTGGAACTGAACGGGTCTCGGCGCAGATGAGTGCCGACCTCGGTAACGGCGAGGCGGGGTTCCAGACGTCCAGCGCCGACGGCACCCGCTACGCGCGGATGACGGCCGGAGAACTGACCTTCGGGTCCCCGGATGTGCCGCAGGTCGTACCGACCGGCATCGCCGCCCGCGCCGACGGGGCCACCCTCGACATCACCTCCGGCATGGTCTCCGGCGGATCCCAGGCGCACATCCTCCTCGCGGGCGGAGACAGCCCCCTCGCCGAGAGCAACGGCGCCCCGCTGATCTCGCTGTTCTGGGACGGCACCGGCGGCGCCGACATGGTCGTGGACGTCTCCGGCATCCTCCTCCCCAGATCGTTCGCCTGGGGGATAACCAGCGTCACCCCGTCCGCGGCGAACACGCCCACCTCGGCCCAGGTCACCGGCCTGGACCTGCGGGGGAGCACCTTCCAGGCGTGGGTGACCCCGGCGACCGTCGTCCCCGGCAGCACCGTCAACACCAACGGCGTGACCGGCGTCGGCTACAGCGCGGTCTCCAGCAACGGGCTGACCGTCTGGCTGACCAGGCAAAACACGACTACTACCCCAGTCAGCTGGCTGGTGATAGGCAGGTGACGATGAGCGCGAGCGACATCACCGAGTTCGAGCCGTACACGTACTACGCGGTCACAGCTCAGGACAACAACCCGGACTGCGTCAACTACATCAACGGGCCGGACGGCAAGGTCTGGGAAGTCCCCGAGTTCTACAGCAACGCGGGCACCAACTGTTCCGTCACCTGCGGCCGGTGCGGGCAGCGCATGGAGATCCTCACCGCGGTCCGCCTCGACCCCCAGCCCGACCCCGCCTGACCCACCCCCCCTTCAAGCCCCGGGCCGCCCGGCCCGGGGCCCTCTCATATCCAGGAGGACGCGTGCGCACTGGACCGCAGCGCTACCCCGGCGCCTCGACGGCGTACTGGCACCAGAGCGCCTACCCCGGCTCTGCCATGGAGACCAACGTCATCCTGTGGCACGCCACGGAGGGCACCTCCCTGCCGTCATACGGGGGTGGCGCGTCCGCGCCGAACTTCACCGCGAAGCCCGACTTCGCCGCCAGACGGCTGGTCTGGTACCAGCACTTCGACTTCGACACCTCAAGCCGGGCCCTGCGCAACCTGGCCGGCGGGGTGGAGACGAACACCATGAACGTCTGCCAGGTGGAGATCGTCGGCACCTGCGACCCGACCACCCACCGAAAGTGGGGGTCGACCCCCCACCTCTACACGCCCGAGCTGCCCTCCTGGGTGGTGCGGGACCTGGCCGCGTTCGCGCGCTGGGCGCACGAGCAGCACGGCGTGCCGCTCACCTCCGGACTGACCTTCAAGCCGTACCCCAGCTCCTACGGCTCCAACGGCGTGCGCCTGTCGGCGTCGCAGTGGCTCAACTTCAAGGGCCACTGCGGGCACCAGCACGCCCCCGAGAACGACCACGGCGACCCGGGGGCGTTCCCCATGGCCGCCATCCTCAATGCCGCCAAGGGCACCCCTCAGGAGGACGACATGGCACTGACCGCAGACGACGTGAGCAAGGTGGCCAAGGCGGTCGTGGACCTGCTGACCGGCCCCCGCCGCGCGGACCTGGTCGAGGCGGTGTTCATGACGGACAACGTCCTGGACAACCCCGACCCGGCGACGGCCCCGGACAACCCGAAGGTCTGGGCGTACACCCTGCTCAAGACCACCCAGCGGACCGCCCAGCAGACCAACAAGGCGGTCGACGCCCTCACGGTCGGCGGCGTGGACCTGGACGCGCTGGCGGCGAAGGTCGCAGCAAGCCCGGCGCTGGCCGACCGGATCGCCGAGAAGGTCGCGGAGAAGCTGGCCGCCCGGCTGGCCGACTGAGAGGAACAGCCCATGAACAGCCGATTCCTGCTCGACCTCGGCGAGCGTGCGGGGTGGACCGGCGCCGAGGCCGCGCTCGGCCTGGTCGCCGTCGAGGTCGCCGACCTGCCGGTGTGGTGGGCGGCGCCGGTCGCCCTGCTGGCCGCCGCGGGCAAGTCGTGGGTGGCGAAGCACCTGGGCCGGAAGGGCACCGCGTCGACGCTGCCCGCGAGCGCCGACCCGGCGTCGAGGGCTGTCAGATGACGACGCCCGATCCGGGCGTGTACATCAGCACCGCCCAGATGTACCAGGAGGTGAGGGACCTGGCTCAGACGGTCGGCCGCATCGAATCGAAGGTGGACAACTTCCTCGACGAGGCCAAGGACATCCGCTCGGACGTCCATGACCACGAGATCAGGATCCGCACCCTCGAACGTGCCCGATGGCCTCTGCCCACGATCGGTGTCCTGGCTGGTGTCGGTGGCGCCGTGACGGGTGCCCTCGCCTTGTTCGCCAGATGACCGCGGCCCCGCCCTCTTCGGAGGGCGGGGCCGCTTTCGTCATGCCGGGGGTCAGTGCAGAGTTTCGATCGCCCGGAGGATCAGTGCGCGGGCCTCGCCGCCGTACACGGCCATGCCTCGCAGTTCCTCGAAGGCCTTCACGTAGAGAGCGATCTCGGAGGGCTGGTTGATGCGGACCCGGGCGGAGACGAGTTCCACCGACACCAGGCGGTCGTCGTACACGTGGAAGGTCTCACGCGGCCACTGGGTGCGCAGCCGTGTTGCTGCCGGGATGATCCCGAGGGACACGGCTGGGACCGCTCCGGCGGTCAGCAGGTACCCCAACTGCGCCGCCATGTCGTCCGCGTCGGCGATCTGGCAGTACAACACGGCCTCTTCGACCAGCAGCAGGAAGCGGCGGCCCGGCTCGTGAATGATGCGCGAGCGGTCAACCCGGGCCCGGGCTGCCTCGGCGCTGTCGTCGATGGGGAGTTCGCGGAAGCGCGCGGCGGTCGACAGTACGCTCGCCGCGTAGCCCTCGGTCTGGAGAAGCCCGGGGACGAGCGTGGACGAGTAGACGCGGAACAGCTCGGTGGACCGGAACAGCTGAGCCGTTCCGCTCTGCAACTCGGTCAACCCGCGGCGGACCTGGTGGCGCCACTCCTTGTACATGGACTCGGCGTTCACCGACTGCACGATGAGGTCCTGCGCCTGGTCCTCGGCGTCCGTGGCGGCGCACCAGCGGCGTATGTCCTTGGCGGTGGGGCCGGTGAGCGCATTCTCGATGCGGGAGGTCTTGGAGTGGTGCCAGCCGCACCGGTCGGCCAGCTCAACGACCGTCAGCCCTGCCTCCTTCCGGAGGTCACGCAGGCGTCGGGCGACGGCCTCACGCGCGGCCTGGGCGGACGAGGATGGGAAGGTGGGCATGAGCTGGCCTGTCGGGACGGCGTGTCAGCGGATGTCGTACTGCTCGTGCGGGATGGCGCGCTCCCACACCGCTTCGAAGGCCTCCACGCACAGCTTGGCGGCCGTTGAGTCCTCGGAGAGTTCCTGCCCGGCCGATGCGCCGTCGCCGGTGAAGTGGTTCCAGCGGATCAGACGACCGTCGAACAGCCAGAAATCGTTGCCGGGCAGCGCGATGTCCGAGGCCTGCCGCCTGGGCAGCCAACGCACCTGCTCGCCCGCGGCGATGTTGGTGAAGGTGTTGGAGTGCTCGAAGCGGATGTACTCGCTGACGGGCTCGGAGACAATACGGGCGCGCCGCACCACGACGCCGCGGCCCACGGTCTCCTGCATCAGGTCGAGCCACGGCCGCCACCATGAGGCGCGGTCCGCCGGGTCGTGGCGGAACCCCGCCCGCCACTGGGCGAAGGGCCCCTTCTCCTGGTCGACGGCGTAGGAGTCGCGCATCTCCAGGTGGATGGCCGAGTGCTCGCAGCGGGCGATCAGCTCACTGAACGGTGGCGCGCTCGACGGCATCACAGGCCTCCCTGATCATGTCGACCATCCTGGCGGGGATGCGGATCACGGCCTCGCCCTGGGGGATCCCTTTGCCGTGGCCAGGGGCCTCGAAGGCGGCGCACTCCGCTTCGAGTTCGGGCCCGGGCTTCCAGCCCTGGAAGACGAGTTCGTGCTTCTCCTGGTCGACCCATACGGTCGGGCTTTCGTCGTCCCCGGTGTTCGGGTCGATCCCGATGAACAGTAACGGCACGTCAGACTCCCATCACAAGGTGTGCACTTTTCTGCACAACGGTGGAACGGCTGGGTGACGGCGTCAAGGGCGCCCGCTCGGCGATGGCTCTGGCGAGGGCACTGGCTGCACACATCTGCACATCGCTGGCTGTGGTGCACAGCACACTCCTAGCGTCGGCAGGTGCGAGAAGACCCCGGCGAGGTGGCGACCTCCCGGGGCGTGGCCAACGCTGCGAAGGAGCGTCAACACGATGAACGCTACCGCCCGCCCACCCCTCCACGAACCGCGTCTCGGCGACACGGTCCGAGACATCGAGGCGGACCGCATCGGCAAGGTGATGGGCTTCGTCGGCCCGCACGTGCAGCTCCGCCCCATCGGCGGAGGCATCGAGTGGGACGCGGACCCGGGGAACCTCCGGCCGGTCTCCCCCTCGGAGGCCCTCAGCGCTGGAGTATCAGAGGCCAACGCCCGCTCGCGGGGTGAGCTGGCGTGACCGCGTCCCCGGCCGCCGATACGGCCGTCGAGCGGTCCGCGGAGTGTGCGCTGGCGGCGCAGCGCCCGGAGTACCGCGACCTGCACGCCACCTGCCGGCGGACCGAGGACATACCGCTGCCTCACAGCCGCGGGGTGCTGCTAGTGCCCCGCTGCCGCTGCGCCTGCCACCGGAAGCCCCACAAGGGCGCCTGAGACTCCCGCCCCGGTCCGCCAACCCTGGACAGGTCGAGACCGGGGCGGGTCCACGATGCACGTCAAGCCGCCGACCGACTTTGGTCCAGGTCGGCCCGAGCAGCAGAAGGGAGGTGTCGGCTGTGACGTGGCCGCCCGTGCCGAAGCCGGACGACGACCCGCCCACCCCGCCACCGGACGACAACAACTAGTAGTGCTTGGTCAGGTGCATTCGCCGGTGGCGTGTCTGTTTGATCGGGTGTGTCGTTGACCGGGTGTGCTGGGTGGGGAGTTGGCCGCGGTCCGGTGTGATCTGGAGGACTTCGCGGCGGAGATGTTCGAGCCGTTCGCGCGGGCGGATCAGCGCCGGTGGGGCGAGGTCTATGTGCGAGGGTTGCTGCTGGACGGGCGGCGCAAGTCGGTGGAGCCGATGGCCGCCCGGCTGGGTGAGGACGGCAACCGGCAGGCCCTGGCCCACTTCATCACCACCAGCCCGTGGGACGCGGCGCATGTGCGGGCCCGCCTTGCCTGGCGGATGCAGCAGGTGATCAAGCCCACCGTGCTGATCGTCGATGACACCGGCTTCCTCAAGGACGGCGACGCCTCGGCGTGCGTGGCCCGGCAGTACACCGGCACCGCGGGCAAGGTCACCAACTGCCAGGCCGGGGTGTCGCTGCATCTGGCCTCCGACGTGGCGTCGGCGGCCGTGGACTGGCGGTTGTTCCTGCCCGAGAGCTGGGATGCCGCCTCGCCGAAGGCCGATCCGGCCAAGGTGGCCCGCCGCACCAAGTGCGGCATCCCCGAAGAGGTCGGTCATGTCGAAAAATGGCAGCTGGCCCTGGACATGATCGACGAGACGAGGTCGTGGGGCATCGAGGTCCCGCTCGTCGTGGCCGACGGCGGCTACGGCGATGCGGCAGCCTTCCGCCTCGGCCTGGAAGAGCGCGGCCTCAGCTACGCGGTCGGCATCTCCACCACGACCACCGCCCAGCCGGAAGAAGCCCAGCCGCAGACTCCGCCATACAGCGGTCGCGGCCCGAGGCCCCGGCCTGTCTATCCCGAGCCGGCCCAGGCGGTGAAGAAGCTGGTCATCGCCGTCGGCAAGCAGGCCGCCCGGCCGGTGCAGTGGCGGGAAGGCTCCCGGCCGGGCAGCGGCCGCAACGGCCTGAAGCGGATGTACTCACGGTTCGTGGCCCTCCGGGTCCGGCCCGCAGGGCGCGAGATCCGCAAGACCGCCGACGGACCCGAACTGCCGGTGCGCTGGCTGCTGGCCGAATGGCCCGTCACCAAGCCCGAACCCGTCCAGTTCTGGCTGTCCAACCTGCCCGCCGACACCCCGCTGGCCACCCTCGTGCGCACCGCGAAACTCCGGTGGCGCATCGAGCACGACTACCGCGAGATGAAGCAGACCCTGGGCCTGGCCCACTTCGAAGGCCGCACCTGGCGAGGCTGGCACCACCACGTCACCCTCGTCTCCGTCGCACACGCCTTCTGCACCCTTCAGCGCGTCACCCGGTCCCCAAAAGAGACGGCGTCGGCCTGAGCCTCTACCAAGTCGCCCGCGAACTGCAGCTACTCCTCGCGGCCTGGACCGGCGCCTGCCCCACCTGTCACCGCGACATACCCACAGCGATACCGACCTGA
This sequence comes from Streptomyces sp. NPDC006997, assembly GCF_040635175.1. Taxonomy (NCBI): domain Bacteria; kingdom Bacillati; phylum Actinomycetota; class Actinomycetes; order Kitasatosporales; family Streptomycetaceae; genus Streptomyces; species Streptomyces sp. NPDC006997. Next base: position 14,780 of record NZ_JBEYHH010000017.1, read on the forward strand.
CCAAGCACTACTAGGAGCGCCCATGGCCGCCAGGTACCGACCGATGACCCCACGGCAGCTGGCCGAGGACGAGTACCGCATCGACCACGCGCGGGGGCGACGGTACTGCCGGGTGCACCGCGATCAGCAGATGATCTCGATCCTGCCGGGCGTGGACGTCTGCCCCGGCTGCGGCCCCGTGAGCGAGACCCCGGAGCACCGAGTGAGCAAGAGCAAGAAGAGCGTGGACGCCGCCAAGGGGCGCCGAGACCGGGACTCCAAGGAGGCCGGTGCGACCACCCCGCAGGAGCGGCAGGAGCAGGTGTCCACGAACCTCCACAAGAAGGGCTATCGCGAGGGGCAGCGCTTCTACGGAGACTGACCGGCGCCCCGGCCGCGCTCCCGTCCAAAGGTCGCAGCCGAGACGCCAGGAACCCGACCCCACAGAAGGGAGGGGAACACCATGAGGGTAGACGCCACACCGCCAGGCCCCGGGCCTGATCCGCCGGGCGGCCCGCTCCCGCCAAGGCGGCCCCGAAGCCAGCACACGCGGACTGGCTGACACGGAGTCACAACCCACGAACGCCCCTCCCGTCGGGACCGCAAGCCCGGCGGGAGGGGTCCCAGACGCCCGCCCCGTAGGTCCGGAAGCCTGCGGGGCGGGTCCCGACCGGCCCCGGCCGTACGTCCTCCCCCGTGACGTCGGCCGGGGCCTTCCCGTGCTTGCAGCCCACCAGCAACGCATCAGCCCTCGAGGGGCGTTGGCGGGCTTCCAGGCGCACGGCGCGTACGGCTGACGCGGACCATGATCGGCTGCACTTCGGGCGAGCAGCGGGCGAGCAAACGATCACTATGCCCTCTCGGGAGCGATTCAGCCCCTGATCTACGGCCTCCGCCGCAGGTCAGGGGCTGATCGCCTGGTAGGCCCTGTGGGACTCGAACCCACAACCAATGGATTAAAAGTCCACTGCTCTGCCAATTGAGCTAAGGGCCCAGGCGATGTTGCCTCCACGAGCATAGCCCGACGACGCCGTGTCTCCGATCGGGTATCGGAGACACGGCGTTCCCCGTCGCTACCAGAGGCGCTGACGGCGTTGCAGCGGTCGCCGCTCAGGTCGCCGAAGGGGACGGCCGTGAGGGGGGTGGGCCAGTCGGTGCCGGTGGTCCTGCCACCGAACCCTCCGGTGCCGGTGCCCCGGTGGAAGCTCAGGCTGCCGGAGGAGCTGAGGGTGAGCAGGTCGCCGGTCGCGTCGCCGCCGAGGTGGTCGTGGCGTACCGGGCTGCCCCCGCGCAGGCGTACGGCGCCGTTGACCATCGGTAGCCCGTCCCGGCCCAGCCCGGCCGGGACGCGCAGGCTGCGGGTGGTGCCGTCGGTCGCGTCCCAGAAGCCGACCCTGCCGCCGCTGTACTTGTACGCCAGCACGTCGGTGCCGGTCGGGGCCGGGCCCGTCCCCGCGGGCGTCGGCAGCGGCGGAGTCGGTCCGGCCGCCAGAACGGCCGAGGCCGCTACGAGACGCCGACGTAGGTACGCGTGACGCGCCAAGGAGCCTCTCCCCAGAAGCACCGGCGGGCGGCCCGCACCCCTTGGCACCCCCGGGCCTTCACGTCCGCCTCACAAGTCGGCTGATCCGACAGCCGCGTGACGAACGCCGTGGCCCCCATCCCGACGGATGGGGGCCACGGCGTCTTATCGTTCTACGGCGTCGGCCACTCGGGCGTCAGCGCTCCCGGCGTCAGCCGTTGCGCTTCCAGCGCGGCTTGTCCTCGCGGCGGCCGAAGGAGGAGGAGCCGTTGCCCCGGTGGTCGTCACGGCGGCCGTACGGACGCTCGTGGCCGCCGGTGCGGAAGCCGGGGCGGTCGCCCTGGCGGTCGCGGTTGAAGGGGCGGTCGCTGCCACGGTGGCCACCGCGGTCGTCGCGGCGGAAGCCGGGGCGGTCGCCTTCGCGGCGCTCGAAGCCACGGCCACCACGGTCGCGGTCACGGTCGAACGGACGGCGGTCATCCCGACGGTCGTCCCGACGGAAGCCACCACGGTCCCCGCCACGGTCCCCGCCGCGGTCGTCCCGGCGCTCGAACGAACGGCCGCCACGGTCACGGTCGCGGTCGAACGGACGGCGGTCGTCGCGACGGTCGTCACGACGGAAGCCACCACGGTCCCCGCCGCGGTCCCCGCCGCGGTCGTCCCGGCGCTCGAACGAACGGCCACCCCGGTCGCCGTCACGGCGGTCGAAGCCACGGCCACCACGGTCGCGGTCACGGTCGAACGGACGACGGTCATCCCGACGCTCGTCACGACGGTCATCACGGCGGTAGCCACCACGGTCACCGCCACGGTCGTCGCGGCGCTCCGCGCGGTCCACGTCCTGGGCCGCCGGCTGCTCCGGCACCGTCACCGACTGCGCCTCGCTCTGCGCGGCGACCTCCTGCTCGGCCTGCGCCGCGGCGACGGCCGTCTCCGGGTCCTCCCCGCGCTCGCGGGCGACCCGCGCGACCAGGCGGTCGGCCTCCTCGCGCAGCTCGCTGGCGCGGCGCTGGGCGCGCTCCAGCTGCTTGGTGAGGTGGGCGACCTCCCGCTCGGCCTGCTGGGCGGCGTTGCCCGCGGACTCGGCCTGCACCTCGGTCATGGACCGGGCGCCGGTGATCTCGGCGACCTCGGGGTCGAAGGCGCCCGCGCCCTGGATGATGTGGCGCGAGGCGTCGACGCCCGCGTCCTCCATCAGCCGGAAGATCTGACGGCGCTGGTGCGGGAGCGCCAGCGAGACGACCGTGCCGGTGCGGCCGGCGCGCGCGGTGCGGCCCGCGCGGTGCAGGTAGTCCTTGTGGTCACCGGCCGGGTCCACGTTCAGGACCAGGTCGATGCCGTCGACGTGGATGCCGCGGGCGGCGACGTCGGTGGCGACCAGGACGTTGACGTAGCCGTCCTTGAAGTCGGCCAGCGTCCGGGTGCGGGCGCCCTGGGTCATGCCGCCGTGCAGCGCGTCGGCCTTGGCACCGGCGTCGCGCAGCTGCTCCGCGACGCGGTCGGCGCCGAGCTGGGTGCGGACGAAGATGATGGTGCGGCCCTTGCGGGAGGCGATGGCGGCGGTGACCGGCGCCTTGTCCTTGGGCTTCACGATGAGGATGTGGTGCGACATGGTCGTCACCGCGCCCTGCGCCGCGTCGACCTCGTGCGAGACCGGGTCCTTCAGGTACCGGTCGACGAGGGTCTTGATCTCGTTCTCCATCGTGGCGGAGAACAGCATCCGCTGACCGCCCGCGGGGATCTGGTCGAGCAGCTCCGTCACCTCGGGCATGAAGCCCAGGTCGGACATCTGGTCGGCCTCGTCGAGGACGGCGATCTGGATGTTCTCCAGCGAGCAGGCGCCGCGGTTGATGATGTCGCGCAGTCGGCCCGGCGTGGCGACGAGGATGTCGACGCCACGCTCCAGGGCGTAGATCTGGTTGCCCATCGAGGTGCCGCCGCAGACGACCTTCATCTTCAGGCCGAGGACGTCGCCGTACGGCTGGAGGGCGTCGGCGACCTGCATGGCCAGCTCACGGGTGGGGGTGAGGATGACCGCGCGCGGCTTGCGCTTCTCGGTGTGCCCGCCGGCCAGCGTGGCCAGGGCGGGCAGACCGAAGGAGAGGGTCTTGCCGGAGCCGGTGCGGCCACGGCCGAGGATGTCCTTCCCGACCAGGGCGTCCGGGATGGTCGCGGCCTGGATGGGGAAGGGGGTGGTCACGCCGTTCTGCGCGAGCTTGCGGACGACGCCCTCGGGCAGACCGAGGTCAGCGAAGGTGATCTCGGGGGCCTGCTGGGTGTCGGTGTCCTGGATGTCCTGGGTGTCCTGGGTGTCCTCGGACACGACGGCATGATCGGTACTGGCGAAAGACATACGTCTGCGAAACCTTCCGGAGTCTCATCGGCACGCGCCCGTCAACTCCGTGTTTCGCACACGACCGCCTCAATGCGGTCCGCCACGGCAAGGGAGAGTACGCGCCACACGGCGCGCTCTGCGTTGGCGCCGGGCAAATGGGATCAAACGATCTACCACCATACGCACCCCCACCCCCAAAAGGCAAACCGCGCCCGAAAGCGCAGGCCGCCGCCCCGCGGCACCCCGGCCGCCGGCCCCTACACGGGCGTCCCCGCCTCCGGTGCCGGTTCCCGCTGCGCCAGCTGCGGTGCCGTCTCCTCGTGGGCCGACGACGACGGCTCAGCGGTCGTCGGCTCGGGCGGCTGCGGCGGCTCCGGCGACTGCGGCGGCGGTTCCGGCGCCGAGGTGGTCCGGGTCGGCGTGGGCTGACCGCCGGTCGGCCCGGGCGGCGCCGGGCGCGGCGTGACCCGTCCCGGCCCGCCCTCGCCAGCCGACGCCGACGCGCTCGACCCCGCGGACGGCGCCTGCGAGGGCCCCGCGGACTTCCCGGCCCCGTCCCCGTCGGCCTCGTCCTCGCCCCGCTCGCCCTTGCCCCTGTCCCGGCCGTCGTCCGCGCCGCCCGCGACCTCGCCGTACCCGGCGCCGTCGCTGGACACCGCCGACCCGCCGGACTCCGCGCCGCCGCGGTCGCCCGCCGAGTGCGACGGCTGGGCCCGGTCGCCGTCACCCTCACCCACGCTCATGCAACCGGCGGCAGCGGCGACGGCCACGAAGGTGACGGCCAGGCGGGCGGGAACGTACAAGGGGCGCACGGGGGCCACCTCCGGGAAGCGGGGCGGGAGCAGGAGTCAACCTGCCCAACTCCCGCCGCCCACAAGAGGACACGCGCCGCGTGCGTCCGGCAGGGCTCAGCCGTAGCCGAGGGCGTGCAGCCGGGCGTCGTCGATCCCGAAGTGGTGGGCGATCTCGTGCACGACGGTGATCTCCGTCTCCGCCACCACGTCCTCCCGCGACGCGCAGAACCGCAGCGTCGGACCCCGGTAGACGGTGATCCGGTCCGGCAGCACCCCGGCGTACCACTCACCGCGCTCGGTCAGCGGGGTGCCCTCGTACAGCCCGAGCAGCTCGGGATCGTCGCTCGGCGGTTCGTCCTCGACGAACACCGCGACGTTGTCCATCAGCCGTGTCAGCTCCGGCGGGATCCGGTCCAGCGCCTCGGCGACCAGTTCCTCGAACTCCTCGCGCGTCATCTCCAGCACAGGCCCATTGTCCGGTACGGCGCCCCCGAACGGGCCCGCCCGGGCCCGTACGATCCACACGCGGCCCACCCGGAAGCCGCACACCCCCGCATACGCCCCCGGGGACATGGGCATACGGCTCCAATGGCCCGCGTCCCAGCCACAGTCCTGAACGCCCTGCACCGACTGAACCGCCTACGGAAGTCGCGCCGCCGCGCCCTGACCTCCCGCCGCGCCCACCGCGCCCACCGCGGCCGCCGTACCGCGCCGCCCGCGCTCGAACTGGCCCCCCGGGCCACCCCGTGGGCCCGTGCGTTCAGCCTGGTCGGGGTCGTCGTCATGGGCGCCTGGCTGGGCCTGCTGGTCGTCGGCAACGTGCGGACGCCGGTCGGTCCGATGGACACGACGATGACCCTGCGGCCGTCCCTCACCGGCGGTACGAAGATCAACGTCTCCCCGCTGGGCGCCCTGCACCTGGACAGCCACGTCGCCCCCGTCCGCCTGGACGTCAACGTCGACCAGCTCGACCCGGTCCGCTCCCAGGCCCTGGTCGACCACCCCGAGCGCCTCTCCGGCCTCCAGGACGAGGTCACCCGCGACGTCGGGCACGGCACCCTCGACCTGGCCGTACGCTCCACCGTCGCCGTCGTCACCGGCGCCGCCGCACTCGGTCTGGCCGTCTACCGGCGCCCTGGCCGCGCCCTGGCCGCGGGCGGCCTCGCGCTCGCCCTGCTGGCCGCCTCGGGAGCGACGGCGTACGCCACCTGGAACCCCAAGTCCGTCCTGGAACCCAGGTTCTCCGGCCTGCTCTCCTCGGCCCCGTCCCTGGTCGGCAACGCCCGCAGCATCGTCACCGAGTTCGACGTCTACCAGAAGGAACTCGCCCGCCTGGTCACCAACGTCACCAAGCTGTACGACGTCACGTCCACGCTGCCCGCGTACGCGCCCGACCCGTCCACGATCCGGGTGCTGCACGTGTCGGACATCCACCTCAACCCCGCGAGCTGGGCGATCATCGCCTCGCTGGTGGAGCAGTACGAGGTCAACGTGATCGTCGACTCCGGCGACACCATGGACCACGGCACCGCCGCCGAGAACGGCTTCCTCGACCCGATCGCGGACCTCGGCGCGCCCTACGTCTGGGTCCGCGGCAACCACGACTCGCTGGTCACCCAGGAGTACCTGGAGGGCATGAAGAACGTGCACGTCCTCGACGAGGGCCGTGCCGAGACCATCGCCGGACTGCGGTTCGCGGGCATCGGCGACCCCCAGTTCACCCCCGACCGCTCGACCCGGCCCGGCGCCGAGGCGTCCCAGGAACTGGCGGGCGCCCGGCTCGCCTCCGCCCTGCGGGACCACCGCGGCCGGGGCAGGCCGGTGGACGTCGCCATCGCGCACGAACCGTCCGCGGCCCGGGAGACGGACGGCGAGGTCCCGCTGGTCCTGGCCGGGCACATCCACCACGACGAGATGGAGGTGCTGCCCTACGGCACCCGGCTGCGCGTCGAGGGCTCCACGGGCGGCAGCGGTCTGCGCGCGGTGGAGGGGAAGCATCCCGACCCCATCGAGGCGTCGATCCTCTACTTCGACCGCGACACCCGCCGCCTCCAGGCGTGGGACGAGATCGAGCTGGGCGGGCTGGGCCTGACCACGGCCGAGGTCAGCCGCCATCTGCCGGAGGAGAACACCCCGGGGGCCACCCAGTCGCCCTCACCGTCCACGACGGGCTCCCCGTCGGCGCCCCCGACGGGGTCCCCGGCCAGTCCGGCGAACCCGGCCTCCCCCTCCCCGTAAACCGTTTTGGCGATCCCTCCCGCCATCCCATATGCTTCTCACGTCCCCGACGCGCTGAGAAGCGCCCAGGCGGGCCGATAGCCCTCATCGTCTAGCGGCCTAGGACGCCGCCCTTTCAAGGCGGTAGCACGGGTTCGAATCCCGTTGGGGGCACGCAGTACGGTGTGCGACACTGTCGTACACCACGCTTGGTCCTGTGGAGCAGTTTGGAGTGCTCGCCACCCTGTCAAGGTGGAGGCCGCGGGTTCAAATCCCGTCAGGACCGCTGAGGTTTCACGTGAAACCTCGTGGCTGGGTAGCTCAGTTGGTACGAGCGATCGCCTGAAAAGCGATAGGTCGCCGGTTCGACCCCGGCCCCAGCCACAGTGACAACCCCCGTCGAGCGATCGGCGGGGGTTTTGTCGTGTCTGGGCTGTCGCCGGGTAGCCGCGGACAAATCGTTCGCCACGGATTTCCCGGGGATGAGATCCTGGAACCCGTATGTCTACGCACCCTGCCCCCATCCTCGGCGCCCTCGCCCCCCGCCTCAACGAGCTGTCGCTGCGCGACGCGCACCGGCTCGGGCGGAGGCTGGAGGGTGCCCGGAAGATCCGTAAGCCGGAGGCGCGGGCCGCCGTGCTCGCCGAGATCGAGGCCGAGGTCGCCAAGGCCGGGGCCCGGATGGACGAGCGGCGGGCGCGCGTGCCCTCCGTCTCCTATCCCGAGCAGCTGCCGGTCAGCCAGAGGAAGGACGCGATCGCCGAGGCTATCCGCGATCACCAGGTGGTGATCGTCGCCGGTGAGACCGGGTCCGGCAAGACCACGCAGATCCCGAAGATCTGTATGGAGCTGGGGCGCGGTGTGCGCGGCATGATCGGGCACACCCAGCCGCGCAGGATCGCCGCCCGGACCGTCGCCGAGCGGGTGGCGGAGGAGCTGCGGACGCCGCTCGGGGAGGCCGTCGGCTGGAAGGTGCGGTTCACCGACCAGGTGAACCCGGACGCCACCTTCGTCAAGCTGATGACGGACGGCATCCTGCTCGCCGAGATCCAGACCGACCGCGAGCTGCGCGCCTACGACACGATCATCATCGACGAGGCGCACGAGCGGTCCCTGAACATCGACTTCCTGCTGGGGTACCTCGCGCAGCTGCTGCCGAAGCGGCCGGACCTGAAGGTCGTCATCACCTCCGCGACCATCGACCCCGAGCGGTTCTCGCGGCACTTCGGGGACGCGCCGATCATCGAGGTCAGCGGGCGGACGTATCCGGTGGAGGTGCGGTACCGGCCCCTCCTTGAGGAGGACGGGGACGACTCCGACCGGGACCAGATCACCGCCATCGTCGAGGCGGTCGAGGAGCTCCAGGCGGAGGGGCCCGGGGACATCCTGGTCTTCCTCTCCGGCGAGCGGGAGATCCGGGACACCGCCGACGCGCTGACCAAGAGGAAGTTCCGGTTCACCGAGGTGCTGCCGCTGTACGCGCGGCTCTCGCACGCCGAGCAGCACCGCGTCTTCCAGCAGCACGGCGGACGCAGGATCGTTCTGGCGACCAACGTCGCCGAGACCTCGCTGACCGTGCCGGGCATCAAGTACGTCATCGACCCCGGTTTCGCCCGCATCAGCCGCTACAGCCACCGCACCAAGGTGCAGCGGCTGCCCATCGAGCCGGTCTCGCAGGCCAGCGCCAACCAGCGCAAGGGCCGCTGCGGGCGGACCAGCGACGGCATCTGCATCCGGCTGTACTCCGAGGACGACTTCCTCGCCCGGCCGGAGTTCACGGACGCGGAGATCCTGCGGACGAACCTCGCCTCGGTCATCCTCCAGATGACCGCGGCCGGGCTCGGCGAGATCGAGAAGTTCCCGTTCATCGACCCGCCGGACCACCGCAACATCCGCGACGGTGTCCAGCTGCTCCAGGAGCTGGGCGCCCTCGACCCGGCGCAGAAGGACCCGCGCAAGCGGCTCACCGACACCGGGCGCAAGCTGGCCCAGCTCCCCGTCGACCCGCGGCTGGCCCGGATGGTGCTTGAGGCCGACCGCAACGGCTGTGTCCGCGAGGTCATGGTCATAGCCGCGGCGCTGTCCATCCAGGACCCGCGTGAGCGCCCCGCCGACAAGCAGACCCAGGCCGACCAGCAGCACGCCCGCTTCAAGGACGAGACCAGCGACTTCCTCGCCTTCCTCAACCTCTGGCGGTACGTCCGCGAGCAGCAGAAGGAGCGCGGTTCGTCGTCCTTCCGGCGGATGTGCAAGCAGGAGTACCTGAACTTCCTGCGCATCCGCGAGTGGCAGGACATCTACACGCAGCTGCGCACGGTCGCCAAGCAGATGGGCATCCACCTCAACGACGACGACGCCCCCGCCGACCGTGTCCACGTCTCCCTCCTCGCCGGTCTGCTCTCGCACGTCGGCATGAAGGACGTGAAGGACGGCAACAAGAACGACTACCTCGGCGCCCGCAACGCCAAGTTCGCGATCTTCCCCGGCTCGGCCCTGTTCAAGAAGCCGCCGCGGTTCGTGATGTCGGCGGAGCTGGTGGAGACGTCCCGGCTCTGGGCCCGCGTCAACGCGAGGATCGAACCGGAGTGGGTCGAGCCGCTCGCCCAGCACCTGATCAAGCGCACCTACAGCGAACCGCACTGGGAGAAGGACCAGGCGGCCGTGATGGCGTACGAGAAGGTCACGCTGTACGGCATCCCGATCGTCGCCCAGCGCAAGGTGAACTACGGCCGGATCGACCCCGAGGTCAGCCGGGAGCTGTTCATCCGCAACGCCCTGGTCGAGGGCGACTGGCGCACGCACCACAAGTTCTTCGCCGACAACCGCAGGCTGCTCAGCGAGGTCGAGGAGCTGGAGCACCGGGCCCGGCGCCGGGACATCGTCGTCGACGACGAGACCCTGTACGACTTCTACGAGCAGCGGGTCCCCGAACACGTCGTGTCCGGCGCGCACTTCGACTCCTGGTGGAAGCGCAAGCGCCACGAGCAGCCGGACTTCCTCGACTTCGAGCGGGCGATGCTGATCCGGGAGTCGGCGGAGGCGGTCACCAAGGCCGACTACCCCGACTCCTGGCGGCAGGGCGACCTCAAGTTCCGGGTGACGTACCAGTTCGAGCCGGGAGCGGACGCCGACGGTGTCACCGTGCACATTCCGCTCCAGGTGCTCAACCAGGTCACCGATGAGGGCTTCGACTGGCAGATCCCCGGCCTGCGGGAGGAAGTGGTCACCGAGCTGATCCGGTCCCTGCCGAAGCCGATCCGCCGCAACTACGTGCCCGCGCCGAACTTCGCCAAGCGGTTCCTGGAGCAGGCCGTGCCGCTCCAGGAACCGCTGACCGTCACCATGGCCCGCGAGTTGAAGCGGATGGTCGGCGTGCCCTTCGACGCCGAGGACTTCGACTGGGCCAGGGTGCCCGAGCATCTGCGGATCACCTTCCGGATCGTCGACGAGCGGCGCCGCAAGCTGGCCGAGGACAAGGACCTGGAGGCGCTGCGGCTCCAACTGAAGCCGAAGGCGCGGCAGGCCCTGTCGCGGGCCGCCGCGGCGACCGCCGAGCGGCAGGGCGGGCCGTCGCTGGAGCGCACGGGGCTGACGGACTGGACGATCGGCACCCTCGACCGCGTCTTCGAGACCCGCAGGGCCGGGCAGCCGGTGAAGGCGTACCCGGCGCTCGTCGACGACGGCGACACCGTCTCCGTACGCCTCTTCGACACCGAGGCCGAGCAGACGGAGGCGATGTGGCGGGGCACCCGGCGGCTGATCCTGCGGAACATCCCGGTCAACCCGGCGAAGTTCGCCAGCGACCGGCTGACGAACCCGCAGAAGCTCGCCCTGTCCGCGAACCCGCACGGCTCTACGCAGGCCCTGTTCGAGGACTGCGCCACGGCCGCCGCGGACCGGCTGATCGCGGACTTCGGGGGGCCCGTGTGGGACGAGGAGTCGTACCGGAAGCTGTACGAGAAGGTCCGCGCCGAGATCGTCGACACGACGGTCCGTACGGTGGACCAGACGCAGCAGGTCCTCGCCGCCTGGCAGGCGTGTGAGCGCCGTCTGAAGGGCGTCCGCAGCACCGCGCTGCTGGCGAACCTGGCGGACGTGCGCAAGCAGCTGGACGCGCTCGTGAGGCCGGGCTTCGTGACGGCGACGGGGCTGCGGCGGCTGCCTGACCTGATGCGCTACCTGGTGGCCGCGGACCGGCGTCTCCAGCAGATGCCGACGAACGCCCAGCGGGACACGTCGCGGATGCACAAGGTCCACGAGATGCAGGACGAGTACGCCTGGCTGCTGGAGCAGTTGCCGCAGGGGCGGCCGGTGCCGTCGTCGGTGCGGGACATCCGCTGGATGATCGAGGAGCTGCGGGTCAGCTACTTCGCGCACGCCCTCGGTACGGCGTACCCCGTCTCGGACAAACGCATCGTGAAGGCGATCGACGCGGCGGTCCCGTAGCGGTCCTCGCACGTTGAGTGAGTTCGACCAGGCGCCCGCCCTCCTGTAGAGTCCTTTCTCGCAGCGCAACGCACGAATAGCGCCGCGAAACCTGGTCCTGTGGAGCAGTTTGGAGTGCTCGCCACCCTGTCAAGGTGGAGGCCGCGGGTTCAAATCCCGTCAGGACCGCACGGAAAGTGAGAGCCCGGATCTTCGGATCCGGGCTCTCCTGCTTGTTGACGGCGTCACATTCGCTCGGTACCCAGAGAAGAGGGCGGCGTGCCCGTGCGGGCCTGCGGAGGTGGCTTATGGCGGCATCGGCGAGGCACGAGACACGGGCTCTGCTCCGCGCGCATCTGTCGGCCGCCTCGTCGTACCGGCATCTCACCCGCCACTGCCCCATCTGCCACCAGTTGCTGCGGCTGGCCCTGGAGAGCCCGCCCAGGGCGCCGGAGGGCCGCCAGGGCGAGGAGGGCGCCGAGCGGGAGCACCCCTCGGCGACCGGCTGAGATCCCAACACCCTTGCGTCCAGGGGCGGGTGGAATCCGCGCCTCCAGTAGCGCACATACGCCAGAGGCAACAAGTACTGTGGCATGTGACGGGTGTCACCGTATGAGTTTTGACCGTGGTGGTACTTACACCTCACCTACAACAGGTCAATTTAATATGTGCCATTGCACCACCCCTGACGGCACCCCAGAGGCAGCCCCCAGACTCCGACAAGGCCGCTCACGGAGCACCGCGCCCGCGCCCCGCGACCCCACCCCAGGGCACAAAAAGATCGCGCTGGACCCGGCGGAGTCCAGCGCGATCGACGACGCACCCTGTCACTTGCCCGACGACGATGGGCGGGGGCCCTGTTGGGGCAGGACCCGCGTCGCTTGGAGCTGTGTGGTTCCGGACGTCGCGGCTGATGGGGGACCGACCGCTTTGCCCGGGTATTCAGTTGTTCGGACCCCTTGGGGTCCGTTCGTGCTGTTCGGGCCCGCTAGGGCCCGGTCAGACCCGTTAGGGCCTGGTCAGACCCGTTAGGGCCTGGTCAGACCCGTTAGGGCCTGGTCAGACCCGTTAGGGCCTGGTCAGGCCTCGCTGCGCTGCTGCGGGATGCCCGCGAGCAGCGCGCGGACCTCCGCCTCGCGGTAGCGGCGGTGCCCGCCGAGCGTGCGGATCGACGTGAGCTTGCCGGCCTTCGCCCAGCGCGTGACCGTCTTCGGGTCGACGCGGAACATGGTGGCGACCTCAGCCGGGGTCAGCAGCGGCTCGGCATCAGGGGTGCGAGCGGTCATGAGCGGCCTCCTCGGGAGAACCGAACCTTCTCGGTTCTTTCCTCTAAATTCTGCACCTTGACCCGCGTTGCCCGAAATGGCGGACGCGAGTCGAGTCGGTTATAGGACGAACGGCTTGTCCTCGGCACTACAACTACACCATCTGTCCAGCCGCGTCGGCCAAACCGATGGAATTGCCCCCCCAGGCGTTCATCACCGACGGAAGCCGATGGACCATGCCATAGCGGACAGTCACGCCACTGTGACGATCAGTCACAGGACGATCAGGAGTCACGAGACCCCCCAAAGCGTGCAATGCTGAGATAGAGCCCTCCCCGGGCCCCTTGTCCTATTTTGACACGAGGGGGGGCAAGGGGCGCAAGAGCCGTGTACGTGCGGTCTGTCACGCTTGACACAAACGCCCGGATCGGGACCTACGTCCCGTCAACTCCGAGAAGAAGGTAGACCGTAGCTGTTCGTGGGTGCGGCAACCGTGACGCACATCACGTGCGCCGGATCACATCCGCCGGGACCTGCCACCCCGTCAGTTCGCGGACCGCAGATCGCGGATCGCGCGCCACCGCTCCACCAGCCGCCCGTACGCGCGCCCCGCCCGCGCCTCGTCGCCGCCGCGCAGCGCCTCGATGCCCTCGGCCACGTCGGCCGCCGAGTGGTCGCCCTCCAGCTCCCCGGCGGGCAGGGCGTGCACCAGGCCGCCGTAGTCCACCTCGACCAGGGACCGCGGGTGGAACTCCTCCAGCCAGCGGCCCACGTCCACCAGGCCGTCGATGAGCGGGCCCTCGTCCACGGCCTCCCGCAGCGCCCGCAGCCCGCGGGCGACCCGGCGCCGGGCCTGGACCATGGGGGTGCGGTAGCGCAGCACCGGCACCGGCGGTTCGTCGCCGACGTCCGCGGACCCCTTGTCGTACTCCCGCTCCTCGTCGGTCACGAGGACGAACCAGTTCAGCGGGACCTGCCAGGTCGCGGTGCGGATCCACGGGCGGGCGTCGGGGTGGTCGGCCAGCCACCGGTCGTAGTCCTGGGTGGCCTGGCGGCGCAGTACCGGCGGCAGCACGGCGTCCAGGACCGGCGGCGGGAGTTCCTCGGCGAGATCGCCCAGCGCCTGCCAGCCGCGCAGCCGGGTGCGCCAGGGGCACACGTACGTCACGCCGTCGAGGTCGAGGACGAAGGCGTCACCCGACTCGTGCACCGGCACCGGGATCGGCGGGGTGGGGATCAGGTCGGCCAGCGAGCGGCGGAGTTCGTCCTGGTACGAGGGGTGCTCGGGGTGCCGGGCGTAGCGCGCCCAGTGGGTGCGCTCGGGCTCCGGGAAGGCGGCCAGGGGCTCGTACACGCGCAGGTACGCCGCGTACGGGACGATCAACGAGGACACCTTGGGCACGCCTGCTCCCTCCCCCGCCCGCCGCCGGGGAAACCTGCCGTGGCCGCTCCGGGACGGATGGGAAATCCCCGCGAATCCTCCCATGAACGGCCGCGAGGGTACTCCGTGCGGAGGTGATCTGGACCACTCGGCGGCCTAGGCTCGGCAGCAGGCCCTAACCTCCTGCTACGGACCCCGCCACCCGTACGGAGCCCGTCCCCCAACCGCCGCTATGTACTCAGGAGTCACCACCGTGACCGACGTAACCGGCGCACCTGCTGATGTACTGCACACCCTGTTCCACTCGGACCAGGGCGGTCATGAGCAAGTCGTGCTCTGCCAGGACCGCGCCAGCGGTCTGAAGGCCGTCATCGCCCTCCACTCCACCGCTCTGGGCCCCGCCCTCGGCGGTACCCGTTTCTACCCGTACGCCAGCGAGGCGGAGGCCGTCGAGGACGCGCTGAACCTCGCGCGCGGGATGTCGTACAAGAACGCCATGGCCGGGCTGGAGCACGGCGGCGGTAAGGCCGTGATCATCGGCGATCCCGAGACGATCAAGACCGAACAGCTGCTGCTCGCCTACGGCCGGTTCGTGGCCTCGCTCGGCGGACGTTACGTCACCGCGTGCGACGTCGGCACCTATGTCGCCGACATGGACGTGGTGGCCCGCGAGTGCCGCTGGACCACCGGGCGCTCCCCGGAGAACGGCGGCGCGGGCGACTCCTCCGTGCTCACCGCCTTCGGCGTCTACCAGGGGATGCGGGCCTCCGCCCAGCACCTGTGGGGCGACCCGACGCTGCGCGGCCGCAAGGTCGGCGTCGCGGGCGTCGGCAAGGTCGGCCACCACCTGGTGGACCACCTGCGGGAGGAGGGCGCCGAGGTCGTCGTCACGGACGTCCGCGAGGCCGCCGTACGGCGGATCCTCGACCGGCACCCGGAGGGCGTCACGGCCGTCGCGGACACCGAGGCGCTGATCCGCGTCGAGGGCCTGGACATCTACGCCCCCTGCGCGCTCGGCGGCGCCCTGAACGACGACTCCGTGCCGGTGCTGACCGCCAGGGTGGTGTGCGGCGCGGCCAACAACCAGCTCGCCCACCCGGGCGTCGAGAAGGACCTCGCCGACCGCGGGATCCTCTACGCGCCGGACTACGTGGTGAACGCGGGCGGGGTCATCCAGGTCGCCGACGAACTGCACGGCTTCGACTTCGACCGGTGCAAGGCGAAGGCGTCGAGGATCTACGACACCACGCTTGCCATATTCGCACGTGCGAATTCGGACGGGATTCCGCCCGCCGCGGCGGCCGACCGGATCGCCGAGCAGCGGATGCACGAGGCCGCCGCGCAGCGCGGTTGGTGATCCCGCGGCAGGCGACTGCCGCGGGTTTGGGCGGTACCGGCCGGTGGAAGTTAGAGAGAACTCTCACTTCCACCGGCGGGTCGCCCGTCGGGAAGTGGTTAAAATCGCCACTGACCAGCGAGGACGGGGCGTCTCGCAGGTTCTGGGCGCGGGCACGTCATGCGGGCGACGTACCGTATGGGCTTGGGCTCAGGTACCGTGGAAGCCCTACGGACCGGTCTCTCCACGGAGAGCCCGTTCCAGACCATGAACGCGTGTCAAGACTCTGGGGCCGTCGAGCCCCGTCGTTGAGGGGGTCGAGCCATGGGGCGCGGCCGGGCCAAGGCCAAGCAGACGAAGGTCGCCCGCCAGCTGAAGTACAACAGCGGTGGGACTGATCTCTCACGCCTGGCCGAAGAGCTGGGCGCATCGACATCGAATCCGCCGCCGCCTAACGGCGAGCGGTTCGAAGACGATGGGCATGAAGACGACGACCTGTACTCCCGGTACGCCGACCTCTATGAGGACGACGACGAGGACGAGGGCGATCAGTCCTCAGCACACCGTCGCGGCGCTTGACCTTGCACTGAGCATTCACCCGGTCGGTGACTTCGGTCACCGACCGGGTTCTGTGCTGCCCACCGGGCGGCACGTCTCCGCTCAGCTCGCGTAGTCACCGACCAGCGCGGCGCCCGTGGGGTGCTCGCCACGGTCGGTGATCTCTCCGGCGACCCAGGCGTCCACGCCGCGGTCGGCGAGGGTCGCGAGGGCCACGTCGGTGGAGTCCTCGGGCACGATCGCGATCATGCCCACGCCCATGTTCAGGGTCTTCTCCAGCTCCAGACGCTCGACGTCGCCGGTCCGGCCGACGAGGTCGAACACCGGTGCGGGCGTCCAGGTCGAGCGGTCGACGACGGCGTGCAGCCCGTCCGGGATGACCCGGGCCAGGTTGGCCGCGAGTCCGCCGCCGGTGACATGGCTGAAGGCGTGCACCTCGGTGGTGTGGGTCAGCGCCAGGCAGTCCAGCGAGTAGATCTTCGTCGGGACCAGGAGTTCCTCGCCGAGGGTGCGGCCGAGGCCGTCGATCCGCGCGTCCAGCGACAGGCCCGCCTGGTTGAGCAGGACGTGCCGGACCAGCGAGTACCCGTTCGAGTGAAGGCCGGAGGACGCCATGGCGATCACCGTGTCACCCGTACGGATGCGATCGGGGCCAAGGAGCCGGTCGGCCTCCACGACGCCCGTGCCGGCGCCCGCCACGTCGAAGTCGTCCGGGCCCAGCAGGCCCGGGTGTTCGGCCGTCTCACCGCCGACCAGGGCGCATCCGGCCAGGACACAGCCCTCGGCGATGCCCTTGACGATCGCGGCGACCCGCTCGGGGTGGACCTTGCCGACGCAGATGTAGTCGGTCATGAAGAGCGGTTCGGCGCCGCACACCACGATGTCGTCCATCACCATGGCGACCAGGTCGTGGCCGATGGTGTCGTAGACGCCCAGCTGGCGGGCGATGTCGACCTTCGTGCCGACGCCGTCGGTGGCGGAGGCGAGCAGCGGACGCTCGTAGCGCTTGAGGGCGGAGGCGTCGAAGAGGCCGGCGAAACCGCCGAGGCCGCCGAGGACCTCGGGGCGCTGGGTCTTCCGCACCCACTCCTTCATCAGTTCCACCGCGCGGTCGCCCGCTTCGATGTCGACGCCCGCTGCTGCGTAGCTGGCACCAGTTGTCTCAGATGTCTCAGACATGGCTTTGAGAACCTTCGTGTCGTACGGCAGGTGGTGCGGGCGCCTACGGGCGGCGGATGGCGTCGGCGGCGGCCGTGGCGGCGGGCCCGGCGGCCAGCTCGGTCTCCAGCAGCTGCTTGCCGAGCAGTTCGGGGTCCGGCAGCTCCATCGGGTACTCGCCGTCGAAGCAGGCGCGGCAGAGGTTCGGCTTGGCGATGGTGGTCGCCTCGATCATGCCGTCGATGGAGATGTAGGCCAGCGAGTCGGCGCCCAGGGAGCGGCCGATCTCGTCGACCGACATGCCGTTGGCGATCAGCTCGGCGCGGGTGGCGAAGTCGATGCCGAAGAAGCAGGGCCACTTCACGGGCGGCGAGGAGATCCGGATGTGCACCTCGGCGGCGCCCGCCTCGCGGAGCATCCGGACCAGGGCGCGCTGGGTGTTGCCGCGGACGATGGAGTCGTCCACGACGACCAGCCGCTTGCCCTTGATGACTTCCTTCAGCGGGTTCAGCTTCAGGCGGATGCCGAGCTGGCGGATGGTCTGGGAGGGCTGGATGAACGTCCGTCCGACGTACGCGTTCTTGACCAGGCCCGCGCCGAAGGGGATGCCGGACGCCTCCGCGTAGCCGATGGCGGCCGGGGTGCCGGACTCCGGGGTCGCTATGACCAGGTCGGCGTCGACCGGGGCCTCCGCGGCGAGCTTGCGGCCCATCTCCACCCGGGAGAGGTAGACGTTCCGCCCGGCGATGTCCGTGTCCGGGCGGGCCAGGTACACGTACTCGAAGACACAGCCCTTGGGCTTCGCTTCCGCGAATCGGGAGGTGCGCAGACCGTTCTCGTCGATGGCGACGAACTCGCCCGGCTCGATCTCCCGGACGAAGCTGGCGCCGCAGATGTCGAGGGCGGCGCTCTCCGAGGCGACCACCCAGCCGCGCTCCAGACGGCCGAGGACCAGCGGGCGGATGCCCTGCGGGTCGCGGGCCGCGTACAGCGTGTGCTCGTCCATGAAGACGAGCGAGAACGCGCCCCTGATCTTCGGGAGGACCACGGGGGCCGCTTCCTCGACGGTCAGCGGCTTGCCGTCGTCGTCGATCTGGGCCGCGAGCAGCGCGGTCAGCAGGTCGGTGTCGTTGGTGGCGGCCACCCGGGTGGAGCGGCCGTTGTCCTTGGGCAGGTCGGCGACCATCTCGGCGAGCTGCGCCGTGTTGACCAGGTTGCCGTTGTGGCCGAGCGCGATGGAGCCGTGCGCGGTGGCACGGAACGTCGGCTGGGCGTTCTCCCACACGGAGGCGCCCGTGGTCGAGTAGCGGGCGTGTCCGACCGCGATATGACCCTGGAGCGAACCGAGCGAGGTCTCGTCGAAGACCTGGGAGACCAGGCCCATGTCCTTGAAGACGAGGATCTGGGAGCCGTTGCTGACCGCGATTCCCGCGGATTCCTGGCCCCGATGCTGGAGGGCGTAGAGCCCGAAGTACGTGAGCTTTGCGACCTCTTCGCCCGGAGCCCAGACACCGAAGACGCCACACGCGTCCTGGGGGCCTTTTTCGGCGGGAAGCAGATCGTGATTGAGTCGACCGTCACCACGTGGCACGGCACCGAGTGTAGGCGAGATCGACCACTGGTCCGAATTGGGGAATCCGGGCGCCGGATCGGTGTGAGGTTGGTCACTGTCCGGCGTTGGCGGTGACGCTGTCGCCGTTTGGGCTGGTCAGGGTGAGGGTGCGGTGGTCCAGGCGGTAGTCGGCCGGGCCGTCGAAGAGGCCGAGGAGCCGCTTCTCGGTGTCCATGAGTGAGGCGTCGCACATCCTTCGGGTGGTGGACGCCGGGCCCAGGGTGACGGTTCCGTCGCTGAACGTGGCGCGGGCGGTGACCCGGTTGCAGCCGAGGCTGCCGGTGACCCTGCCCGTGTCCTGGTCGAAGGTGAGGTGCGCCTTGCCCTCGGTGCCGGCCGGAAGGGACTGGGAGACCTCGCCGCTGCCGGTGCCGGTGACGGTGACGGTCCACCGGGTGCCGTAGAGGGCGGCGTCCTTCTCCTGCGTGAGGCGGACGGTGTCGCCGGTGCTGGTGGTGAGGGTGAGGTGGCCGTCGTCGGTGCGGGCGCTGAGGGTGTCGCCGGTGAGGGCGGCGGAGAGCCGCCGCTCGAAGTTCATCGGGGCGTCCTCGCAGGCCATCTCGGTGGACTCGGCGTCGGTGAGGCGGACACTGTCGCCGTCGACGGTGGCCCGGGCGCTGAAGTGGTTGCAGCCGAGGTTGCCCTGGGCCCGGCCGTTGTCGTCGATCCGGATCCGGGCCGAGGCGGGCGCCTCGTGGGTCGTGCCGTCGACGGTGAGGCTGTCCACGGTCCAGTGGACGCCGGTCAGGGGTGCGCTGGCGGCGGCCGAGCCGCCGCCGTCGGCCTTCTCGGTGCCGCAGGCCGCTGCCAGGGGGAGCAGCGCGAGGGCGGTGAGGGTGAGCGTGGCGGTCGTGCGGTGCGTCTGCCTGTACATGCCGATCCGACGGGGCGAGTGGGGTGGTCGGTTCCCCTCTCAGGAGAGCAGGGGCAACAGGGGGCTGAGGTCGGCGCGCTCGCCGCTGGCGCACACCTTGGCGTCGGTGACGGCGTCCTGCCAGGTCAGCCGTCCGGTGGCGAGCCTGGTCCAGGTCAGCGGGTCGGTCTCGACGACGTTCGGCGGGGTGCCGCGGGTGTGCCGGGGACCCTCGACGCACTGCACGACGGCGTAGGGCGGGATCCGCACCTCCGTCGCGCCGCCGGGCGCCTTGGCGGCGAGGGTGTCGGCGAGGAGCCGGGTGCAGGCGGCCAGGGCCTGGCGGTCGTACGGGATGTCGAGGCCGGGCACGGCGGCGTTCAGGTCGTCGGTGTGGACGACGAGTTCGACGGTGCGGGTGACGACGTAGTCCGCCAGCGGCAGCGCGCCCGCGCTGGTGGGCAGCAGCCGGGTGCCGGGGTGGGTGTCGAGGTCGGCGGTGAAGCGCCGCTCGACCTCGGCGAGGTGGGCGTCGGGGTCCGGGTGCCGGTCGGCCAGCCGCCGGGCGTGGTCGGCGATCTCCGGGGCGTCGGTGACGATCGCGGACGGCCAGTCGAGGAGGGCGCCGGTGCGCCGCGCGGGCTCGGGTTCGGCGAGCAGCCGGGACACGGCCGCCAGCGCCATCCCCACGTGCGCCACCAGTTCCCGTACGGTCCACTCCCCCAGCCGCGTCGGCAGCGCGAGCTGCTCGGGGGTGAGCGTGCGCACGGCGGCCCGGACGTGGCCGAACTGGGCGAGGACGGCGGCGCGGGTCCTGACGGGGTCGTAGGCGCGGGGGCGTTTCCTGACGGGCGGCATGGGGGTGAGCCTAGGACGTGGGGTGGTCCGGTGACGGCGAAGGCCCCGCACTGTCGTCTCGGGTGCGGGGCCTTCGTGTGCCGGGCGCCGCACTGTCGGGTGCGGGGCCTTCGTGTGCCGGGCGGTCAGGCCAGCAGGGCCGGGATCGTGCCCTCGTGGGCCGCGCGGAGTTCCGCCAGGGTGAGGGTGAACTCGCCCTGGACCTCGACCGTGTCGCCGTCGATGACGCCGATGCGGGTGGCGGGCAGGCCGCGGGCGCCGCACATGTCGTTCAGGCGGACCTCCTCCGAGCGCGGCACGGCGACGATCGCGCGGCCCGCGGACTCGGAGAGCAGGAAGGTGAACGCGTCGAGCCCGTCCGGTACGACGAGACGCGCGCCCTTGCCGCCGAGCAGCGCCGACTCCACGACCGCCTGGATCAGACCGCCGTCGGACAGGTCGTGCGCGGCGTCGACCATGCCGTCCCGGGAGGCGGAGATCAGCACCTCGGCGAGCAGCCGCTCACGCTCCAGGTCGACCTCCGGCGGCAGTCCGCCGAGGTGGTCGTGGACGACCTGCGACCAGGCCGAGCCGCCGAACTCCTCCTTGGTGTCGCCGAGGAGGTACAGCAGCTGGCCCTCCTCCTGGAAGGCGACCGGCGTGCGGCGGGCGACGTCGTCGATGACGCCGAGGACCGCGACGACCGGCGTCGGGTGGATGGCGGCCTCGCCGGTCTGGTTGTAGAGGGAGACGTTGCCGCCGGTCACCGGGGTGCCGAGCTGCTGGCAGCCGTCCGCGAGACCGCGTACCGCCTCCGCGAACTGCCACATCACCGCCGGGTCCTCCGGCGAGCCGAAGTTCAGGCAGTCGGAGACGGCGAGCGGCCTGGCGCCGGTCGTCGCCACGTTGCGGTACGCCTCCGCGAGCGCGAGCTGGGCGCCCTTGTACGGGTCCAGCTTGGCGTAGCGGCCGTTGCCGTCGGTGGCGATGGCGACGCCGAGGCCGGTCTCCTCGTCGATGCGGATCATGCCGGAGTCCTCGGGCTGGGCGAGGACGGTGTTGCCCTGCACGAAGTGGTCGTACTGGGACGTGATCCACTTCTTGGACGCCTGGTTCGGGGAGGCGACCAGCTTCAGGACCTGCGCCTTCAGCTCCTCCGCCGTCTCCGGGCGGGGCAGCTTGTCGGCGTCGTCCGCCTGGAGGGCGTCCTGCCAGGACGGGCGGGCGTAGGGGCGCTCGTAGGTCGGGCCCTCGTGGGCGACCGTGCGCGGGTCGACGTCGACGATCTTCCCGCCGTGCCAGTAGATCTCCAGGCGGTCGCCGTCGGTCACCTCGCCGATGACGGTGGCGATGACGTCCCACTTCTCGCAGATGGCGAGGAAGCGGTCCACCTTCTCCGGCTCCACCACCGCGCACATGCGTTCCTGCGACTCGGACATGAGGATCTCCTCGGGGGAGAGCGTCGAGTCGCGCAGGGGTACGTCGTCCAGGGTGACGGTCATGCCGCCGGAGCCGTTGGACGCCAGCTCGCTGGTCGCGCAGGACAGGCCCGCGGCGCCGAGGTCCTGGATGCCGACCACGAGCTTCTCCCGGAACGCCTCCAGGGTGCACTCGATGAGCAGCTTCTCCTGGAACGGGTCGCCGACCTGGACGGCGGGGCGCTTGGACGGCTTGGCGTCGTCGAAGGTCTCACTCGCCAGGATCGACGCGCCGCCGATGCCGTCGCCGCCGGTGCGGGCGCCGTACAGGATGACCTTGTTGCCCGCGCCGGACGCCTTGGCGAGGTGGATGTCCTCGTGCCGCATGACGCCGATGCACCCGGCGTTGACCAGCGGGTTGCCCTGGTAGCAGGGGTCGAAGACGACCTCGCCGCCGATGTTGGGCAGGCCCAGGCAGTTGCCGTAGCCGCCGATGCCCGCGACGACGCCCGGGAGGACGCGCTTGGTGTCGGGGTGGTCGGCGGCGCCGAAGCGCAGCGGGTCGACGACGGCGACCGGGCGGGCGCCCATCGCGATGATGTCGCGGACGATGCCGCCGACGCCGGTCGCGGCGCCCTGGTAGGGCTCCACGTACGACGGGTGGTTGTGCGACTCCACCTTGAAGGTGACGGCGTAGCCCTGGCCGACGTCGACGACGCCCGCGTTCTCGCCGATGCCGACGAGGAGGGCGTCGTTCT
This sequence comes from Streptomyces sp. NPDC006997, assembly GCF_040635175.1. NCBI lineage: Bacteria > Bacillati > Actinomycetota > Actinomycetes > Kitasatosporales > Streptomycetaceae > Streptomyces > Streptomyces sp. NPDC006997. The sequence continues at coordinate 37,228 of NZ_JBEYHH010000017.1, forward strand.
CCGGGGCCTTCTCGCCGAACTGGCGCAGGTGGACCTTGCTGCTCTTGTACGAGCAGTGCTCGGACCACATCACGGAGTACATGGCGAGTTCCGCGCCGGTGGGGCGGCGGCCGAGGATCTCCACGACCCGCTCGTACTCGTCCTTCTTCAGGCCGAGTTCGGCCCAGGGCAGCTCGACGTCGGGGGTCGCGGCCGCGTGCTCGACCGTGTCCAGAGGCGTCCTGCTCATGCGGTGACCAGCTTCTTGAGGATCGAGGTGAAGAAGGGGAGGCCGTCGGTGCGGCCGGTGCCGACCAGCGGCTCCACGGCGTGCTCCGGGTGCGGCATCAGGCCGACGACGTTGCCCGCCTCGTTGGTGATGCCGGCGATGTCGTTGAGCGAGCCGTTGGGGTTGAAGTCGAGGTAGCGGAAGGCGACGCGGCCCTCGGCCTCCAGCTGGTCCAGCGTGTACTGGTCGGCGACGTAGCGGCCGTCCATGTTCTTGAGCGGGATGTGGATCTCCTGCCCGCTCTCGTAGTCGCTGGTCCAGGCGGTGGACGCGTTCTCCACCCGGAGCTTCTGGTCGCGGCAGATGAAGTGCAGGTGGTCGTTGCCGAGCATCCCGCCGGGCAGCAGGTGGGCCTCGGTGAGGACCTGGAAGCCGTTGCAGATGCCGAGCACCGGCAGTCCGGCCTTCGCCTGCTCGATGACGGTCTCCATCACCGGCGAGAAGCGGGAGATGGCCCCGGCGCGCAGATAGTCGCCGTAGGAGAAACCGCCGGGAAGGACGACCGCGTCGACCTGCCTGAGGTCCTTGTCCTTGTGCCAGAGGGCTACGGGTTCGGCACCCGCGAGCCGGATCGCGCGCTGTGTGTCCCGGTCGTCGAGGCTGCCCGGGAAAGTGACGACGCCAATACGAGCGGTCACTTCACGGCCTCCGCGACTTCCTCCACCTTCACGGTGAAGTCCTCGATCACGGTGTTGGCGAGGAAGGATTCCGCCAGCTCGTGGATGCGGGCGAGCAGGGCTTCGTCGACCGGTCCGTCCACTTCCAGTTCGAAACGCTTTCCCTGACGTACGTCGGAGATGCCGTCGAAACCCAGACGCGGCAGTGCGCGCTGCACCGCCTGGCCCTGGGGGTCGAGGATCTCCGGCTTGAGCATGACGTCGACTACGACGCGTGCCACTGGCACTCCCGGTGGTGTGGTGCTGAGCAGGTTCCTGCCACTGGCTTCAGACAGGTGCCTTCAGACTACCCGCACAAAATTTCTACGCGCGTCGCCTTGGAGGAACCTACGTGACGCTCACCACGACCTCACGGAAGCCCCGCAGGTGGGAGAAGAGTTCCGGAAAAGATCCCGGATCGACACCCGGTACCTATTGCGCGCGGACACGCGGGAAGATTTAGTCGAGCTTCACATCGCATTGTCGGGCACTGTACAAATGAATTGTCACCGTGCCGTACGAAGGGACCGATATTCGTGGCGCAGAAGGTCGTGGTCACTCTCTTCGACGACATCGACGGCTCGGAAGCGGCGGAAACGATCGCCTTCGGACTCGACGGCAAGTCGTACGAGATCGACCTGAATGAAGCCAATGCCAGCAAACTGCGGAAGGCGCTCGCGCCGTACGTGGAGGCCGGCCGTAAGCGGGCGAAGTCGGGCAAGGCCTATCGGCAGACGGAGGTCGCCCCCGACCCGGCGGCGGTGCGCGCCTGGGCCCAGGCCAACAAGATGGACGTCCCCGCGCGCGGGCGGATCCCCAAGAAGGTCTACGAGGCGTTCGCGGCGGCCCGTTGAGCCGCGACACCCGGTCAGCCACCCCCTGCGGCAACCGACTTGCGCGGCACCCCTGGTGATCAGCTAAAGTCTGGAGCACGCCGCAGGGCGGGGCCGAAGGGCCCAGCTCACGGAGCGTGCGGGTGTAGTTCAGTAGTAGAACATCCCCCTTCCAGGGGGAAGGCGCAGTGTGCAATTCCTGTCACCCGCTCCGCATCGCCGGTCTGACCACTCCTGTGGATCAGGTAGGCTGGTGCTCGCACCGAACAGTGAAAGCTGTTCGGGCGCAGTGCGGACGTAGCTCAGTTGGTAGAGCGCAACCTTGCCAAGGTTGAGGTCGCGAGTTCGAGCCTCGTCGTCCGCTCCAGTTCACAGAAGGACCCGGTCCATTGGACCGGGTCCTTCTGTATGTCGCGGGGCCTTCCCCATGTCGGGGTCGCGGCTTCTGACATTTGTCATGGGGAGCGGTGACAGCGCGCACTGCCGTCCGGAAGCGGGCGCCGGAACGCTTGGGGCATGACGACAAGCGGACACGAGAACGTGATCGAGGTCACTGACCTGCGGCGCGTCTACGGGGGCGGGTTCGAGGCCGTACGCGGGGTGACGTTCCACGTGAAACATGGCGAGGTCCTCGCGCTGCTCGGCACCAACGGCGCGGGCAAGACCTCCACGGTGGAGCTGCTGGAGGGGCTCGCGGCACCGGCCGGAGGGCGAGTGCGGGTGCTCGGGCACGATCCCTACCGGGAGCGGGCCGCCGTACGGCCGCGCACCGGGGTGATGTTGCAGGAGGGCGGGTTCCCCTCCGAGCTGACCGTCGCGGAGACGGTGCGGATGTGGGCGGGCTGTACGAGCGGGGCGCGGCCCGGTGCGGAGGCGCTCGCGCTGGTCGGGCTGGCGGAGAAGGACGGCGTACGGGTCAAGCAGTTGTCCGGGGGAGAGCGGCGGCGGCTGGATCTGGCGCTCGCGCTGCTCGGCGAACCCGAGGTGCTCTTCCTCGACGAGCCGACGACCGGACTGGACGCCGAAGGGCGCCGGGCCACCTGGGAGTTGGTCCGCGCCCTGCGGGACGCCGGTACGACGGTGCTGCTGACCACGCACTACCTGGAGGAGGCGGAGAGCCTCGCCGACCGGCTGGCCATCCTGCACGAGGGGCGGATCGCCGCCGCCGGGACACCGGCCGAGGTGACCGCGGACCGGCCCTCCCGGATCTCCTTCGAGCTGCCCGAGGGGTACTTCGTGGGCGATCTGCCACCCCTCGACGCATTGGGCGTGTGTGGGCACGAGACGCGGGGGCGGGTCGTCCGGCTGCGGACCTTCGCGTTGCAGCGCGCGGCGACCGGGCTGCTGCGGTGGGCGGAGGCCGCCCGGGTCGAACTGCGGGGGCTGGACATGCGGTCGGCCTCGTTGGAGGAGGCGTTCCTGAGCATCGCGCGGGAGGCCGCGGGCGGCGCTGCCGCCGGTGCCGTCGAGGACAAGGAGTACGTGCGTTGAACGGTGCCGTCACCACCCCCGGGGGCCGGATGGCCGCCCTCGCGCGGGCCGAGCTGACCCTGTTCGGGCGGAGCAGGGGCTCGGTGCTCACGGCGCTGCTGGTGCCGCTCGCGCTGCCGTTCACCCTGCGCTCGGCCACGGCGGAGATGGACCTCGCGGAGGCCGGGCTCACGGTCGGGCTGGTGCTGCTGCCCGCCTCGATCGGGTTCTCGCTGCTGTTCGCGGTGTACGGCACGCTGGTCGCCGTCTACACCTCCCGGCGTGAGGAGCTGGTACTCAAACGGCTGCGGACCGGTGAGCTGCGGGACGCCGAGATCATGGCCGGGGCGGCGCTGCCCGCCGTCGTGACCGGGCTGGCACAGTCGCTGCTGCTGGTGGCCGGGTGCGCGCTGCTCCTTGACCTGCCCACGCCGCAGGCTCCGCACCTGGCGGTGCTGGGGCTGCTGTTGGGGCTGCCGCTGTGCGCGGCGCTCGCCGCGGCCACCTCGGCGATGACCCGGACGGTGGAGAGCGCTCAGGTCACCACGTTGCCGCTGGTGTTCGGCTCGATGATCGGCTCCGGGATCGCCGTACCGCTGGAGCTGCTGCCGGACCGGGTGGCCTCGGTGTGCGAACTGCTGCCGCTGTCCCCCGTCATCACGTTGGTGCGGGGCGGCTGGACCGGGAGCCTGTCGGGGTTCGAGGCGCTGGGGGCGGCGGCGACCGCGCTGGCCTGGACGGGGGTCGCGGTGTTTGCTGTACGGCGGTGGTTCCGGTGGGAGCCGCGGCGCTGAGACGGGGCGTTCGGGAGTGCGGAGGACCGGGGAGTTGAGCACGGGCGTGGGTACGGCAGAGGGCTGGTGGCGGCGGAAGAGCACCCCGGCCCAGGTGGAGACGTACACCCGGTGGTCGTTCCACTTCTTCACGGTGATCGAGGTCGCCACGGCCGGGCTGCCCGCCGTCGGACTGACGGGGCCGCGCCTCGGCGGGCTGCTGCTGGCGATGGTGCTGGTCCACGCCGTACTGGGCGGGGTGACCGCGTCACGGGCGCTGGACTGGACCCGTGGGCGGCGGGACCAGCCCGTGCGGCTGCTGTGGGCGCTGGGGGTGGTCACCGCGGTGATCGGGGTCGCGGCGGTCTGGATCTCGGAGCACGGTCCGCGGGGCGAGGACGTCGACGGGGCGACCAGCGCGGTCTTCTCGGCCGTGGTCGTCTTCGGCGCGGGGCTGCTCGCGCTCGGGGTGCGGTCGCGGGCGCGGGTCTTCGGGCTGGTGGCGGGGTTCGCGGCCGGGACCGGGGTGGTGTCGTTCACGCTCGGGCTTTCCGCGGCCCACGCGCTGGTGTCCTCGCTCGCGATGCTGGTAGGTGGCGGCTTCCTCGCCTTCACGTCCGTCTTCTCCGTCTGGCTGCTCAACGCCGTCTACGCCCTCGACGAGGCCCGGGAGACCCGGACCCGGCTCGCGGTCGCCGAGGAGCGGCTGCGGTTCGGGCGCGATCTGCACGACGTCATGGGGCGCAACCTCGCGGTGATCGCCCTGAAGAGCGAGCTGGCGGTGCAGTTGGCACGGCGTGGGCGGCCGGAGGCGGTGGAGCAGATGGTCGAGGTCCAGCGGATCGCGCGGGAGTCGCAGCGCGAGGTGCGGGACGTCGTACGGGGGTACCGCGAGGCCGACCTGGAGGTGGAGATCGCCGGGGCGCGGGGGGTGCTCACGGCGGCGGGCATCGAGTGCGCGGTGTCACAGGTGCCGGGCGGGCTGCCCGGCGAGGTGCAGTCGGCGTTGGCGTGGGTGGTGCGGGAGGCGACGACGAACGTGCTGCGGCACGGGGACGCCCAACGGTGTGACGTGGGGTTGCGGATGCGGGAGGGACGGGTGGTACTGACGGTGGAGAACGACGGCGTGGGCGAGGGCTCGCGGGGCGCGGGCGGTGGTTCGGGGCTCGCGGGGCTGCGGGAGCGGTTGGCCGTGGTGGGCGGTTCGTTGGTGGCGGGCGTCGGTGACGGGGACGCGTTCCGGCTGGTGGCCGAGGTGCCGGTCCGGATGGCCGGGGAGGCGACGGCGTGACGGTGCGGTTGCTGCTCGCCGACGACGAGCACCTCATCCGGGGGGCGCTGGCCACGCTGCTGTCCCTGGAGGAGGACCTCGTGGTCGTCGCCGAGGCGGCGAGCGGGCCGGAGGCGCTGGCGATGGCGCGGGCGCACCGGCCCGACGTGGCCGTGCTGGATCTCCAGATGCCCGGCGCGGACGGTGTGAAGGTCGCCACATCGCTGCGCGCGGAACTGCCCGGCTGCCAGGTGCTGATCGTGACCAGTCACGGGCGGCCGGGGCATCTGAAGCGGGCGCTCGCGGCGGGCGTGCGCGGGTTCGTGCCGAAGACGGTCAGCGCCGAGCGGCTCGCGGAGATCATCCGTACGGTGCACGGTGGAAACCGTTACGTCGACCCCGAGTTGGCCGCCGACGCGATCGCCGCCGGGGACTCGCCGCTGACCGCGCGGGAGGCGGAGGTGCTGGAGCTGGCGGCCGACGGGGCGCCGGTCGCGGAGATCGCCGCGCGGGCGGCGCTGTCGCAGGGGACGGTGCGGAACTACCTGTCGTCGGCCGTGTCGAAACTCGGGGTGGAGAACCGGCATACGGCGGTCCGGCTCGCCCGCGAGCGAGGTTGGGTATAGTTGCTCTCGCGCCACGGCGCTACGCGGACGTAGCTCAGTTGGTAGAGCGCAACCTTGCCAAGGTTGAGGTCGCGAGTTCGAGCCTCGTCGTCCGCTCGTTGTGAAACCCCGGTCCACTGGACCGGGGTTTCGTCGTTCCCTAGCTCCAGTTGGTGCCCGTCAGACGCTCGTACGCCTCCACGTACTTGGCGCGGGTCGCCGTGACGACCTGCTCGGGCAGCGCGGGCGGGGGCTGCTCGCTCCCGCGGTCCCAGCCGGACTCGGCGGAGGTCAGCCAGTCACGGACGTACTGCTTGTCGTACGACGGCTGTGCGCGGCCCGGCTGCCACTGGTCGGCGGGCCAGAAGCGGGAGGAGTCCGGGGTGAGGACCTCGTCGGCGAGGATCAGCTCGTCGCCCGCGAAGCCGAACTCGAACTTGGTGTCGGCGAGGATGATCCCGCGGTCCCTGGCGATGTCCCGGGCCCGGCTGTAGACGGCGAGGGTGGCCTGCCGCAGCTGGGCGGCGGTCTCGGCGCCGACCTGGCGGGCGACCTCCTCGTAGGAGACGTTCTCGTCGTGCTCGCCGACCTCCGCCTTGGTCGCGGGCGTGAAGATCGGGGCGGGCAGTTCGGAGCCGTCGACCAGCCCCTCGGGGAGGGCGAGGCCACAGACCGTACGGCTCTGCTGGTACTCGGCGAGGCCCGAGCCGGTGAGGTAGCCGCGGGCCACGCACTCGACCGGGACCATCCGCAGGGACTTGCAGACCAGGGTGCGGCCCGCCCAGTCGGCGGGGGCGCCCGCGGGGAGTTCGGTGCTCAGGACATGGCTGGGGACCAGGTCGGCGAGCTGGTCGAACCACCACAGGGAGAGCTGGGTGAGGACGCGGCCCTTGTCGGGGATCTCGGTGGGCAGCACCCAGTCGTAGGCGGAGATGCGGTCGCTGGCGACCATCACGAGGTCGCCCGCCTCGTTCTGGTACAGCTCGCGCACCTTTCCGGTGTGCAGGTGCACCAGACCCGGAACCTGACTCGGTTCGGGCTTTTCGACGAATCCGGACACGGTTCCTCCCCGTGGTTCTGTCCAATGGGTCGATTGTCCCGTACAGGGACGTGCTCACGGACGGCGGGTCAGTCGCGTTTGCAGATGCGGTCGAGGAGGTTCGCGGTGGCGCGCTGGACACGGGGGTCGACGTGCCCCGGGCGGTCCAGGGACGGCGTCCACGCGAAGGTTCCGGACGCGAACACCCAGGCGCCTGAGGGGGCGCGGTAGAGGGACGTCTCCTGGTGGCGGCGGACGCCGTCTGCGTCGGCGTACGGGGAGTGGGCGAGCAGGACGCGCTCGTCGTGGTCGGGGAGCGGCGCGCGGGGGAAGTAGCGGTCGGCCTCGCCCGCCACCAGGCCGTCGATCGCGTCGCCCTCGTGGGCGCCGGTGGCCTCCCACAGCCAGTGGTCGGCGTTGCGGACGATCAGGGGGTGCGGCGCGGGGACCGGGCCCTGGTACTGGATGCCGAGCAGGTGCTGCTCGGCGCGGTCGATCTCCCGCCACAGCACCGGCCTGCCGGGACCCCGGCGTTTGCGGCAGGTCAGCAGGCGGTCGGGGACGCCGGAGGGGGACTGGCCCAGCTCCACCTGCCAGTACAGGGTGTTGGCGGAGAGGAAGACCAGGGACGTGCCGTGGTCGCGGGCGCGTTCGACGGCGCCGCGCATGGGGGCCGACCAGTGTTCGTCGCGGCCCGGGAAGACCAGCCCGCGGTAACGGGTGGGGTCGACGTGGCCGGAGTGCAGGTCGCGGGCCTCGGCGTAGGCGAGGTCGTAGCCGTAGCGCTCGGCCCAGCGGACGAAGTCGTAGGCGTGCCCGATGTGCAGCGGCAGGCCCGCGCCCGCGTACGGGCGGTCGAAGGAGACGGTGGTCGCGGCGTCGGCCTCGCCGAGCAGCCGGCCCTCCTCGTCCCAGGCGTGGTAGAGGCTGGCGCCGGTGCGGCCGTCCTCCGGGTAGAGGTTGTACGCCTGCCAGGTCACGTCCGGCAGCACCAGGAGCAGGTCGGCCGGGTGGTCGTCGCGGACCGTGAAGGGGACGTGGGAGCGGTAGCCGTCGGCGGTGGTGAGGACGGCGACGTACGCGCCGACGTTCCAGTACGACGGGATCTGGAGCCGCCAGGAGAGCCACCAGTGGTGGCAGGAGACCGTGCGGTCGGCGGTGAGCGGCGGGGGCTGGACGATCCCGGAGAGGCGGGGACTTGAGGTGATCTTGGCGGCGCCGTCACCGGCGTAGTGGCCGATGCGGTAGACGTCGACGGCGAACTCCTGCGGCGGGTCGACGGTGACGTGGAAGTCGATGGCGTCGCCCGGGGTGACCGCGCCGGTGGCGGTGAAGCCCTTGATCTGGCGGTGGACGTCGTCGGCGGCACGGGGGAACGGGATCCGGGGCGTGGCGGGGTCGGGCCGCGGGGAGTGGGGGTCGGTGGAGGGAGCGGGGCGGTCCACGTACCAGGGGACGGTGCGACCGGTGTCGTCGTCGTGCGTCACGCTGCCGCGGAGCCAGGGGACCGGGCCCTGGCCGAAGGGGTCCGTCGCGGCGTGTGCCAGCGCGCCCGACTCCCAGCGGCGGATCTTGTCCGACCCCATGGTCGCGTCCCTCCCTTGCCCCCGTGGGTGTGGTGTGACACGAGCGTCAGGCGTCGGCTGTCGTAGGTCGTACGCCTTTGCCGTGTGCGCGTTCGGTCCCAGCACATCACATTGCGCACGCGCTCTGTCACTGGTCGTTGCGAATTGACCGAAAGTGGAATGAGGAGTTCCGGTGAGGGCCCCGGTGCTGAGGGAGGCGCGGGCGGTCAGACGAGGCGGACCGGTTTCTCGGGGCGTATCCCCGTCTCCGTCAGCCACTCGCGCAGCGGGGTCGGGTCGCCGTCCTCCAGGAGGCTGAGGACTCTCGGGGTGAGGTCGGCGGCGCGTTCGCCCTTGAGGAGGAGGGCGGGGCCGTCGAGCCAGTCGAGGCCCGGGGTGGCGCCCGCGGTGTCCATGGCGGCGCAGCACACCATCGCCGTGACGTGGTCGGCGAGCAGTTCGCGTGGGGTGCGGGGTGGCTGGAGGGGGAAGAGGGGGAGGGCACCGTCGCCCCACAGGTCGGGGTCGGGGGAGCCCGCGGTCCCGGCGGGGCCGGTGCCAGCCGGGGTCGGGGCGTGCGCCGCCGCGGCGGCTTCCTCGCGGGCCAGCTCGGCGCCGAGGCCTTCGGCGAGGGCGACGCAGCGGGTGGTGGTGGAAGCGGGGGTGGGTGCTGAAGGGGCGGGGGCGGGGTCAGGGGTGGGGGCGGGGTCAGGGGTGGGGGCGGGGTCAGGGGTGGGGGCGGGGTCGGGGGCGGGGACGGGGTCAGGGGCGGGGGCGGGGGCGGGGTCGGCGTCGGCCTTGGTTCCGGGGGGTGCGGCCTCCGCTCCGGGGTACGCCGCCCCCGGCGAGCCGTCCTCCCCCGCGTACTCGCGCGCCGCCAGGTGGTCGACGATGCGGGCCAGCGTGGGGCCCGCGGAGGCCGCGGTGGCGCGGCGGACGCCGAGGGTGTCCAGGACGCGGTGGAGCCGGGCCGCGTCGGTGCGCCACTTGCGGTCGACGACCTCGTCCGGATAGTCGTCCCACTCCACCGGCGCCCAGTCGGGCCCGGGACCGGCGGGCCCGCCGTGGAAGAGCCGGGCGGCGAGGAGCGACGCGGCCTCGTCCACCGTGCCGGGCTCTTCGAGCAGGTCACAGGCGGGACGCTCCCCCAGCCGGGAGGCGAACCCCTCGGCCAGCCGGTCCCGTCGGGACAGTTCCGTGAGGGCGGCGACGACGCCCGCGTCCAGCCGGGACGGCCAGCGGCCCATCCGCCAGGCGGGCAGCGCGACCCGGGTCAGCAGCCGGTCCCAGCCCGCGTAGGCCAGGCCGACCTGTTCCTGGGCGACGATCCGCAGCCCGTAGTCCACCCCCTGGGCGCGCTCGGCCGCCGCGGCGGCGACCCCGCGCTCCATCTCGGCCGCGTGTTCCCGGCAACTGCGCAGCAGCAGCCGCGCCACCCAGCCGACGCCCGCGTACAGCGGACGCAGCACGGGCCGGGTCCTGGCACCCCGGTCGGGCTCCGCGACGGCGGCGACCGCCGCGTCCAGGCCCCGGAGGAAACGCCGGGCCGCGGCTATGTCGGGGTGTGCCGACGGTCCCGTACCCGCGACGACCGGGGCGAGGACCGCGCGCAGTTCGCCCACGCGCATCCACCACAGGAACGGGGAGCCGATGACGAGGACCGGGGCGGCGCTCGAACGGCGCGGGCCGCGCGCCGGGGCGCGCTGGTCGTCGGGCGGGCCGTGCGCCGGATGGGTGCGGTCCTCCAGCCAGCTGTCGCAGTCCGGGGTGAGCGCTATGGCCGAAGGGGCGGGCACGTCGAGGCGGTCGGCGAGGTCACGGACCATCCGGTACAGGTCGGGGGCGGCCTCCTCGGCGATCGGGACGGTCGGGCTCAGGGCGGGCCGGGCCCGCGCGATGACCAGCGCGATACCGCCCGCGGCCAGTAGCACGACCGCCGCGGCCAGGCCCACGGCCCACCGGGCGGCGTCCCAGCCGTGGCCGACGAGGTGGCCGGTGGAGCCGCCCGCGAACAGGATCACGGCCGCGGCGGCGGGCAGCAGTGCCACGGCCAGCGCCCGGCTGCGCACCCGCAGCACGGCCAGGGCCCGGGCACGCGCGGACTGCGCGACCACCTCCACACCCATACCGGTCACGACCGGACGTCACCCCCTCCCTGCTGTCGTGTACGACGACTCGTACGACGGCACGTACGGCGGCAGCCACGGCGCCCGCCGTGACGCTGTCCGTCACGGTGACCGCCGCCGACTGCCCTGGCGTTGCTCACTCCCCCACTGTGGCACCCGTCACTGACATCGCAATGCCGGTGGGCCAAGTGCCGGAACGCTTGCGCCGCACCCTAGTTGGGGGTCTGGCCCCCGTCAGCCGGATGGGGCATTGGTCACTCGATGGAATGGCTTTGGGGAAAGGTGGCTGACGGCGGACACGCATCGGGCCCCGGAGTCCTTGAGGATTCCGGGGCCCGTGAGGATGCCTGCTGACCTGCGCGGTTACGCGCCCGTCGCCGCCTTCGCCGCGATGTCCGTACGGTGCTGGGAGCCGTCGAGGCGGATCCGGCCTACGGCCTCGTAAGCGCGCTCACGCGCCTGTGCGAGGTCCTCGCCGGTGGCGGTGACGGAGAGGACCCGGCCGCCCGCGCTGACGACCGCGTCGCCGTCGCGCCGGGTGCCCGCGTGGAGCACGTACGCGTGCGGGGCGTCCTTGGCGGCCACCTCGTCGAGGCCGGTGATCGGGTCGCCGGTGCGCGGGGTGCCGGGATAGTTGTGCGAGGCGATGACGACGGTGACGGCCGCGTCGTCGCTCCAGCGCAGGGGTTCGAGGTCGGCGAGGTTGCCGGTGGCGGCGGCCATCAGGATCCCGGCGAGCGGGGTCTTCAGGCGGGCCAGCACGACCTGCGTCTCGGGGTCGCCGAAACGGGCGTTGAACTCGATCACCCGCACCCCGCGCGAGGTGATCGCGAGCCCGGCGTACAGCAGCCCGGAGAACGGCGTCCCCCGGCGGCGCATCTCGTCGACGGTCGGCTGGAGGACCGTCTCCAGCACCTCGTCCACCAGCTTCGGATCGGCCCAGGGCAGCGGGGAGTACGCGCCCATGCCGCCGGTGTTCGGGCCCTCGTCGCCGTCCAGGGCGCGCTTGAAGTCCTGCGCGGGCCGCAGCGGCACGACCGTCTCACCATCCGTGACGGCGAACAGCGACACCTCCGGCCCGTCGAGGAACTCCTCGATGACCACGCGCTCACAGGCGGCGGCGTGCGCCTTCGCCGCGTCGACGTCGGACGTGACGACGACGCCCTTGCCCGCGGCGAGACCGTCGTCCTTGACGACGTACGGCGCGCCGAAAGCGTCCAGCGCCTGGTCGGCCTCCTCGGGCGTCGTGCACACGTACGACCGGGCGGTGGGCACCCCGGCACCCGCCATCACGTCCTTGGCGAACGCCTTGGACCCCTCCAGCCGCGCGGCCTCCCCGGACGGGCCGAACACCGGGATCCCCGCCTCCCGCACGGCGTCGGCCACCCCCGCGACGAGGGGCGCCTCCGGGCCTACGACGACCAGTTCGGCGCCGAGCTTCGTGGCCAGCGTGGAGACGGCCGCGCCGTCCAGGGCGTCGACCTGGTGCAGCTCGGCGACCTCCGCGATACCGGCGTTGCCGGGGGCGCAGTGGAGCGCGGTGACCGCGGGGTCGAGGGACAGTGAGCGGCACAGGGCGTGTTCGCGGGCGCCGCTGCCGATGACGAGGACCTTCACGGGGTCAGCCTAACGGCAGCGGGCGCGGCACTTCGTACAGGCCGCCGAGGCGGAGGGGGCGGAGGGGTTGGACTTTCCTCCAGGAGGGAAGCCGACACCCGCCTTGCTGGTCGGGCCGCTGGATCACTCATTGCTGAGTTCCTCCACCACCGTCGCACCGAGTTCCCGCACGATCAGCTCCTGGCCGGAGAGGGCCGACTCGTCGAGGTCGGGGTCGTCGTCCTCGGGGGTGTCGTCCTCGGGGGACACGGGGTCCGGAGCCGCGGGGGCGGGGGCGGGTGAGGGGGCAGGGGCGGATCTGGACGCCGGAGGAGGCGAGGGGCTGGCGGCCGGTGCTGGGGCAGGGGCGGAGGACTGCGGGGGCGCCGGGCGCTGGGACGTCGTGGCGCTGCCACCGCCGCTGGAGGTGCCGTAGCCGGAGGGGGCGCCGGGCGCGCCGCTGGCGACAGGGCCGCCGCCACCGCCGTACCCCCCGGAACCACCGAACCCGCCGGGGGCTGGCGGCGCCGAGCCGCCACCGGACGGGTCGACGACGGCCTCCACCTTCCAGTGGACGTTGAACTGCTCGACCAGCGCCTGCCGCAGTACGTCCTCACTGCCGCTGCTGGCGAAGTTGTCCCGGGCGCCGGAGTTGACGAAGCCGAGTTGGAGGGTGGTGCCGTCGAAGCCGGTGACCTGGGCGTTCTGGCTGAGGAGGATCCAGGTGAAGCGCCGGCGGTTCTTGACGGCTTCCAGGATGTTGGGCCAGAGGGAACGGGGGTCGAGCCCGCCGGGCGCCGGGGCGGCGACGGGCGAGGGGGCTGGCGCGGAGGGCGCGGCCGGGGTGGGTGCCGCGGGCGCCGGGGGACGAGTGTCGTCGGCCCCTCCGGCCGGGGCGGGGGTGGTGGGCCAGCCGCCCGGCCGTCGGCCACCGCCGCCCGCCGTGGTGGCGGTGGGCCAGGCGCCGGGGGCGGGCTGCGAGGGCTCGGCGGGCGCCGCACTGGGACCGGGACCGGCGGCCGGGGCCGCTTGCTCCGCCGGGCCACTGACCGCGACGACCGGGGGCTCGGCAGCCGCGGCCGCCCCCGGAGCGACCACAGAGCCGCCTCGCACCGCAGCCCGGGCAGCGGCGGCACCGCCGCCACCCGGAACGGAGGACGACGCGTCCACGGCACCACCGTCTCCACCATCGGCTCCGCCATGGACACCGGGCGCGGGGACGTACCCCATGGGGGGCGTACCGGCCCCGGTGGAGAAGTTCACGCCACGTTCCAGCCGGTCGAGGCGGGCCATCACGGACCGCTCGTCGCCGTAGGCGGCGGGCAGCAGGACGCGGGCGCAGATCAGTTCGAGCTGGAGGCGGGGCGAGTTGGCGCCGCGCATCTCGGTCAGACCCTCGTTGACGATGTCGGCGGCGCGGGTCAGCTCGGCGGGCCCGAACGACTGGGCCTGGGCCTGCATCCGCTCGACGACGTCGGCGGGGTAGTCGAGGAGACCCTTCTCCGCGGCGTCGGGCACGGCGGCGAGGATGACGAGGTCGCGCAGCCGCTCCAGCAGGTCGGCGACGAACCGCCGGGGGTCGTTGCCACCCTCGATCACCCGGTCCACGACCTCGAAGGCGGCGGCGCCGTCGCCGGAGGAGAAGGACTCGACGACGGAGTCGAGGAGCGAGCCGTCGGTGTACCCGAGGAGGGAGGTGGCCATGGCGTACGTCACACCGTCGGCCCCGGCACCCGCGAGCAACTGGTCCATGACGGACATGGAGTCACGCACGGACCCGGCCCCGGAGCGCACGACCAGCGGCAGGACACCCTCCTCGACAGGGATGTCCTCCTTCTGGCACACCTCGCCGAGGTAGTCACGCAGGGTCCCCGGCGGCACCAGCCGGAACGGGTAGTGATGGGTCCGCGACCGGATCGTCCCGATGACCTTCTCGGGCTCGGTCGTGGCGAAGATGAACTTCAGGTGCTCCGGCGGCTCCTCGACGACCTTGAGCAGCGCGTTGAAACCGGCCGACGTGACCATGTGGGCCTCGTCGATGATGTAGATCTTGTACCGGCTGCGCGCGGGCCCGAAGAACGCCTTCTCGCGCAGGTCACGGGCGTCGTCCACACCACCGTGCGAGGCGGCGTCGATCTCGATGACGTCGATGGAGCCCGGCCCGTTGCGCGCGAGGTCCCGACAGGAGTCGCACTCGCCGCAGGGCGTCGGCGTGGGCCCCTTCTCGCAGTTCAGACAGCGGGCCAGGATGCGCGCGCTGGTCGTCTTGCCACAGCCGCGCGGACCGCTGAACAGGTACGCGTGATTGACCCGGTTGTTCCGCAGCGCCTGCTGCAGCGGGTCGGTGACATGCTCCTGCCCGATGACCTCGGCGAAGGACTCCGGGCGGTAGCGGCGGTACAACGCAAGAGACGACACGCATACGAGGTTATAGGCGCCCACCGACAACGGACCCCGCCCACGGACCCCGCCCGGCAACGCGAGCGCCCCCCACGCACCCGCCAGAGCCAACCTACCCTTGCTGCCTTCCGGCCCTGGGGGAGTTCAGTCAGATAGCGCCGCGTGAGGGGCTCCGCACAGGTTACCCGATCCGACCGGCAGGAACGAGTTCGCGAGCACTCCCCAGCGTCATGTAATGTTCCTGGCGGAGGATTCGCCTAGAGGCCTAGGGCGCACGCTTGGAAAGCGTGTTGGGGGCAACCCCTCACGAGTTCGAATCTCGTATCCTCCGCAGCCGCCTGAACAGGCGAAACGAGCAGCCGAGCCGCAATTGTGGCTCGGCTGCTCGTTATGCGCTGGTTGCAGTTCTGGTTGCATTTATAGGCGACATTCGGGACATGTCGACCGACAGGAGCTTGGCTGTGGACGTCCCGGCGATTGCCGACGGTCAGGACCCACACGATCGACTGACGATCCTCAGCGGGGCAGACAACGCGGCGGTCGCCGGCCCCGGTCAGGGACGTGAGGGCCCTCAACGAGCAGGTCGCCGATTTGGACGAACTCGTCGAAGGCCGGTTTCGCGAACACGAACTCGCTGACAGTCCAGGGCGTCCCCGGCATCGGCGCCACCCTGGGCGGGGAGTTCCTTGCGGCCTTCGCCGGCGTCGCGCCCGTGTCTCGTGTCTCGTGTCTCGTGTCACAGCCTCGACTCACAGCCTCGTGTCGGCTCCGGCATCGCCGGAAAGGTCCCATGTCGAGGCCAGCCAGGCCAGGTCGGCTCCGGCCTGACGGCGGGTCGCCCGCTCGCGCGTGAACAGCTCCTCGGTCTTCGTCAGCACCAGCGTGTACGGGCGTCCCTGCCTCCTGGTCACATGGCTTACGGGCAGCTCGGCCATGTCGATCCTGCTGTGCACGTGCCGCCGCCCGTCCTTCGCCAGCGGCCACTCCAGCGTCCGCCGCGACCGGGAGCCGAGAAACTCGCCCAGGCCGCCGCACAACTCACAGCCGCACCCGGTCCACGCCACCGACCAGTCGTCCGCGGCGCGCGGCGCCCGTCGCGCGAGCGCGCCGAGCCGGTCCCCGCACTCCCGCGCCACCGCTCCGAGCCCCGCCGACCGAAGCTCGCCCTCCGTCTGTTCCCGCGCCGCGTGACGCAGCATCGGCAGCAGGCACTCCAGGACCGTGTCCTGGCAGGAACGCAACGCCGCCATGATCCGGCCGCGCAACTGAGCATCAGCCGCTTCCAGGATGCGCAGCAGCGGCAGGCTCAGCCGGTCCAACCGCGCGCGGCGGATCTCGGCCGGCCCGGTTGCGGCCCACAGCCGCAGCTCACCGTCCACCTGGGTCCAGGCGCCGGTCAACAGCAGCTGGGCCACCGCCGGACTCCGGGCGGAGCACAGCGCCGCGCACAGCTGGGGAAGCCGCTCGGTCCAGTCGTACCGGTGTTCCTCGAAGCGGTTCCGCGCGCCGCCGAACCAGCCCTCGGTGACCTGGCCCAGCCACGGGACGCCGTACCGCTTCGCCACCGCGGCCAGGTCGTCCGCGTGTTCCGGAGTGAGCGCGTCGATCCGGAACGGCTCAAGGAGCATCGCGGCGGTCCCGGGCGCCCGAAGGCCCTCGGCCACCCGCAGCGCGCTCCCCAGCTGCCCGGGCTGTACACCGTTGCCCTTCCAGAACGGCGCGAGGGACTCGGCCGCGGCACGTGCGCCGTCCCGGTCACCCGTGGTGATACGGGCCTGCAGTTCCTCGAGTGCCCACCGTGATCCGGCCTCGCCGCGCGCCGCGAAGGCCCGCTCCCGTGGCCACACCACGACCGCGGCCCGCCGGTACCAGCGGTCCAGTGTGTTGCCGTAGTTGCCCATGTAGCCCTCGTACTGGGAGTCATAGGGCTTCAGGTCCGTACTCGGGGTACTGGCGCAGCTCTCGTAGTCGCGGACGTAGAGCGAGATCTCCTCGCCGTCGGCGCCGTCCGGACCGGTCCACCAGCCGAGGGTGATCTCGTCGTCGATCAGCTCGCCCAGCTCGTAGTCCTCGTCGGCACCAGCGCCGTCGACCGCGGCTGCTTCCTCCCCCTCTTCCTCTCCGTCCTCCTCCTCGTCGTAGCCGTAGTCGTCCCAGGGGTCGTATCCGGCCGGAGTGGCGTCCCAGGTCTCCTTCACCTCTGCGAGGGCGAGTACCGTCTCGCACCCCGCCTGGGCCGCCGCGGCGCGCAGCAGCGCGGCACGCTCCGCGTCGGCGCCCTTGAGCCGGCCCCAGCCGAGACCCCGCTGCGTGTACTCGTGATCGAGCAGGTAGACGAGACGACGGGGCGGATCGGAGTACGGGCCGCCGTAGCGCGGCCTGGCCGGTGTGTCGAAGTGCTGTTCCAGGCAGTGCGCCAGGTCGTCGAGCGGGCCGGACTCCTGCTCCGGGGCGGCCCGCTCGGCCAGCAGGTTGAGCGTGAGGGTCACCCGGTAGCCGGTCCTGACCGGTGTCACCTCGTGCGGGCAGTCGGCGTAGAAGGCCACCAGGCCCAGCTCCGTCCTCGACGCACGGTAGGTCCGGCTCTGCCCGGCGTGCCCGATGACCAGCTCGCCGCCGGTGTGGGCCGAGGGCAGCGACAGCACCAGCGTGCCCACCATGGCGTCGTCCTTCTCCGAGTCCTGGTGGGGGAGGAAGAACTGCCCCTTGCCGTATACGAGGAGCGCGTGCGGCTCGGCCCTCAGCCTGGTCGACGCGGGGAACCCGAGTTCGTCCCGGAAGTACTCCAGCGCGCCGTCGAGCAGTGTCGGCCAGGCCGGGCCGCCCAGCGTGACCTGGTCCGGCGGGATCTGCCAGGTGTCGCGCACACTGCTGTCGCTCAGGGTGGCCTCCCCCCGGCCGAACAGTGCCGGACGCGCCACCGCGATCAGCTTCTTCACCTGCGGCGCGCGCAGCGGCAGACGCACCGGTCCGACCCCGGCCACCTCAAGGCGGACGCCGTCCGCCGGTGCGTCGAGCCGGGCGCTGAACTCCGTCGCCTTCGCGCCGCCGAGGAGCACGCCCAGCCGCTCCCTCGCGCTCTTGGTCATCACTCCGCCCTCCCTGTTCCCACGGCCGTGCCGCCTCGCCCCGACTCTACGGAGCATCGGGACCGCGGGTGGCCGTCTCACCCGTACGGGAACGCCTTGCCCTGCACGGACGGACGGAAGGACGGGGTCGGGATACACCGGCTCGGACCTGCGTGCCCACGTACGTCCCCCATCCGGGGACAACGGGAACAGCCGACTCCCGCACCTAGCGCCCCGGCGCTGCGGAACAATGGCCCCGTGAACGACGACGATGCTCAACTTCTGTCCCAGGTACGGTCGCTGCGGGAGAAGGGGAGCGGACCGAAGCAGATCGCACGGGCCCTCGGGCTGAAGCCGGCCCGGGCCGGCGCGCTGGTGCGCCAGGTGGCCCACGAACAGCAGAGCACGGCCGCACCGGCCGCGCGCCCGGTGGTGGGCTGCTGGGTGAGCGCCGGCTGGAGCACGGACCTGGAGCTGTCCGCGGCCCCCGACTGGGCGCGCGCGGACGACGAGGTCGCCGGGGATCCCGGGGTAGCCGGTTTCGCCCAGGTCCTGATCGCCCGCCAGGAGCGGGCCAGCCGGGTCACCGTCTGCGGGTTCCTCGTCGACGTCTACTGCCTCGGCGTCAAGGACACCGTCGGCCCGCAGGTGATGGGCGGAGGATCACTGGACGCCTACGTACGCGACTACTACCGGGCGTTCGACCGACCTCCGCTGCGGATCGGCCTGGAGCAGGCGCAGAGCATCGTGCACGGTGGGGTGGCCTACGCGCGCGCCCTCGGCTTCGAGCCCGCGCCGGACTTCGCGCAGGTCTCCGTACACCTCGGTGAGCCCGGCCCGGCGGCCCCGCAGGTCGGCTTCGGCCGCCAGGGCAAGCCGCTCTACATCAACGGCCCACGCGACGACGCCCGGAAGATCGTACGGACGCTGGAGCGCACCTGCGGCGCCGGGAACTACGACTACGTCGTGGGTACGGGGCCGCTGTGACCGGCGACCACGACGAGCGTCAGGTGCGCACGACCGAGCACGAGGCACAGGCCGATCTGCGGGCGGTGCTCCAGTTGTGCGCGGTGGGCCGACTGCGCTGCAGCGAGAAGACACTCCGCCCGTCCGCGGCGACGGTCAGGACGGTCGCGGAAGCGCTCAGCAGCGGCGACTTCTACGCCGAGGAACCGATCGCGTCCTTCGCCTGGCCGCTGCTGCTCCAGGCCGGCGGACTCGCCGAACTCGCTTCCGGCAAACTCGCACTGACCGCACGCGGCAGGGCGGCGCTGACCAAACCGGCCCACGACACGCTCGCCCTGCTGTGGCGGCGCTGGCTCAGCCACGGTGTGATCGACGAGTTCTCCCGCGTCGAGGCGATCAAGGGCCAACGCGCGGCGAACGTCCTCACCGCCGTCAGGCCGCGCCGGGCCCAGGTCGGCAAGGCCCTGGCCGCCTGCGCATCCGGTGAGTGGACCGATGTCGACACACTCTTCCGCACCATGCGCAAGGCTGGTCACGATCCCGGGATCGCCCGCACCGAGCGCGCCCTGTGGAAGCTCTACCTGCAGGACCCCGAGTACGGCAGCCTCGGCTACGACGGGTTCCACAACTGGGAACTCCTCCAGGGCCGCTACACCCTCGCCGTGCTCTTCGAGTACGCCGCCGTCCTCGGCCTGATCGATGTGGACTACCGGCCGCCAGTGGGCGCCCGCGACGACTACCGCGACAACTGGGGCGCCGACTGGACCGACCGCATCAGCCGCTACGACGGCCTCCTCGCCCTCCGCCTCAACCCGCTCGGCGCCTACGCCACCGGGCAGGCCGACACCTACCTCCCCGCCCCCGCACCGGCCGACACCGTCCCGAAGGGTTCCGGCGGTCTGAAGGTGCTCCCCAACCACGACGTGGTGGCCCTCGACGGACTCACCCCCGCCGCGACCCTCCTCCTCGACGCCTTCGCCGAGCGCACCGGCGACCGCGTGTGGGCCCTGACCTCCGCCTCGCTGCTCGCCGCCGTCGGCTCGGGCCGCGACCTCGCCGAACTCCGTCACCATCTGGAGGCCGGCGCCGCTCCGCTCCCGCAGACGGTCACCTCCCTGCTGGACGACGCCGCCCGCCGCGTCGGCCAGATCCGTGACACCGGGCCGGTGCACCTCGTCGAGTGCAGGGACCCCGCCGTCGCGGCCCTCCTCGCCACCGACCGCCGCACCCGTACGCACTGCACCCGTCTCGGCGAACGACACCTCGCCATCCCCCTCGACAAGCTCTCCGCCTTCCGCAGGTCCGCCCTCGCCCAGGGCTACCCCGTCGGCTGACACACGTCGTCGCCACCGGTGCGGCCAGCACGGTCGAGTACATCGCCGCCTCCGGCAACCGGCCCGTACGCAGCCTCAGCCGCCTCGTGCTCGACCTGCCCTGCCGCGGAGGAGATGGATGGTATCGATGGAGATAGTATCTCTGCCGATACTCTCACCATCGGGAGGCTTGCCATGCGTCGCTTCATCGGGCGGGACCGCGAGCTGAACGTGCTCGGCAACGCCTTGCAGGTGGTTCACGATGCCGTCGGGACGGCGAAACCGGGGCAGTGCGTCCTCATGCGGGGAAGACGGCGGGTCGGCAAGTCCAGCCTCGTCGAGGAGTTCCTCCGGCGCACCGAGGTGCCGTACCTCTTCTTCACCGCGGCGGGCGGCACCGCGGAGGACGAGCTGACGGAACTGCTCGACGCCGTCGCCAGATCCACCCTCCCGGGACGGGAACTGTTCGCGGAGGAGGCGCCAGAACAGTGGAACGCGGCGTTCAGGCTGCTTGCGGAGATCCTTCCCGACGACAGCCCGAGCGTGATCGTCATCGACGAAGTTCCCTATCTCATGGACCGCATCGACGCCTTCGAGGGCATGCTCCAGCGGGCATGGGACCGCCTGCTCAGCCGCAAGCCGGCGCTTCTCCTCCTGGTCGGGTCCGATCTGTCGATGATGGAGGCGCTGAACAGCTACGACCGCCCCTTTCACCAGCGGGGCCGGGAAATGGTCGTGGGGCCCCTGAACCCGGCCGACATCGGCGAGATGCTCGGCCTGTCTCCGGCGGCCGCGTTCGACGCCGCCCTGATCACGGGGGGTCTCCCCCTGATCTGCGCCGAGTGGCGGACGGGAGCGGATGTCTGGGAGTTTCTCCGCGACTCGCTGGACAACCCGATCTCGGCACTGCTGGTCTCCGCCGAGCGCTCTCTGGCCGCGGAGTTCCCACCACAGGCGATGAGCAGGGAGGTGCTGCGGGCCATCGGATCCGGGGAGCGGACCTTCACCAACATCGCGCGCGCGGCCGGCGGCATCGCCCACACGACTCTCACCCGAGCCACTGACGTCCTGACCGAGAAACGGGTCGTAGCCGCCGAGCTGCCGCTCTCACTGCGGCCGTCGAAGGAACGCCGCTACCGCGTGGCCGACCCCTACCTGCGGTTCTGGCTCGCGTTTCTGGATCCGTACATGGCGGAGATCGAGCGAATGCGGGGAGATCTCACATTGAGCCGGATCAAGGAGCAGTGGACGAGCTGGCGCGGCCGCGCGATCGAGCCCCTGGTCCGGGACTCCCTCGCCCGCCTCCTGCCGGACGGGCTCCTGCCGACCGCCCCGGCGATCGGCGGGTACTGGACCCGCAGCAACGACGTCGAAATCGACTTGGTGGGCGCCGACCGACAGCCGGTGGCCAAGCAGTTGGTCTTTCTCGGCTCGGTCAAGTGGCTGGAGAACTCCCCGTTCGACAGCCACGACCTGGCCGCGCTACAGAAGCACCGGGCAGCGATCACCGACGAGCCGGTACCGCTCGTGGCGGTCTCCCGCAGCGGGATCGGTTGTTCCGGCCTTCAGGCGGTGTACGGCCCCGAGGAACTGCTCAGCGCTTGGCGCAGAGTGTGAGCAGGAACTGATCTCTAGTTGCACTCCACGCAGGTAAGCACCGCCTCGCACATATAGGGGTATGTTTAATGGAGGCGTACTTCTCTATCTGGGGTGAGGCATGGACAAGCCTGCCGGGATGTTCGACCGGGACTACGAGTGGTCGGCGCTGAGGCGGTTCATCACCGACCCACAGCCGGGTGCGACTCTCGGCGTGGTCTCCGGACGTCGCCGCCAAGGCAAGACCTTCCTGCTGGACGCCGCGTGCCGCGCCGCCGAAGGTTTCTACTTCGGTGCGACCGAAGCCACGGATGCCGAGTCGCTGCGGAGGATCAGCACCGCGCTGACCGATCACGTCCGACCCGCCAGCCCGTTCCACTTCGCCAACTGGTCAGAGGTGGTCGACGCGCTGCTTGCCCTCGGCTCCGAACGCCCCGTCCCCGTGGTGATCGACGAGTTTCCGTACCTGGCCAAGGCCAATCCGGAACTGCCCTCAATCATCCAGGAGGCTCTGCGGCCCCTGCGTGATCAGCGCACCCGCTCGCGCACTCGGCTGCTGCTGTGCGGCTCGGCACTGTCCTTGATGGGCCGACTACTGTCGGGCAACGCCCCGCTGCGTGGGCGGGCGGGCCTGGAACTGGTCGTCCGCCCCCTCGACCACCGCCTCGCCGCGGACTTCTGGGACATCACCGACCCCCATCTGGCCATGAAGGTCAACGCGATCGTCGGCGGCACGCCCGCCTATCGGCGCGAGTTCGCGCGCGGCGACACTCCCCATGGACCGGACGACTTCGACGACTGGGTTGTCCGCACCGTCCTCAATCCCGAGACCCCCCTGTTCCGCGAGGCCCGCTACCTGTTGGCCGAAGAGCCCGACCTTCGCGACACCGCCCTGTACCTGTCCGTCCTGGCCGCCGTCGCCGACGGCAACGCCACCCGAGGCGGCATGGCCGGCTATCTGGAACGCAAAGCCACCGACATCGCGCACCCCATCAACGTTCTGGAAGACGCGGGGCTGCTCCACCGCGACGCGGACGCGTTCCGCGACAACCGGCCCACGTATCGCATAGCCGAACCGCTGATCGGCTTCTACCACGCGATCATGCGCCCGGTATGGGACCAGCTCGAACGCCCGGGCAGTGCGACACGGGTCTGGCAAGCCAGCCGCCGACGCTTCGTGAGCAATGTCCTGGGGCCCCATTTCGAACAGGTCTGCCGCGACTGGGCTCTCCATCACGTCGATCCCGACCTTCTGGGCGGTCTGCCCGCCCGCGTGGGACATGGCGTGGTCCACGACTCCAAAGCCCGCATCGGCCACGAGGTCGACGTGGCGGTGATCGGCATCGCCGACGCCGGCAAACCTCCGCTCCTGGCCATCGGAGAGGCCAAGTGGAACGACACCATGGGAATGGCCCACATCGACCACCTCCGGCATATCCGCGGCCTTGTCGGCCAGGCCGGACGTTATGACACCACCGACACTCGGCTGATCTGTTTCAGCGGAGCGGGATTCGACGACAAAGCCCATGCAGCAGCGGAAGCCGACACTGACGTCCGTCTCATCGACCTGGCCGCGCTCTACAGCCAGGAGTGAAGGCCCGCGCCGAGACCGGAACGGCAATGCGCCGCCCGGATCCGTCCACCAGCTCTGTTGCCCGTTCACCAAAGGCGTCACGAGTTGGAGACGTTGCTTCTCTTGCCCAGCACGCCAACTGTCCGTCAAGGGTGGGTAGAGGCGATCGAAGACTTCCTCGGGTGCTCCTGTGGCCAGTGCGAAGGGTGTAATGGTGTCGGGCTGCGTCGCATCGGGCTCCCACATGCGGTGGGGGAGCTGCGGGCGTCGGGGGCTGTGGGGCGGCTGGTGCCCGAGTTGCGGGCGGCGTTGTTGCGAGCCGGGGTTGTTGGGGCGGATGGCCCGGGTATTGCTCGACCTGCGCTTCCCGCCCTCCCTGTGGGCGTTCGACGGGCCCGACGACGTCGACAACGGGCTGTGCCTGTGCGCGCTGCACCACAAGCTCTTCGACAAGGGCGTCCTGGGCGTCGGCGACGGGCACCGGATACTCGTGTCGCGGGAGTTCGTCGGACGGGGGGCCGCCGCCCGGTGAGTACCGCGTCGCGCTCGCCGGGCGGCCGGTCATCGGGCCGTAGCCGGGTGCCGAGCGGGTGGCGGACGTCCATCGGGACTGGCTCGCGCGGCAGGTGTTCCGGGGGAGTCCCCGGGTTCCGTCCGCCGCCGTCTCGGCCGGCTCCGGGTGAAGGGTGCCTCCCTCACTTCCGGCTCTCCCTCACCACCGTCACCGGGCAGTGGGCGTGGTGCAGCAGGGCCTGGCTCACCGAGCCCAGGAGGAGGCCCGTGAAGCCGCCTCGGCCACGGGCGCCCGTGACCAGGAGCTGGGCGTGGCGGCTGGCCTCGATGAGGGCCGGGCGGGTCCGGGCGCGGAGCAGGCGGCGTTCCACCGTGACCTGGGGATACGTCGGCTGCCATCTGGCCACCGTCTCGTCCAGCACGCGCTGCTCGGCCTCCCGGAGGTGGTCGGTGTCGACGACCATGGTCGGCAGCGGATCGCCGGGACCCTCGTACGCGCGTTCGTTCCAGGTGTTCCACACGTGTACGGCGACCAGGGGCGCCGCGCGCAACGCGGCCTCGGCGAACGCGTACCCCACCGCCGCCTCCCCCGCCCCGGAACCGTCCACCGCCAGCACCACCGCGCCCAGCGGGTCGGGACGGCCCCGCACCACCAGCAGCGGGCAGGTGCCGTGCGCGGCCAGGTGCACGGCCGTCGAGCCCAGCAGCAACCCGGCGAAACCGCCCAGGCCACGGCTGCCGACCACCGCGAGCGACGCCGAGCGCGACTCGACCTCCAGCACCTCGAACGCGTCGCCCGCCACCACGGACCGGTCGATCTCGATGCCCGGCGCCACCTCGTGGGCCCGTTCCTCGGCGCGGACCAGGGTGCCGTGGACCATCGGCTCCAGACCGTGGTCGGCGGGGTGCCAGGGGGGCACGCCGGTCGGCAGGCGTCCGGGTGGCTGGCCGAAGGCGTGCACGATCCGCAGGGGCGCGCCCCGCAGCCGCGCCTCCTGGGCGGCTACCTCGACGGCGTGCAGGCTGGAGGGGGAGCCGTCCACGCCCACGATCACCGCCTTCGCCGCACGTGCGGGGTCCGCGGGGTCCGCGGGGTCCGCGGGCTCCGCGGGGTCTGCCGGATCCGCAGGGTCTGCCGGGTCCACCGGGCCCACCGGATTCGCCGGGCCCACCGGATTCGCTGGGTCCACCGGGTCCACGGGGTCCGCGGGGTTCGCTGGGCCCACCGGGTCCGCGGGGTTCGCTGGGCCCACCGGGTCCGCGGGGTTCGCTGGGTCCACCGGGTCCGCGGGGTTCGCTGGGTCCACCGGGTTCGCTGAGTTCATCGGGTTCTCCCGGGCGCCCTTCCTCGCGTCGCTCATCGCCCGCTCCTTCCGCTCGTCCGGTTCATCCCGGTCAGGGGCGCCGGTCGTGCGCCTCCACTCCGCGTACCACCGCGACCGGGCAGTGGGCGTGGTGCAGTACCGCCTGGCTGACGGAGCCCAGCAGCAGGCCCGTGAAGCCGCCGCGGCCCCGGGAGCCGACGACCAGCAGCTGCGCCGAGCGGCTCACCTCGATCAGGGACTCCCGGGTGCCGCCGTGCACGATCCGGTGTTCGACCACGACCCCCGGGTACCGCTCCTTGCGGCCCGCCACCGCCTCGTACAGCAGGCGTTCCTCCTCCGCGGCGAGGGCGCCCGGCGGGTTCGCGTACGGCGTCGCGGGGTCCTGTGGGGCGGGCAGCGGGGCGTTCCACGTGGTCCAGGCGTGCAGCGCCAGCAGCGGGGCCTTGCGCAGTTCGGCCTCGGCGAAGGCGAAGTCCACGGCCCGTTCGCCCGCGCGTGAGCCGTCGACGCCGAGCACGACGGGGCCGTCCGGCGTCGGCTGTTCGCGCACCACCAGGACCGGGCAGCGGCCGTGTGCCGCCAGGTGCATCCCCGTGGAGCCGACGAGCAGGCCCACGAAGCCGCCCCTCCCCCGGGAGCCGACGGCCACCAGGTCCGCGGCGCGCGACTGGGCCTCCAGGACGGTCAGCGGTTCGCCGGTGACCAGGGACTGTTCGATCTCCAGGGCCGGTGCCGTCGCCCGCGCCCGCTCCACCGCCTCCGTCAGCAGGTCCTCGGCCAGCTCGCGCGGCCCGCCGCCGTCGCCCGGGCCGACCGGTACGGGGTCCGGGGGCGGGTACGGCGCGTGCCCGGCGAAGGCGTGCACGACCCTCAGGGTCGCCGCCCGCGCCAGCGCCGCCCGTGCCGCCGTCTCCACGGCGACGAGACTCGACGCCGATCCGTCCACACCGACGATCACCAGACCGCTCATCGTGCCTCCTACGCCGGATGCCACCGCTGCGGTGCGCCGCCTTCGGGTCGCTGTCCGCCCTCAGGTCGTCGTTCGGGTGTCGCTTCCAGCACACCGCCGTGGGGGCCCTCGGGTGTAGGGCCGGGTGGTGCCGGGGGCGGGGCCGACCGGCACCACCCGGCCGTACGTGGCGCGGACCGCCCGTGGCCGACGCGCGCGCTCAGCGGCGGTACGCCGTCACCGCCACCGCGGGCAGCACCGCCAGCGCCAGTACCCCGCCCGTCAGCGCCAGCACGGGATAGCCCGCGGCGGCGACGACGATCCCGGAGGCCATGCCGCCGGTGGCGCCCGCGAGGGCGATGGACACGTCGACCAGGCCCTGGGTGCGGGCGCGGTTCGCCAGCGGCACGGCGTCGGTGATGATCGCCGTACCCGCGACCAGGCCGAGGTTCCAGCCCAGCCCGAGCAGCGCCAGCGCGAGGGCGAGCGGGCCGACGGAGTCGGCGGGGGCGAGCGCCGCCACCACACCGGCGGCCAGCAGCGTGACGCCGGACGCGGCGGCCATCGCCAGCCGTCCGTACCGGTCCACGAGCCAGCCGGTGAGCGGCGAGGGCAGGTACATCGCGGCGATGTGGAGGGCGATGACCAGGCCCGTGGCGGCGGTGCCGTGGCCGTGGTCGTGCATGTGGATGGGCGTCATCGTCATGACGGCGACCATCACGAGCTGGGTGAGGATCATGACCAGGGCACCGACCACGACACCGGCGTCCCGGGGGGCCGGCGCGGCCTTCGCGTCGGACGCGGTCGGCTTCTCGGGGGGTACGGCGTCGGCGGCCAGCTCCCTCGCCAGCAGCAGGGGGTCGGGGCGCAGCCAGACGGCCAGCACGAGCGCCGCCAGCGCGTACGCGACCCCCGAGAGCAGGAACGGCCCGGCCAGGTGCGGGATGCCGAGCGTCTCCGCGAAGGTCCCGGTCGGCGCGGCGAGGTTGGGACCGGCGACGCCGCCGAGGGTGGTGGCGACCAGCACCGTCGACACGGCGCGGGCCCGCCGGTCGGGGGTCGCGAGGTCGGCGCCGGCGTACCGGGCCTGGAGGTTGGTGGCGCTCCCGGCGCCGTACACGAACAGGGCGAGGAAGAGCAGGACGGGGTGGTCCAGCACGGCGGCGACGATGACGCCCGCGCTGCCCACCGCGCCGGTGAGGTACCCGGCGGCCAGTCCCGGGCGGCGCCCACCGCGCTGCGAGATCCGGCCGACGGTGACGGCGGCCAGCGCCGACCCGGTGGTGAACAGGGCGCTGGGCAGGCCCGCGAGGCCCGTCGAGCCGAGCATGTCCTGCGCGAGCAGACCGCCGACCGTGACCCCGGCGGCCAGCCCGGCGCCGCTGAGCACCTGCGCGGCGACCAGCACCCGCAGCACCCGGCGCTGGGCGGGGACCGTGCCGTCGGCGTCGCGGATGCCGGGCGGGGTCGCAGGTGCGGTGCTCGTCACGGTGGCTGCCTGCTCTCGTCCGGCCGACTGGGCTCATCCGCTGAGCCGACCCATCCGTCAATTCCAAGGATCTTCGGAATATCGTAGGAGATGTGGATCACGGAGGCTAGCCCCGGACCCGCAGCCGCGCCTTCTCGGTCACCTGGTCCACGTCCGTCGTCCTGACCGTCACCCGCATCGTCCAGTCGCCCGCGACCGGCAGGTTGAGGGAGTCGGTGGCCCAGTAGCCGCCCCGGTCGGTCAGGTGGGCGGCGAGGGGGCCGATGTCCTGGGCGGGGAGGGTGAGGGAGAGCCGGAGTTCGGGGACCGAGGAGAGGCCGCCGTCGGGGGCGAAGACGACCGCCTGGACGCTGTTCTCGCCCACCCTGGCCGGGTCCAGGGTGATCTGCACCGTGCCCCGGCCGCCCGTCGCGCCCAGGTCGAAGGGGACCGTCGTGACCGCCGAGCGCGGCTGCCCGGCGGGGGCGGCGCCGTCCGCCGCCGAGGTGGTCGCGGCGGCCTCGGTCGCCGCGCGGCCGGGGAGCGTGCTGGTCAGTGCGGTGGTCAGGGCCAGGACGACGACGCCGATGACCGCCTCGGCGAGGACGGAACGGCGTAGGGCCGACCGCGCGGGAGCCTCCCCGGGTGCTCCGGCAAGTCGATGGTCCTCGGTGCCCGCGGTGCCCGCGGTGTCCGCGGTGTCCCCGGTGTCCGCGGTGTCCCCGGTGTCCGCGGTGTCCCCGGTGTCCCCGGTGTCCCCGGTGTCCCCGGTGTCCGCGGTGTCCCCGGTCGCCGGGCCGCCGCCCGCCCCGACCGGTACCCGCGTGCGGGCCGGAACGGCCGCCGTGACGCCCCTCCGCGACCGCCGGGTCCAGCGGCGGGACAGCGTCGCCGCCGTCAGCAGCAGGGCGACCGCGCCCAGCTTGGCGAGCAGCAGACGGCCGTACGAGGTGGTGGTGAGGGCGTCCAGGGGGCCGAGGCCGCGCCAGGACTGGTAGGTCCCGGTGACGACCAGGACGGTGACACAGGTGAAGGCCAGCCGGGAGAAGCGGGCGACGGCGGGCGTCGGGACCTCGGTGCGGTACAGGGCGGCGAGGCCGCCGAGCCAGACCGACGCCGCCAACAGGTGCAGGGCGTGCGAGGCGACCGCCACGGGGACCTGGACACCGGCCGAGGCGTGCTCGGCCGCCGCCCAGGTCAGGGCCAGCGCGACGGCCACGGCGGCACCGGTGCCGAAGGTGGCGCGGGAGCGTGAGCCGCGCAGGACGCGGGCGGCGACGGACGCGGCCGGGGCGAGCAGGGCCAGGCGGGCCAGCAGGGCGAGGCCGGGGCGGCCGGTCAGGGTGTGGGTGAGGGTGGAGGCGTCCAGGGCCGTCGCCGGGGCGGTGCCCGCCTCGTACGGGGCACGCAGCGCCAGCAGGGCCAGGGTCGCCGCGAGCAGCGTCCAGCAGGCGACGCGCAGGTGGGTGCGGAGCGGGGCGGGGTCGGACGGGCGGCAGACAGCGGCGAAGACGGCGGTGCCGATCAGCAGGGCCACGGCGAGGTAGGCGAGGTAACGGGCGACGTCGTGCAGGCTCCTGGTGGCCGGGTCCTCGGTCGGGCCGGTCTCCGGGGCGGCCACCGCGGGGGTGCGCTCCCCCACCGAGAAGGTGAACGCCCCCGACACCGGGTGGCTGTCCGCCGACACCACCCGCCAGGCCACGGTGTACGTGCCGGTGCCGAGGCCGTCCGGCAGGGCGACCCGGACGGTGTGCGCGCCGCCGGGGCCGTGCCGGGCTTCCGCCAGGTGGACGCGGCGGCCGTCGGGGTCGAGCATCCGGACCGAGCCGTCCAGCAGGCCGACGGACTCGGTGAAGCCCAGGTCGAGGTGGCGGGGGGCCGACTCGAGGACGGTCCCGTCGTGGGGGGCGCTGTCGCGGAGGGCGGCGTGGGCCGTGGCGGGGGCGGCGGCGCCGAGGAGGAGCAGGACCAGCACCGCACCCAGCAGCACCAGCCGCCGGAGAGGACGGAAGGGCCGCAGCGGCCCGGGGACTCGCTGCCTTATGCCGGTGCCGGTGCCGGTCCCGGTGCCGGTCCCGGTGCCGGTCCCGGTGCCGATCCCGATCCCGGTGTTGATCCCGGTGCCGATCCCGATCCCGGTGCCGATCCCGATCTCGGCGCCGATCCCGATCCCGGCGCCGGTCCAGGTGCCGGTCCAGGTGCCGTGCTTTCGGTCGCCGCCGTCGCCATAGCCCACCGCTTCGCCCCCGCCGTCCGGCCCTCCGGTGCCGACCGCGCCCGCCGCACCGCCTCCCGGAGAGGTACGGACGCGGGCGGCCGTCCGCTCACCAGGTCGGCCGCGCGGTCACCCCGCCATCCACGACCAGGTCCTGCCCCGTCACCCAGGACGCCAGCGGCGACGCCAGGAACACACAGGCGTCGGCGACGTCCTCGGGGCGGCCGAGTCGGCCGAGCGGCGCCGCCCGCAGCCAGCGCTCCACGCCCTCCGGCCAGGACTCCGCCAGCCCCTCACGGTCGATCAGACCGGGCGAGACGGTGTTGACGCGGATGCCGTACGGGCCGTACTCCAGCGCCGCCCCGCGCGCGTGCGTCACGACGGCCGCCTTCGAGGTGGAGTAGTGGACGTGCCCGGACGCGGGGTGCGTCGCCTCGATGGACGCGATGTGCGTGACGCTGCCGCCCGGCCCCTCGCCGTCCCCCTGGGCCCGCATGACCTCCGCCGCCGCCTGCGTACAGGCGAACACGCTGGTCAGGTTGGTGTCCACCACCGCACGCCACTCCTCGGCGGTCATCCCGGGGAGGGGCCGCACCGGCTGGACGCCCGCGTTGTTGACCAGCGCGGTGAGGCGGCCGTCGGCCCACTCGGCCGCCTCGCGGACGACACGGTGGCAGGCCGGCTCCTCCGCCAGGTCGCCCTGGAGTACGACGGCCCGGCCGCCCGAGTCGCGGATGCGGGACGCCACCTCGCGCGTCGCCGCCACCGCCGTACGGCAATGGAGGGCGACCGCCGCGCCCTGTTCGGCGAAGCGCAGCGCGACGCCCCGGCCGATGCCGCCGCCCGCCCCCGTGACCAGGGCGGTCTGCCCCCGTAGCAGCCCTTCCGACGCGCTCATGGACGGCAGAGTGCCACGATGCGCGCGGCCTCGGCGGGATAACGGGCGGTCAGTTCGGCGGTGTCGCCGTGCTCGTAGGTGTCGTAGCTGAAGCCGGGGGCCATCGTGCAGCCGAAGAAGGCCCAGGAGCCGTTCCCGGCGACCCGCGCGCCCGTCCAGGTGCCCGCCGGGACGGTCAGCTGGGGGTGCTGGCCGCGCGGGAGGTCCGGGCCGAGGAGGGCGGTGCGGGTGGTGCCGTCCGGGGCGAGGAGCAGCATCTCCAGGGGGTCGCCCAGGTAGAAGTGCCATACCTCGTCGGTGGGCAGGCGGTGCAGGGCCGAGTAGTCGTCCCCGGTGAGCAGGGCGACGATCGCGGTGCCCTCCGGGCGGCCGTCCGGGCGGTCGGGACCCGCCCAGGTCTGCCGGAACAAGCCGCCCTCGCGCGGTATCGGCGTCATGCCGTAGTGCGCGACGAGGGCTTCCGGGGTGACGGGGCCGGGCGCGTCGGGGGTCATCCCGGCAGGCTACCCACCGGCTCCGGGTCAGGAGTCGGGGAAGGCCGCCTCCCGCGTGAGGAACGCGAGTTGGGCGTGCTTCTCGGGCAGGTACACGTCCGGGAGGTCGATCTCCGGCAGGACGACCCGGGGCCCCGTGACGAAGCCCTCCCTCACGAAGCGGGCGATCGCCTTCTCGTTGCGCACGTCCGGATCGACGACGATCCGCCGCCGGTCGAGGACCAGCAGGACGTACGACGTGATGACGCGCACCAGCGTCCCCGTCCAGCCGGGGCGTGCCCTACCCGCGGAGGCGGGGGCGAGGAGCAGGTGGAGGCCGATGTCGCCGGGCTCGGGCCGGTAGCACTCGCCGACCCGGTCGGCCTCGGGTTCGTAGGTCTGCAACAGGGCGACCGGCTCGTCCTCCCTGAGGAGGAGGAAGGCGTGGTGGGTGTCGAGGGTGTCCATATGGGCGTAGACCTCGGCGACCTGCTCACGCGTGAGGCCGTTCATCCCCCAGAACGCGGCCCGTTCCCCACTCACCCAGGCGTGCAGCACCCCGGCGTCCGCGGTGACGTCGAGGGGGCGGACGCGGAGGGTGCCGAACCCGTCGACGTGCTGTTCGTGGACGGGCTTGGGGGAGCGGGCGGCGTCGAGGTCAGACATCGGTCTCCTTGGTGAGCTGGTCCCAGTC
Source organism: Streptomyces sp. NPDC006997 (assembly GCF_040635175.1). Taxonomy (NCBI): domain Bacteria; kingdom Bacillati; phylum Actinomycetota; class Actinomycetes; order Kitasatosporales; family Streptomycetaceae; genus Streptomyces; species Streptomyces sp. NPDC006997. The sequence goes on from NZ_JBEYHH010000017.1 coordinate 68,880, forward strand.
GGTGACGACGGGGGCGAGGTCGCCCGCGAGCCAGAGGGGGAGCTGGTCGCGGTGGTGGGGCGAGCCGGGCACGCCGGACGCGCCGAACGGCACGACCCACCGGCTGTCCTCCCGGCGGGCCAGGTCCCACACGTAGCGGGCGGCGGGGCCCCGGGCGGCGAGGTCGGTGAGGCCGGGCACGGCCGAGGCGCACAGCACGCAGTCGTGGTCGCCGGAGAGGCCGGGTTCGTCGTACGGGGCTCCGGGGAGGGCCCGCCAGGGGGCCAGTCGGTGGGTGTCGCCCCAGCGGGCCACGCTCCCCCGAGTGGCTTCCTCCAGCGCCGCCCGGACGACCGCCGGGCGGTCGACGCCGTACAGTTCCTCGGCCCGCAGCAGGTTCTCCAGCGCGTAGCCGATCCGCGGGACGAGGGCCAGCCACGGGAGGAGGACCTCCGGGTAGGCGGGCGGTTCGGTGAGCGCGGCGAAGGCGGGTGCGGCGGCGAGACGGCGCACGACCGCGCCGCGCACCGCCGCGAAGGCCGCCGCGTCCCGGCTGTCCGCCGTCATCCGGCGGTCCCAGTCCAGGAGCCGGTCGCGGAGCGCTGCGGCCTCGGGGGTGAGGGCGGCGGGGTCGGTGTCGGCCAGCAGGTCGAGCAGCGCGGCGGCCGAGCCGAGGTGGGTGTCCGTGTGCACGGCGGGCATGTCGGCGGCGGACCAGCGGTCCTTCGCCGCGAGCAGCGCGGTGATACGGCGGGCCCGGTGCGGGGCGGCGAACTCGACGCCGAGCGGGGTGGCCAGGCCGCGCGCGTTGGCCATCACCGCGACGCCGTCGGTGAGGTCCGCGCGTGGTGTCCCGTGCCAGCCCCGCCACTCGTGACCGGGCTCCCAGGCGGGCACCGTACGGACCCGGCCCCGCTCGGCACGCACCGGCACCCGGCCCGCGACCCGGTGCAGGGTGCCGCCGTCGGTGTCGGCGGCCTGCACGACGTTCACCGGTTCCGCCCACTGGTCGAGGGCTCGGTCGACGTCGGCCACGGTACGGGCGCGCAGCAGCGGCAGCAGGGCGCTGAAGCCGAGGTCGCCGGTGACGCGGGGCGGGTAGCGGAGGCTGAGGGCGTGGGGGGCGGGACCGGGATCGATGTCGGTGTCGGGTCCTTTCGGGGCCCCCGCGATGACGGGACCGTCGTCAAACCCGTCAGGACCACCCACGATCACGGGACCGTCGTCAAACCCGCCAGGACCACCCACGATCACGGGACCGCGGTCGGTCTCGACGACCTCGATCTCGACCTCGGGCGCGCCCCGCACCCCCACCACCTCGGTGAACCGTTCCGCCCGACGCCACCGCCCGTCCGGCCCGAGGGCCTCCACGCCGGCCCCGGTACGCCGGAGCCGCTCCTGGTAGAGGTCCTGGTAGTCGGCCATGGCGTTGGTGATGGCCCAGGCGACCGTGCCGGTGTGCCCGAAGTGCGCGATGCCCGGTACGCCGGGGACGGCGAGACCGACGACGTCGAACTCCGGGCAGGACAGCCGCACCTGCTGGTAGACGCCGGGGTCCTCGATGAACCGGTGCGGGTCCCCCGCGATGACCGCGAGCCCGGTGACGGTGCGCGCGCCGGAGACGAGCCAGCCGTTGCTGCCGGAGGTGCCGGGGCCGTCGGTGGCGAACAGGCCGACCGCGTCGGGCCCGAGGTGCCGTACGACGTGGTCGCGCCAGAGCTTGGCGGGGAAGCCCGCGAAGAGGATGTGTGTGGCGAGCCAGACGCCGAGCGGCGTCCACGGTTCCCAGCGGCCGGGCGCCAGGCCGGTGCGGCCGAACTCGGGGGTGCGGCGGGCCCCTTCGGCGAGGCCGTCGTTCACCCCGTCGACGTAGGCGCGCACCCAGTCGGCGGTCTCCGGGTCCCGTTCCTCCAGGGAGCCGAAGCAGCGTCTGGCGGTGTCGTCGAGGCGGGCGCGCCGGGCGAACACGTCCCAGGCGACGGCGTCGGGGCCGAGGAAGGACGCCGACGTGCCCTGGGCGCGGTGCCGTTCGACCTCCAGTTGCCAGGCGCGGTCGAGGGCGGTGACCCGCCCCTGCGCGCGGGCGAGCGCGGTGGCGTCGGGGGCGCGCAGGTGGGGGATGCCCCAGGCGTCCCGGTAGATCTCGGTCGTCACCTCGTGACCCGCCCTCTCTGAAGAAATAGGTAAGGCTTACCTAAGCATCCGTGGGGGAATCGTACGTGACCCGGGGAGCCGACCGAGCGGCCCACCGCCCCGGGCGGGATCATCGGTCCATGGACGTCACCCTCCACCTCGCCCAGGACCCCGAGGCCGACGCACTCCTCGGCCGCAGTCCGCTCGCCGCGCTCGTCGGCATGTTGCTGGACCAGCAGGTGCCGATGGAATGGGCGTTCAAGGGCCCCGCCACCATCGCCGCCCGCCTCGGCGCGGACGACCTCGACGCCCACGAGATCGCCGCGCACGACCCCGACTCCTTCGCCGCCCTGCTCGCCGCGAAACCGGCCGTACACCGCTACCCCGGCTCGATGGCCAAGCGCGTCCAGCAGCTGTGCCAGTACCTCGTCGAGCACTACGACGGTGACGCGAGCGCCGTCTGGGCCGACGCCGACACCGGCCCCGGACTGCTGCGACGACTCCAGGAACTGCCCGGCTTCGGCAGGCAGAAGGCGCAGATCTTCCTCGCCCTGCTCGGCAAGCAGCTCGGCGTACGCCCCGAGGGCTGGCGGGAGGCGGCGGGCGACTACGGGACGCCGGGGAGCTTCCGCTCCGTCGCGGACATCACCGGCCCGGAGTCGCTGGCGAAGGTCCGGGCCCACAAACAGGAGATGAAGGCGGCGGCCAAGGCGACCAAGGCAGCCAGGAAGAAGTAGCGGCGGGGCCGTCCACCGGGTGGCCCGCCCCGGCGTGCGCCCCGTCCCCGCCCGCCCCCAGCATGGACCATGACCGAGGCACCGAACGGCTCCCCCTGGGGCCCGGAGTACGACGACCGCCACGCGCACGCCACCGCCCGAGGACGGCAGCGGTACGACGGTCCCGAACCCCCCTTCGAGGGCCCCCTGCACCTGCTCTCCCGCTCCGCCTGGCAGGCCCTCCTGCTCACCGGCGTCGCCTCGCTGGTCCTGGGCGTCCTGGTCCTGGTCTGGCCGGGCGCCTCACTGCGGGCCGCCGGCGTGCTGTTCGGCCTCTACCTCCTCCTCAGCGGCGCCTTCCAACTGGCCGCCGCCTTCGGTACGCACCGGACCACCGCGCTGCGCGTCATGGCCTTCGTCAGCGGCGTGCTGTCCATCCTGCTCGGCCTGTTCTGCTTCCGCGGCGCCCTCCAGTCGATCCTGCTGCTCGCCCTGTGGATCGGCGTCGGCTGGCTGTTCCGCGGCCTCACCCAGACCCTGGCCGCCGCCTCCGACCCGGCGATGCCCGCGCGCGGCTGGCAGCTCCTGCTCGGGATCGTCACCCTGCTCGCGGGCGTCGTGCTGATCGTCTCGCCGTTCGAGTCGGTCGCCGTACTCACCGTCGTCGGCGGCTGCTGGCTGGTCGCGGTCGGCGTCGTCGAGATCGTCACCGGGTTCGGCATCAGGCGGCGGGCGGGCCGGGTGCCGCGCGAGGTGTGAGGCACGGGTGGTGAGGCGGCGGGTCGTGCGCTGGGCCGGGCGGGTGCATCTGCGGAGCGGCGGGATGGCTCCGGCGGCACCGCCGGGGAGACGTCCGGACATGAGCCGTACGCCCCGCCCTGACCGCCGTCACGCGTGGCTACGGGCGCTGGTGCTGCTGCTCGTCCTGTGCGTGCCGGGGGCGCACGCCGGGGCGCGGGCGGTACCGCCGGTGACGGTGACCGCCGAGAGCGGCGGTACGGTGGCGGAGGCCGACCCCCTCGACACGGCCCTGCGGGCACCGGGCAGGGGCGCGCACCGCCCCGCCGTACCGCAGCGCCCGACGGACCCGGGGCCCCCGCGCGTTCCCCCCGCGGCCCACACCCCCCACCCCGCCGCGCCCCCGCCACCGCCGTACGCCCTCCGGACCCTGCGCTGCGTGGTGCTGATCTGCTGACGGCTCCGCCCTGACGGCAGCCACCAGTCACCGATCGACACCGCAAGGACGGAACCACACCCATGCCCAGTGACCCGTACGCGGTCCTGCGCGCCCTCCTGCGCGCCGAGGCCGTACGCAACAGGCCCCCGCAGTCCGTGACCCGCGCCGAACAGCGCCCCGAACGGCAGTCCGCGAAGGGCGGCCGGGAACAGGGCTGACGGGCCCGGGCGGGGCGCGGCGGAGACGGAGTGGCCGCCTCCGCCGCGCCCCGCCGTCCACAGCCTGTGCACACCGCACGCACCCCACCCCGGCCCGCCGTTTCCGGAGGACCTTCCGCTTTACGTGGGTTTACGACGTCATTTCGCGGCCCGCACTCAGCCCGCACGGCTGCGCCCGGAACGTCAGGACCGGTAGGCTTTCCGTGTGATCTTCAAGCGCATCGGAAACGGCCGGCCGTACCCCGACCACGGCCGGGAGAGCACCCGGCAGTGGGCGGACGTCGCACCGCGCCCGGTCCGCCTCGATCAGCTCGTGACGACCAAGCAGCAACTCGACCTGGAGACACTCCTCGCCGAGGACTCCACCTTCTACGGCGACCTCTTCGCGCATGTCGTGAAGTGGCAGGGCGACCTGTACCTGGAGGACGGCCTGCACCGCGCCGTCCGGGCGGCCCTCCAGCAGCGCCAGGTGCTGCACGCGCGCGTGCTCGAACTCGACTGACGCCCCCGGGGGGACACCGGCGCGGCACCGTCCCGTTGACCCTTTCGGGTCCTTTCGGCCGGACCGCGCCCTGTCGAATGATCATCTAGTAGGCATCGCCGCCCCGGCGCACTACGCTGCGCCCATGAGCATGCTGACTCCCCCCGGCATGGGCGGCCAGTACCGGATCACGGGGGACAAGTACCCGCGGATGCGACGTCCCCGGCGACGCGGCAGGCTCGTCCTCGCGGGCGTCGCCTCGGTCGCCGCCCTCGGCATGGTGGGCTGGGGAACGCTCCAGCTCGTCGACGTCTTCACGGGCGGCGGTGACAAGGCGTCAGCGGCCGGGAACGGGGCTGGCTGCCCCGCGGGCGCGAGTCCGTCACCCAGCGCGGGCAAGGGCTCGGCGCGGGCCGCGGCGCTGCCCGCGCCCCGCCAGATCACGGTCAACGTGCTCAACGCGACGACGCGGACCGGGCTCGCCCAGAAGACCGCCGACGAGCTGAAGAAGCGTGGCTTCAAGATCGGCGAGGTGGGCAACGCCACCAAGGAGTACGACAAGAAGGTCAAGGGCGCCGGAGTGGTGCTCGGCCCCGCCGCCGCCCTCGACACCGCGCTGCCCGTCCTCGGCGCGCAGCTTCCCGCCGCCGAACGCCGTACCGACGCCCAGCGCAAGGACGTCGCCGTGGACCTGATCATCGGCGACGGCTTCCGGAGGCTGGCCACGGCGCCGGAGGCGAACCGGACCCTGGCCAGGCTGACCGAACCCGAGCCGGAGGCGTCGGGGGCGGCCAAGGACTGCTGAGCGGCGGGCGGGGGCGCGGCTCGGCTACTCCGCCGAGCCGTACATCCGGTCACCGGCGTCGCCGAGGCCGGGGACGATGTAGCCGTGCTCGTTGAGACGCTCGTCCACGGAGGCGGTGACCACCGTGACGGGCGTACCGGCGAGTTCGCGCTCCATGAGTTCGACGCCCTCGGGGGCGGCCAGCAGGACCACGGCGGTGACGTCGTCCGCGCCGCGCTTGATCAGCTCCTGGATCGCGGCGACGAGGGTGCCGCCGGTGGCGAGCATCGGGTCGAGCACGTACACCTGACGGCCTGAGAGGTCCTCCGGCATCCGGGTGGCGTACGTGGACGCCTGGAGCGTCTCCTCGTTGCGGATCATGCCCAGGAAGCCCACCTCGGCGGTCGGCAGCAGCCGCACCATGCCGTCCAGCATCCCGAGCCCGGCGCGCAGGATCGGCACGACCAGGGGGCGCGGGTGGGAGAGCTTGACGCCGGTGGTCTGGGCGACCGGCGTCTTGATGTCGACCTGTTCGGTGCGGACGTCGCGGGTGGCCTCGTAGGCGAGCAGGGTGACCAGCTCGTCGGCGAGACGCCGGAAGGTCGCGGAGTCGGTGCGCTGGTCGCGCAGCGTGGTGAGCTTGTGGGCGACCAGGGGGTGGTCGACGACATGGAGGCGCATGACCTAACAGTAACCGCGCCCCGACCCGCACGCGCCGCGCCGACGGTGGTACCAAACCGCCCGTCTGGGGGAAGGTGGAGGGAACGGGTCGGGCGTTCACGCGGGGGCGCGTGAAGTGCGGCGGACGTCACGGCCCCGGAGAGCGGCCCTGCCGGAGAGACGGCGCGACCGGGAGCGACCGCGCGGTCCCCTGGCCGGCCGCGCGAAGGGAGGAGGCGGCGTGACCGAGGAAAGCCGTACGGGCAAGGGCAACCGACCGGACCCGACCACCCGCGACCGCAGCCACAACCGCGACCGCGACCCTGCCCGCGAACCCGCCCCCGACGTCCCCGAACCCGACGCCGACCGGCGGAGGCGGCGCGCGCTGTTCCTGCGGGAGTTGGCGGAGGCGCGGGCGTTGCGGGAGCGGGTGCAGCCGCGGCGGGTGAAGGTGGCGCGGTTGCGGCAGGCGATGCGTATGCGGACGTTCCGCTGGTAGGGGCAGCCGACACCGGAGACCGGGTGGGCGTGCGTGACCCATGGCCAAAGGCGCGTACGATCCGCTCGTGGTGGCAACGAGTGTGCTGGTGGATGAGCGCGAGGGTGCGGTCAAAACCACGGGACACAGGGAGCGGAAGACATCCCCTGATCGCCTTGTTTCTGCCACGATTCCGAGTGGGTGGGGCTCGGAGCCCAGCTCTCTCCGCCCGAAACCTCCGCCGGGGGGACCCCCAACCGGCACGCCTATGACCAGTGGGAGAGTCACGGTGTACTTCGCCGCACTGCTCGCGCGCACCGAAGACGGGTGGGAAGCGAGCGACACGGAGCTCGACGATGTGGAGACCCTGTCGGATCTGGCCGACCTGGCCCGGGAAGCCTCTCCCGACGAGGACACGGTGCTCGTCCTGATCGAGCAGGAGGACGCCTGGTTCGGCGTCGTCCGGCTCGACGGCGAGGACGACCCCCGTATCTACGTCTCGGACGCGGCCGCCGCTGCCCGCAGCAGCTACGGCGAGATCCTGCTGACCGACGAACTGCTCGGCAGGGAACCCGGGGACGACGACCCGGACCTGGACGCCCTCGACCTCGACGGCACCGAGGACGGTGAGGACGAGGACGACGACACCGGGGACGGCGGCTCCGCCGAGGCCGTGCCGCACGGCCCGGTCGGCGACACCGGCATCCTCGACGACCTCGGCGTCAGTGAGAAGGAACTGCTGTCGCTGTCGGAGGACGCGCTCACCGAGATCGCCGGGGCCCTGGGCGCCTCGGAGGTACTGGAGACCGTCCGCTGACCCCGCCCGAACCCGAACCGCGACCCGGTACACCACCCGTACGCCCCGAGGCGCACGCCTCCGTACCCGACTCCGTACCCGACCCCGTACGCGATCCCTGGCGGGCCGCCATGCGGCTCGCCCTGGACGAGGCCCGCGAGGCGGCCCGGGGCGGGGACGTCCCCGTCGGGGCCGTCGTGCTGGCCGCCGACGGCACGACGGTGCTCGCGACCGGGCACAACGAGCGTGAGGCGACCGGCGATCCGACCGCTCACGCGGAGGTGCTGGCCATCCGCCGGGCCGCCGTACGCCTCGGCGCGTGGCGGCTGACCGACTGCACGCTCGTCGTGACGCTGGAGCCCTGCACGATGTGCGCCGGTGCGCTCGTGCAGTCCCGCGTCGACCGGGTCGTCTACGGCGCCCGCGACGACAAGGCGGGCGCGGCCGGTTCCCTCTGGGACGTCGTCCGCGACCGGCGCCTCAACCACCGGCCCGAGGTCATCGAGGGCGTGCTCGCCCCGGAGTGCGCCGGGCTCCTCACCGATTTCTTCCGCGCCCGCTGAGCCCCTCACACCCCGGGGGCGCACTCCCGCACCCCCGGAATCGATTTCAAAGCACGGCCCACCTTGGGGTAGTGTCTCCCTCGGTAGCGTGTCCGAGCGGCCGAAGGAGCTCGCCTCGAAAGCGAGTGTGGCGCAAGTCACCGAGGGTTCAAATCCCTCCGCTACCGCCGAAGAAGGGCCCCGTCGTCAGACGGGGCCCTTCGTGCGATCATGTGCGCGCTCGTGTACCACTTCAGTGCTCGTGCACCACACCAGCAGCGGAGACAGGGGAGGCCGCGTATGGCGGTGAACGCCAAGAAGATCGCCGTCTACGTAGTCGTGGTCTTCGTCCTCTATCTGATCATCACGGATCCGGAGAAGGCAGCCGACTACGTCCAGATAGGGTTCGAGGGCATATCGGACGCCGCCAAGGCGCTGGGCGACTTCGCCACCTGGGTGGCCAACGGAGGTAAGTCATGATCCGCCACCTGGTCCTGTTCAAGCTCGACGAGGGTGTCGGGCGCGACGACCCGCGCGTGGCCGACGGGGTGGCGGCCTTCCGCGCCCTGGACGGGAAGATCTCCGAGATCCGGTTCTGGGAGCTGGGCTGGAACCTCAGCGACCGTCCCATCGCCTACGACTTCGCCATCAACTCCGCCTTCGAGGACGCCGACGCGCTGCGCCGGTACGTGGAGCACCCCGAGCACCAGGCGGGCGTCGCGCTCTGGCGCGAGTTCGCCACCTGGGTGGTCGCCGACTACGAGTTCTGAGCCTCCCGCGCCCCGGCTGGCACCCGGCCCTCCGTCGACGAGACGGGGGGCTTTTGTCATGAATCACCACCAACACGGCACTTTGTGGTGCTTGCACACGGTGCACATGTCTTGTGATGCTATGACCGCTTTTGAAGGATGAGTTGACGGATGAGTTGACCGCAGAGAGACCGAAGAAGAGGTGGCGTTGACCGTGTCGGCCAGTACTGCGCCGCCCCAGGAAGAGGCTCCCGCCCCGGCCGCCGCCACCCCGCAGCGCAGCCGTGGCGCCGACACCCGGGCGCTCACGCAGGTGCTCTTCGGACAGCTCAAGGAGCTTCAGCCGGGCACGCCGGAGCACGACCGGGTCCGTGGGGCACTGATCGAGGCCAACCTCCCGCTGGTCCGCTACGCCGCCGCCCGCTTCCGCTCCCGCAACGAGCCGATGGAGGACGTCGTCCAGGTCGGCACCATCGGCCTCATCAACGCCATCGACCGCTTCGACCCGGACCGCGGCGTGCAGTTCCCGACCTTCGCCATGCCCACCGTCGTCGGCGAGATCAAGCGGTACTTCCGGGACAACGTCCGCACCGTCCACGTACCGCGCCGTCTGCACGAGCTGTGGGTGCAGGTCAACAGCGCCACCGAGGACCTGACCACGGCGTTCGGGCGCTCCCCGACCACCGCCGAGATCGCCGAGCGGCTGCGGATCACCGAGGACGAGGTGCTCTCCTGCATCGAGGCCGGGCGGTCGTACCACGCCACCTCCCTGGAGGCCGCCCAGGAGGGCGACGGGCTGCCGGGGCTGCTCGACCGGCTCGGCTACGAGGACCCCGCGCTGGACGGCGTCGAGCACCGGGACCTCGTACGGCACCTGCTGGTGCAACTGCCCGAGCGGGAGCAGCGGATCCTGCTGCTGCGCTACTACAGCAACCTCACCCAGTCGCAGATCAGCGCGGAACTCGGCGTCTCCCAGATGCACGTCTCCCGGCTCCTCGCGCGCAGCTTCCAGCGGCTGCGGTCCGCCAACCGGATCGACGCGTAGGGCCCGACGGGCCCGCCGGGTCCGGCGCTTCCCGCAGGCCAGGCGGCTCGATCCGGACTCCACCGGCGCACAACCGAAAGCGGAAGCGAGCCGTCACCGTTGCGAGCGAATCGCTCACCAGGGACGATGGTGCCGTTCGCGCGCTGAGAAGCCGTCAGACCCCCTGTTGCCAGCGCTGATTCGCGTTTTACTTGTCGACATGTCACTACAGCGTGTTGCCGACATGTGACATTCTGCCGGAAGCGCGTTTGCCGGTGCCCCGGCTCCGGTATTCAGGTGAAGGCTGCGTTCCTCCACGGGAGCGTCCGCCACGACCGTCCCGCGACCCAAAGGGGGTGGCATGTCCGCAGAACAGGGCAGCTCGAAGGTGCTCACGCTCACCAAGAGCGAGACAGCGCCCGAGGCGCTCGACGCGCTCGACGCCATCGACGCCATCCACGACGCTCCGGCCCTCCCGGCCGCGGCGGTCCCGGTCCTTCCGGCTCCGGAGACCCCGGAAGTCATCGACACCCGAACGCTGTCCCGCTCCCTGTTCCTGCGGCTCGCCACGCTGGACGAGTCAAGCCCCGAGCGCGCCTACGTCCGGGACACCCTGATCGAGCTGAACCTCCCCCTGGTCCGGTACGCGGCGGCCCGTTTCCGCTCGCGCAACGAGCCGATGGAGGACATCGTCCAGGTCGGCACCATCGGCCTCATCAAGGCGATCGACCGCTTCGACTGCGAACGCGGGGTCGAGTTCCCGACCTTCGCGATGCCGACCGTCGTCGGCGAGATCAAGCGGTTCTTCCGGGACACCTCCTGGTCGGTGCGGGTGCCCCGGCGCCTCCAGGAGCTGCGGCTGGCCCTCACCAAGGCGAGCGACGAGCTGTCCCAGAAGCTGGACCGCTCCCCGACGGTCACCGAACTGGCCGCCGTGCTCGGCGTCTCCGAGGAGGACGTCGTCGACGGCCTCGCGGTCGGCAACGCCTACACCGCCTCCTCCCTGGACTCCCCGGCCCCCGAGGACGACGGCGGCGAGGGCTCCCTGGCCGACCGGCTCGGCTACGAGGACACGGCGCTGGAGGGCGTGGAGTACCGCGAGTCCCTGAAGCCGCTGCTGGCCAAGCTGCCGCCCCGCGAGCGGCGGATCATCATGCTCCGCTTCTTCGCCAACATGACCCAGTCGCAGATCGGCGACGAGGTCGGCATCTCCCAGATGCACGTCTCCCGGCTGCTGACCCGGACCCTGGCGCAGCTGCGGGAAGGGCTCATCTCGGACTGATCCCGCTGTCCGCCGTACCGTCCTGCGCCACTGACGGGGCGTCAGCCACCATGGCGCGATGCTCCCAGCCGTGAGAAGCGTCGGGCCCGCCCGGGCCCGTGGCCGCCGAGGCGCCCGCACGGTCGCGTCGGCGGTCGTCCTCTGCGCGGGCACCGTCCTCGCCTCCGGTCGGGGCGGCGGCGGTGCGGGCGGTCATCGCCGTCGGCGGTGCCGGTGCCTCGTCCGGCAGCGGTACGGCGGTGACGCCCTCGGCGGGGGTGCGGCTGCCGCCTCTCGATGAGGACGAGACATCCACGTAGGCGCCGAGTCGGACTCCGACTCGGCGGTGTGAGCGGGCGAGCGTCGGGTTCCACAACCACCGGCGGGTCTTCGGTGCTTTCGGGCACGCCGACCTTCGGCGCCCTCCCCCGAGTTCCCGGCTTCCGCCAGATCAGGGCCCCCGTCATCGGCGCGCCCGGCGTCGACTGGGGCACCGTCGAGTCCACCGAGGCGCTTCCGGCGCCGATCGGGCCGGGTGCGCGGAAGACGGGGGACTGGACGGTGTGCGTGGCGGTATGGAGGGTGCCGCTCGGGACGCGCGTGGAGACGCGGGACGTCTCCGTGCGGTGGGAGCGGCCCCACCGGCGTCCGTTACTTCAGCGCCAGCCAGGCGACCGCCGCGACGATCGCCACGGCGACGACGACGCCGATGATCAGACCGAGACGGGGACCGGCGGAGGCGGCCTGCTGCTGGCGGCCCTGGGGGGCCTCGTCGACGAACGCGCGGAACATCTGGGTGTTGCCCGCGGGGTCCGGGTTGCCCTGGGGATTCTGGGTGTTGGCCATGGGCCGAGACCCTAGCGAAAAGGCGGGGGACGCCCAAGTGCGGGGCGCCTGACCGGCGTCGCTCAGCCGCGGCAGACGTCACCTGCACCTTTACGGTCGCCAATACTTGCCTTTGCCAAGTTTTTGTGCCGTACCACCCGTTTTTCATTTGCCTGCGGCAACCAACTGTTTCTATGGTTGCCCTAAGCAACAAATCAGGGAGTGGTCCATGGCCGAACAGGCGCAGTACGAGGAGCTGGCCCGTCAGCTCAGCGCGCTCGGAGCCGTCAAGCGGGACATCGGCCGGGTGCTGCCCACCGACTGTCCCGGCGGTTCGGCCACGGTGCTGACCCTGCTCGACCGGCACGGCGACATGCGCATCGGCAGGCTGGCGGAGCTGCTCGCGGTCGACATGTCCGTCACCAGCCGCCATGTCGCGCACGTCGCCGAGCGCGGCTGGATCGTCCGCTCCCCCGACCCCGGGGACAAGCGCTCGCGCATCCTGCGGCTGACCCCCGCGGGGCGCGCCGTCCTCGACGAGCTGTCCCGGCGCAGCAGCGCGCTGCTGGCCGAGCGGCTGGGCGACTGGACCGACGACGAGATCGGCCAGCTCGTCCGGCTGATGACCCGGCTGCGCGAGAGCTTCGGCGACTGCCGTACGACGCCGGCCTGGCCGACACCGACGCGGACACCGACGCAGACGCCGACGCAGACACCGGCACCGGCACCGGCATCCACGCCCACCCCGTCGCCGCCCGCATAGGCGCGCCGACCACCCGCGTCCCCGTACACCCGAAGACACCACGTAGGAAAAGGAAGCCCATGGCAACGACCACACCATCCGGTGTGCGGGCCCACGCCAAGCACTCGGGGGGCCACCACACCGGCGACGCCCCCATGACGCACCGGCAGATCATGGAGGCGCTCACCGGTCTGCTGCTCGGCATGTTCGTCGCGATCCTGTCGTCGACGATCGTCTCCAACGCCCTGCCCCAGATCATCACGGACCTCGGCGGCGGCCAGAGCGCCTACACCTGGGTCGTGACCGCGTCGCTGCTGACGATGACCGCGTCCACCCCGCTGTGGGGCAAGCTCGCGGACCTGGTCTCCAAGAAGCTGCTGGTGCAGCTGGCGCTCGTCATCTTCGTGCTGGGCTCGGCCGCGGCCGGGCTGTCGCAGAACCCGGGCATGTTGATCACCTTCCGCGCGGTGCAGGGCATCGGCATGGGCGGTCTGTCGTCGCTCGCGCAGATCATCCTCGCGGCGATGATCTCCCCGCGGGAGCGCGGCCGGTACAACGGCTACCTCGGCGCGACCTTTGCGACCGCGATGGTCGGCGGCCCGCTGATCGGCGGTGTGATCACCGACACCGACTCGCTCGGCTGGCGCTGGTGCTTCTACGTCGCCGTGCCGATCGCCGTCATAGCCCTGGTCGTGCTCCAGCGCACCCTGCACCTCCCGGTCGTCAAGCGCCAGGTCAAGGTCGACTGGGCGGGCGCGTTCCTCATCACCGCCGCGGTCTGCCTGCTGCTGATCTGGGTGACGTTCGCCGGTGACAAGTACGACTGGGTGTCCACGCAGACGTACGCCATGGTCGGCGGCACGCTGGCGCTGCTCGCGCTCTTCCTGCTCACCGAGACGAGGGCGTCCGAGCCGATCATCCCGCTGCGGCTGTTCCGGAACCGCACGATCACGCTGGCGTCGCTGGCCTCGCTGTTCGTCGGCATCGCGATGTTCGCGGGCACCATCTTCTTCAGCCAGTACTTCCAGCTGGCCCGCGACAAGTCGCCGACCATGTCCGGCGTCATGACCATCCCGATGATCGCCGGCCTCTTCGTCTCCTCCACCGTCTCCGGGCAGGTCATCACCCGCACCGGGCGCTGGAAGGCGTGGCTGCTCGCCGGTGGTGTGCTTGTGACCGGCGGGCTCGGACTGCTCGGCACCATCCGGTACGACACCGTGTACTGGCACGTCGGCGTCTCCATGGCGCTGCTGGGTCTCGGCGTCGGCATGATGATGCAGAACCTGGTGCTCTGCACGCAGAACCAGGTGGTCCCGAGCGATCTGGGCGCCGCCAGCTCCGTCGTGAACTTCTTCCGCTCCCTGGGCGGCGCGGTCGGCGTCTCCGCGCTGGGCGCGGTGCTCAGCCACCGCATCACCGACCACCTGGAGGACGGGCTCGCCACCCTCGACCCGAAGTACGCCGCCGCACTCGCCGAGTCCGGCTCGGGCACCGGCAGCATCCCCGACGTGGACGCGCTGCCCGGCCCGCTGCGGACCGTGGTCGAGGGCGCGTACGGCCATGGCATCGCGGACGTGTTCCTGTACGCGGCACCGGTCGCGCTGCTCGCGCTGGTGTTCTCCGTCTTCATCAAGGAGGTTCCGCTGCGGACCAGCTCGGCGCTGGCGCAGTCGCAGTCGCAGGCAGCGGAGAAGCCTGCGGAGGAAGCGGCTCCGGTTCCGGCGCCGGTCGCCGAGGTCGAGCGGGAAGCCGCCACGCCCGTGCCCGCCACGCCCGTGCCCGCCACCCCTGTGCCCGCCACCGGCGCCCCCACCGGCATCCCCGTCCGCGGCCAGATCCGCGGCGCCGAGGACGCGCCCGTCCCGCAGGCCGCCGTCACGCTGATCTCGCTCTCCGGCCGCCAGCTGGGCCGCTCGGTCGCGCAGCCCGACGGCTCCTACGCCGTGGACGCGCCGGGCGAGGGCTCGTACGTCCTGATCGCCTCCGCCGACGGGTTCCAGCCGCAGGCGTCCACCATCGTGGTGAACGGCGAGCCGCTGTCGTACGACGTCCTGCTCGGCGGCACCAGTGGGCTGAGCGGGCTGGTGCGGGCGGCCGGGAGCGGGGAGCCCCTGCCGGACGCGATGGTCGTCGTCACCGATGTGCGCGGCGACCTGCTGGCCGGGGGGACCACCGGCGCGCAGGGCGAGTTCTCCTTCACGGAGCTGGTGCCGGGGGCCGTAACCGTCGCGGTGAACGCCACCGGGTACCGGCCGAGCGCGCTGCCCGTGGAGGTGGGCGGCACCGGGGTCACCCGTGTCGAGGTCGAGCTGGACGCCGGGGCCCGGGTGCGGGGCGTCGTCCGCGCGCCGCACGGTCCGCTCGCCGACGCCCGCGTGACGCTCGTCGACGCGGCGGGCAACGTGGTCGGCTCGGCCACCACCGGGGCGGACGGGGCGTACGCCTTCACCGACCTGGACGGCGGCGAGTACACGGTCATCGCCACCGGTTACCCGCCCGTGGCGACCTCGCTGGCCGTCGGCGGCGCGGGCGCCGACGACCACGACATCGAACTGGCCCACCCGGCCGAGTAGGACAGCAGACCCCGGCCCGGGGAGCGCGCTCTGTAGCGGTGACGCGCTCCCCGGGCCGGTTCCAGCCAACGGGAGTAGTGAGACATGGGACTGACCGCGAAGGTCCGCACCCGGGACGGATGGGCCGTCTCGCACGCGGTCGTCACGGTGACCGACATGCGCGGGGCGCAGGTGCTGCGCGCGGAGGCGGACGCCGGGGGCGCCGTGCGGGACGCGACGGCGCTGCCCCCGGGGGCGTACACGGTCATCGTCACCGCCGTCGGGTACGCGCCCACGGCCGTCGGCGCGCTGGTCACCGCGAGCGGGCGGGCCGAGGCGGGGACGGTGACGCTGGTCCGGCAGGGCGGGGAGGAGCTGCCGCCGCCGGGGCCGTGGACCGTCGACCCGGCGCACTCCAGCGTGGCCGCCGTCGCCCAGCACCTGGGGATCTCCAGTGTGCGGGGCCGGTTCACGGACTTCGCGGCGTCGGTCGAGATCGCGCCGGACGACGTCACGAAGTCCCGGGTGGACGCCGTCATCCGCGCCGCCTCCATCGACACCGGCAACGGCACCCGCGACACCCACCTGCGCTCCGCGGACTTCCTGGACGCCGGGAACCACCCCGAGATCACCTACCGCTCCACCGGACTCACCGCGGACGGCCCCGACCGCTGGACCGTCCACGGCGAGCTGGACCTGCGCGGCGTCGTACGCCCCGTCGACCTGGCCCTGGCCTACCTCGGCACCGGCGCCGACCCCTGGGGCGGCACCCGCGCGGCCTTCCGGGCCACGGCCGAACTGCGCCGCGAGGACTTCGCGATGCACTACGACCAGGTCGTCCAGGCGGGCATCGCCGCCGTCGGTACGACGCTCAGGGTGGAGCTGGACGTGCAGGCGGTACGGGGCGCGTCACTGCCGACCGGGTGACGGGGGCGTCCGGGGCGTGGACGTGCGGGGCGTGGAGGTGCGGGGCACGGGCGGGGGTGCGTCCGTACCGCCGACTCTCGCCACCAACGCGCCGCACAGGTCGCGGAGTTTGACGTTCCGGTCCTGTGACAGGCGCCGCAGCCGGGCCAGCGCGTGCTGGGCGCTGACCCGTTCCTGGGCCATCAGGATGCCGATGGCCTGGTCGATGACGCTGCGGGAGAGCAGCGCGGTGCGGACGTCGGCCACCGAGGTCCGCTCCCGTTCGATGCGCAGCGCGACGCTGATGGTGTCCGCGGCGCGGGCCGCGAACGCCCGCGCCGCGCCCCGGCTCTCGCCCAGCGAGCCCGGCTCGGTGCCGTACAGGTTGATGGCGGCGCCCGTCTGCGGCTCCACGGCCAGCGGCAGGGCCAGCACACAGCGCACGCCCACCGACAGCGCGTACGCCCGGTAATCCGGCCAGCGGGACTCCGCCGTCAGGTCGGGCGCGTACTGCTCGGCCTGGGTGCGGGCCGCCTCCACGCAGGGCCCCTCGCCGTTCTCGTACTGCCGCTGGTCGAGTCCGCCGGGCATACCGCCGCTGCCCGCGAGCGTGAGCAGCCGTCCGGAGCGGCGTACGGTGACGCTGCACGCGGCGGCGCCGGGCACCTCCTGGACGGCACGGTCGGTCAGGTCGTGCAGCAGCGTGTCGAGTCCACTGCTGCGCACCATCGCCATTTCCAGTGTGTCGTTGGTGTCGGGGCTCATGACCGTACGGGTATCCCGAAAAGGCGGGTTGAGGCCCGCGGCCGGGATCGTCACACGGTGCGCCGCGACTCGTCGACCAGGCGGCGGGCCAGGTCACGGAGTTTGACGTTCTCCCGCTGGGAGGCCCGCACCAGGCTGCCGAAGGCCTCCGCCGCGTCGATGTCCAGGCGTTCCATGAGCACGCCGGTGGCCTGTCCGATCAGGTCGCGGGTGCGCATCGCCTCGGTGAGCTGTTCGCGTTCCGTCGCCGACTCCAGCGCCAGGCTGACGTGCGCGGTGAACAGCCGTCCGACCTGGGCGGCGGTGTCGTCGAAGACGCGCGGCAGCCTGGCGTACGCGGTGAGCACGGTGAGGCGGCGCCGGTCCGCCCGCAGCCGCAGCGCCAGCGCGGAGGCGAGCCCCGGTCCGGGCAGCAGGATGCCGGTGTCCGGATCGTCGGCCCCGGCGGGGATCGCCGTCCCGGCCCGGGCGCCGGTGCCGGTCGCCTCGTCGTCCGGGAGGCGGACCACGGGGGTGTGCCAGAGGGCGGTCCAGTACGGGAGTGAGGTGCCCTGCACCGTGCGCACCAGGTCGTCGGACCAGGCGACCGTACGGTGGCCGTCGCCCCGGTCGACCACCGTGACGGCGGCGTGTTCCGCGCCGGGCAGCAGCCGTACCGCGAGCCGGACGGCGGTGCGCAGGGTGCCCTGCGCGGTGCTGGCGTCGTGCAGTTGCCGGGCGGCCAGCGCCAGCGCCTCGGCCAGCTCGAAGCCGCTCGGGGCACGCGGACCCGCCCCGGGATCACGGGGTTCGGCACCGTCGGCCGGGAAATCGGACACACCAGAGAACTCAGACGCTGTCACCACGAACCTCTTCGGCGTGCACGGCACTGAAAGGCCATGCGCAGAAAAGCTCCGCAGCACATTCCCGACTGCGAGCACAGGATGTACAGAACTCTAGCCGCGAAGTGTCTAGGCTGCCGACATGGCCCCGAACATCGCGACCAACACCCGCGTCTCCCTGTCCGAGTTGCTCGACTTCGTACGGCCCCGGCACCGCGCCCTGCTGATCACCCGCCGGTCCGACGGCAGCCCCCAGGCGTCTCCGCTGACCTGCGGCGTCGACGACTCCGGGCGGATCGTCGTCTCCACCTACCCCGAGCGGGCCAAGACCCGCAACGCCAGGCGGGACGCCCGCGTCAGCCTCGTCGTGCTGAGCGACGACTTCAACGGTCCCTGGGTCCAGGTCGACGGCACCGCCGAGGTCGTCGACGCGCCCGACTCGGTGGAACCGCTGGTGGAGTACTACCGCAACATCGCCGGTGAGCACCCGGACTGGGACGAGTACCGGGCCGCCATGGTCAGGCAGGGCAAGTCGATCATCCGGATCACGCCGGAGCGGTGGGGGCCGGTGGCGACCGGGGGCTTCCCGGCGCGACTGGTGGAGGGGGAGTAGCCGCGCCCGACGGGGCGGGGGCCGGATACGGCGGTCAGCCGCGCGCCACCATCGCCTCGATGCCGGCCACCAGCAGGTCGAGGGCGAAGGCGAAGTCCCGTTCCATCATCTCCTCGACGGTGCCGCCGCCGCGCGCCGCGATGAGGTCCCTCGACTCCTCCACGACGTCGGCGGTCGTCGGCGACTCCGTCACCGTGCGCACGGAGTGCCGGAAGTAGTCGTCCGGCGTCATGCCGAAGTCGGCGCTGCGGGCGATGAAGTGGCCCTCGACGGTGCCGTACCCGTACACGAACTGGAAGACCGCCGAGATCGCCCCCGTCATGCCGTGCGCGGGCAGGCCCGTCCTGCGGATCACGCGCTGGACGGCGCGGGAGAACGCCAGCGCGTGCGGGCCGATGTTGAGGTACGTACCGGCCAGCGGCGACAGCCAGGGGTGGCGGACCAGCAGCGTCCGGTACTCGCGGGCGAGCGTGCGCAGCTGGTCGCGCCAGTCCTCGTCGGCCTCCGGGTCGGGCAGGCCCAGTTGGCCGTGGACGGCGTCCAGGGCGAGTTCGAGCAGGTCGTCCTTGGTGTCGACGTACCAGTAGACGGACATCGCGGTGACGTTCAGCTCCGCCGCCAGCCGCCGCATGGAGAACCGGGCCAGCCCCTCGGCGTCCAGCAGCCGCACGGTCACCTCGGTGATCCGCTCCCGGTCGAGCCCCGACGGCTGCCCGCCGCCCCGGCCGGCGTGACGCGCCCGGTCCGCCAGCCAGACACTGGTCCGCGCCGGTCTCCCGGCCGCGCCGTCTCTCGCCATGGGGCACCTTCCTCGCTACTCCCTGGGCATCTTCCCGCTCGGCCCGGCACCGCAACGCCGCCGCCGTCCCGAATCCTCCTCCCCCGGGGGAGACGAGCGGTCAGTTCGGCTGGGTCAGGTCTGAGAAGGTGGCCGAACCGGCCGTCACCTCCCTGAAGTTCTCCTCGACCCAGGAGGTGATCTGGGAGGAGCCTCCCTCGCCGGCGCCGCCCATGCCGCCGCCCATGCCGCCGCCCGCGATGAAGTAGTGGATCTTCCCGTCGGCCACGTACTCCTTGAACTGGGCCAGCGTCGGGGACGGGTCCGTGCCGTTGAAGCCCCCGATGGCCATCACGGGTTCGCCGGTGGCGAGCTGGTAGCTGGCGGCGTTCTGGGAGCCGATGGCGGCGGCGGCCCAGGTGTAGTCCGACGCGTCCGTCTCCAGGAGCTCCCTGGCCTCGTCGTCGACGGTGGAGCCGTTGAGGAGGCCGCCCATGGCGCCGCCGGGGGTGGTGGGTTGTTCCTGCTGGCCCGGCTGGCCCTGCTGGCCCTGGCTGGGGAAGCCGCCGGTCGGGGGCTGCTGGCCCGGCTGGCCGTTCCGCTGACCGGGCTGGCCGTTCTGCCCGGGGAACCCGCCCGCGCCGCCGGGCCCGCCGCCCATGCCACCACCGCCACGCCCCCCGCCGGGCCCGCCCCCCGTGCCGCCCGCGACCGCCGGACCGGCGGTGACGATCGACCCGGTGTGGCCCTCGTTCAGGGTCGTCAGGGAGTACGCCGTGGGTCCGGCGAGCGCGGCGACGACGCCGAGTCCCGCCACCGCCAGGGCCGGTCGGCGTCCGAGCCGACCCACGAACACCAGCCCCAGCGCGGCCACCAGCCCGCCCACGAGCACCAGCCACTTGAGCCCCGGGTAGGAGCCGGAGGAGCGGTTGAGCAGGACGTATCCCCAGGCGGCCGTGGCCGCCATCGCCGCGGCGGCCGTCAGCGCGGCCCGGGGTCGTGCGCGCTCGCGCCACAGCAGGGCGGCCCCCATGCCGGTCAGCGGGGCGACGTAGGGGGCGAGGGCGACGGTGTAGTACTCGTGGAAGATGCCCTGCATGTAGCTGAAGACCGCCATGGTGATCAGCAGGGAGCCGCCCCAGAGCAGGAACAGGGCGCGGGTGGCGTCGGTGCGGCCCCGCCTGCGGGTCGCGACGAGCGCCGCCACCAGCAGGATCAGCGCGGCCGGGATCAGCCAGGAGATCTGCCCGCCGACGCTGGAGCCGAACATCCGGTCCCAGCCGGTCTCGCCCCAGTGGCCACCGCCCTGGCCGCCACCGCCGCCGACGCTGCCGGTCTCCTCGCCGTTGATGCGGCCGAGGCCGTTGTAGCCGAAGGTCAGCTCCAGGAAGGAGTTGTCCTGCGAGCCGCCGATGTACGGCCGTGAGGACGCGGGCCACAGTTCGACGACGGCCACCCACCAGCCGCCCGCGACCACCATGGCCAGCCCGGCGAGCAGCACCTGCCCGACGCGCCTCTTCAGCCCGGTCGGCGCGCAGACGACGTAGACGAGCGCCAGCACCGGCAGGATCAGGAACGCCTGGAGCGTCTTGACGAGGAACGCCAGCCCGATCGCCACCCCGGCCCACGCCAGCCACCTGGTCCGCGCCTGTTCGAGGGCGCGCTGGGTGCCGTACACGGCGACCGCCATCAGCAGGGCGAGGGCGGCGTCCGGGTTGTTGAAGCGGAACATCAGCGCGGCGACCGGCGTCAGCGCGAAGACCGCGAGGGTGAGGAACCCGGCGCCCGCGTCGAACCGGCGGCGCACGGAGGCGTACAGCACCCCGGCCGTCGCGACCGCCATCAGCACCTGGGGGAAGAGGATCGCGAAGGAGTTGAGGCCGAGCAGCCGCACGGACAGGGCCATCGGCCACAGGGACGCCGGGGGCTTGTCGACGGTGATGGCGTTGGCCGCGTCCAGCGAGCCGAAGAACATCGCCTTCCACGACTGGCTGCCCGCCTGCACGGCCGCGGAGTAGAAGGAGTTGGCGTAGCCGGACGCCGTGAGGCTGTACGTGTAGAGGGCGCCGACCAGCAGCAGCGTGCCGAGGAACGCGGGGCGCACCCAGTGGGGGTCCTCGGGACGGCCGCGCCACAGCCGCCGTGGGAGGGAGGTACCGGGCGCGGCGTGTGCCGCCGGGGTGGCGGCCGGTGGGGTGGCGGCCGGTGGGCCGGGCAGGGCGGTGGTGCTGGTCATCGCAAGTCCCTCGGATCGGCGGATCGGGTCGCCATCGGATCGGTGTCGTGCGGGCGTACCGGCTGGAGCCGTGTGGCCGCGTCCTGCCAGGTGGCGCTGGTGGTGGGGGTGGGGGTCGGGGTCGGGGTCGGGTGTCGCTCCGCGGCCAGGTGGGCGTCCCGCTGCTCCGGGAACACCCACGCCCGGAAGAGCAGGAACCGCAGCACCGTCGCCGCGAGGTTGGCGGCGATCAGCACGGCCAGCTCGGTCGAGTGCGCGGGGTCGGAGCTGGCGGCGCTCAGGGCGGCCAGGGAACCGCTGGTCAGGGCGAGGCCGATACCGAAGACGACGAGGCCCTGCGCCTGGTGCCGTACCGCGCCGCCGCGCCCGCGCACGCCGAAGGTGAGGCGCCGGTTGGCCGCGGTGTTCGCGACCGCGGAGACGAGCAGCGCGAGCGCGTTGGCGACCTGGGAGCCGGTGAAGGACCGGAAGCCGGTGTAGAGGAGCAGGTAGAAGAGGGTGGACAGGCCGCCGACGACGCAGAAGCCGACGAGCTGGCGGGCCAGTCCGCCGGGGACGTCCTTGACGTCGCGGTCGCGGGGGTCGTCACCGAAGGGCCGCGCGAGCCGGTCGAGCGGCAGCGAACCGGTGGCCAGGGCTCTGCCCACCCGCCAGACGCCCCTGAGGTCGTCGGTCGCCGTGCTGACGATGTGGACGGTGGAGTCGGGGTCGTCGACCCAGTCGACCGGCACCTCGTGGATGCGCAGCCCGGCGCGCTCGGCGAGCACCAGCAGCTCGGTGTCGAAGAACCAGCCGGTGTCCTCCACCAGCGGCAGCAGCGCCCGCGCCACGTCCCGCCGGATCGCCTTGAACCCGCACTGGGCGTCGGAGAACCGGGCCTGGAGCGAGCCGCGCAGGATGAGGTTGTACGAGCGGCTGATGAACTCCCGCTTCGCGCCGCGCACGACCCGCGAGGAGCGCGCGAGCCGGGACCCGATCGCCAGGTCCGAGTGGCCGGAGATCAGCGGGGCGACGAGCGGGAGCAGCGCGTTGAGGTCGGTGGACAGGTCGACGTCCATGTAGGCGAGGACCGGCGCGTCGGACGCGGACCACACCGCCCGCAGCGCGCGCCCGCGCCCCTTCTGCTCCAGCCGTACGGCCCGGACCTCCGGGATCCGCTCGGCCAGCCGCCGGGCGACCAGCGCGGTGGTGTCGGTGGAGGCGTTGTCGGCGACGGTGATGCGGAAGGCGTACGGGAAGGTCCGCGCGAGGTGCGCGTGCAGCCGCAGCACACAGGGCTGGAGGTCCTTCTCCTCGTTGTGGACGGGGATCACCACGTCCAGGACAGGCGTACCGGCGTCTCCGGCCGGGAGGTGCTCCCGCGCCGGCAGGGTGCCGGGAGAAGAGTCGGTTCGCATGGCACCGACTCTTCTCAGGCGCCCTGTCGCACCCGTGTGCTGAGGCTGTGCCGCACCTGTGAGTACGGCGTCTCGTGGGCGCACGCCCGCGGGAGCGCGGGCAGGCGCACCGTGAACACCGTCCGGCCGGGCGCGCTGTCGACGGTCACGGCGCCGCCGTGCGCGGCGGCCACGGCCTGCACGATGGCGAGGCCGAGCCCGGTCGAGCCGGTGGTGCGGGAACGGGCGGAGTCGCCGCGGGCGAACCGTTCGAAGACATGGGGGAGCAGGGCGGGCGGGATGCCCTGGCCGTCGTCCTGGACGTCCACGCAGAGCCACGCCCCGCTGTGCCGGACCCGTGCGGTGACGGTGGTGCCGGGCGGGGTGTGGGTGCGGGCGTTGGCGAGCAGGTTGACCAGCACCTGGTGCAGGCGGGCGGCGTCCGCGGCGACGGGGGCGGGTTCGTCGGGCAGGTCGAGCCGCCAGACGTGGTCCCGGCCCGCGGCGCGCGCGTCGCTGACGCTGTCGACGACGAGGGGGACGAGATCGGTCCGCTCGAACTGGAGCGGGCGGCCCGCGTCGAGGCGGGCGAGGAGCAGCAGGTCCTCCACGAGCAGCGTCATCCGGCCCGCCTCGGACTCGATGCGGCCCAGCGCGTGCCGGGTGTCGGGGCCGACCCGCTCCCGGCCGCGCCGGGTCAGTTCGGCGTACCCGCGGATGGAGGCGAGCGGGGTGCGCAGCTCGTGGCTGGCGTCGGCGACGAACTGGCGTACCCGGGTCTCGCTGCGCTGGCGGGCGTGCAGGGCGCCGTGCACGTGGTCGAGCATCCGGTTGAGGGCGGCGCCGACCTGGCCGACCTCGGTGTGCGGGTCGCACTCGGACTCCGGGACGCGTTCGTCGAGGTTGACCTCGCCGCTGTGCAGGGGGAGTTCGGAGACCCGGGTGGCGGTGGCGGCGACGCGGCGCAGCGGGCGCAGGGCGACGCCGACGATGGCGGCCCCGGCGAGGGAGGCGGCGGCGAGACCGGCGGCGGTGACGCTGACCTCGACGAGCATCAGGGTGTTGACGGTGCTGGTGACACCGGCGGTGGGGACGGCGACGTAGTGGCTGCCGTTCGGGCCGGTGGTGTACGCGACGCGGTACCCGCCGAGGCCGGGGAGGTCGAGGGTGCGCGGCGTGCCCTCGTGCGGCGGGACGGTGGCGAGGGCGGCCAGCTGCGCCGTGGTGAGCGGCTCGGACGTCATCGCGTAGGCGTCGGCGGAGTCCCTGCCCACGCGGGCGTCGGTGACGGTGCCGTCCTGGACTGCGGCGGCGATGGTGCCCTTGGGCTGCGGGCCGTGGGTGACGAAGGTGTCGAGGTCGAGGGGCTCGGCCGTGGCGGGGTGGCCGTCCCTGCCGTCGCCGGGCGGCGCGAGCGCCCCGTCGGCACGCCTCGCGACCTCGTTCAGCTGCCCGTCGAGCTGCTCGTAGAGGTGGGAGCGGAGCGCGAGCGTGGTGACCGAGCCGATCACCGCGCAGACGACGGCGATCAGCACGACGGACGCGACGACGAGCCGGGTCCGCAGCGTGCGCGGCTGGCGCCCCGGCCCCCGGAGGCCACGCGGCCGTCGGCGTCCGCGTGGATGGGCCGTCATGACACCGCGGGCTTGATCAGGTAACCGGCGCCGCGCCGGGTGTGGATCATCGGCTCCCGACCGGCGTCGATCTTGCGCCGCAGGTAGGAGATGTACAGCTCGACGACGTTGGCCTGCCCGCCGAAGTCGTACGACCAGACCCGGTCCAGGATCTGCGCCTTGCTGAGCACGCGCCGCGGGTTGCGCATCAGGAAGCGCAGCAGCTCGAACTCGGTCGCGGTCAGGTGGATGGAGTCCCCGGCGCGGGTGACCTCGTGGCTGTCCTCGTCGAGGGTGAGGTCGCCGACGACGAGCAGGGACTCCGAGCGCCGGTCCGCCGCCCCCGACCTGCGGATCAGCCCGCGCAGCCGGGCGACCACCTCCTCCAGGGAGAACGGCTTGGTGACGTAGTCGTCGCCGCCCGCGGTGAGACCGGCGATCCGGTCCTCCACCGCGTCCTTGGCGGTGAGGAAGAGCACGGGGACGTCCGGCAGCTCCCGCCGCAACCGGCCGAGGACGGCCAGGCCGTCCATGTCGGGCAGCATCATGTCCAGGACGACGGCGTCCGGCCGGAACTGCCGCGCGGTCTGGACGGCGCCGTGTCCGTCCCCGGCGGTGCGGATCTGCCAGCCCTCGTAGCGGAGGGCCATCGACAGCAGTTCCGTGAGGGACAGCTCGTCGTCCACGACGAGCACCCGGACGGGGCTCCCGTCCGGCCTCAGCAGTTCGGTGCGCCCCTGGGGCGAGGTCGTGGTCATGCCGGCCACGATGTCCACCGGCTCTGAGAGCACGCTTTCGGGAACCTGTGATTCGTCTGAGAAACGCACAGGTGGCTCTCAGGTGGGGCGGGCACGGGACCCGGGCGGCACCCGTCAGAACAGCCCGTCCTGGAGCGGGCCTGCCGGTGCCCTGAACGCCCGGACCGGAACGGTGAGCCCGCCGTCCTCCCCTCCGCGGGCGACCAGCTCCCACCCCGTCATCAGCCGGGTGTCGAGGACGACCACCTCCCCCGCGGCCCCGAGATGCAGGTCGGGCCCGGCGGCGGCCACCAGTTCCCCGCTCACCACCCCACCGGCGGCCAGCTCGCTCACCTCCCCCACGGCCGCGGGCCCTCCCCCGTCCAGCCCGAACGCCCGCACGTGGTCGACGACCTGGCACGGCTCGCGCACCAACGACTCCGGCCACTGGGCGAGTCCCACGGCCCGCGCGTGCAACTCCCGCACGTCCTCCGCCCGTTCCGCCTCCCCCTCCGGCAGCGCGGCCCGCACCGCCCGCTTGGCGCCGTACGGGATCCGGTCCGGCACCCCCAGCGCCGCCCGCAACAGCTCCTCAGCCCGGCGTGCCGCCATCAGCGGCCCGGCGCCGAGCCAGCTGAAGCAGACCGCCCCCTGCTCCAGCAGCCGTGCCGACCCCCGCTCGACGGCCGTGATCCCGACCTTGACCAGGCCGGGCCCGAACCAGGCGAGGTACACGTGGTACGGCCGCGGGTCGTCGGCGACGGTATCGGCGGCGACGGAGTGCGCCCGGTCAAGCCGCCCGCAGGTCTCGCACCGCGCCCCGGTACTCCGCCCGGCGACGACGGCCCGCACCGGACAGGGGTTCCCCCGCGCCCCCACGCACTCCCGCACACCCCCTTCGACCACCCCGAAGGCGACCCGCTTCCCCCAGTCCAGCGCACTCCTCCGCCCCCCGTCCCACACCAGCTCGGGCCGCCCCGACACCCACCGCAGCCCCGAGCACTTCCATGTCCGTGCCATCACTCAGAAGCGTAGGCGGCCCCACTGACAACGCACGGTTCGGTCAGCGGCGTCGGGGGAGGGCTCAGCGACGAAGGAGCCGAGGCCGGGCTCGGTATAGGTCCAGAGGCACGCCACTCCGAGACCAGGACCACCGGGGACAGACAAAACCCCCACCCGAACCGAACAAGGTCCGTAACGTATCGGTCCGTGACGTCCTACGAACGGTGGTCCCTGGTCGCCTCCTTCGGCTCCCTGCTCGTCAGCGTCGTGGCGTTCGGCGCGCTGGCATGGCAGCTCCTGATGCTGGCGCGCGGTACGGCCCAGGACCACGACCGGCGCCGCAAACAGGCCACCATGGAGTACCTGACGGCCATCATGGACCGCAGGAAGGCCCTGTACGACGAGGGCATACCCGACGAACGCGACCACGCCGCCGTATCGGCCCTGATCAGCCGTGCCTTGGCGGGCGACCCCACGGCCGTCCACAGCCCCCGCGTCTCCCGCCCGGTGAGGGTGACGGTCGCCACCGCGGCGTCCCCGTCCTCCACCAGGAAGACGTCGCCGGCCTCCACGGCGCTCCGCAGCCGGTCCGCCGGATAGGGCCGTTGCCACTGGTCACTGCCGATCCGCGACAGCCACCCCGCGGCCTCGGTCCGGAAGGTCAGCAGCGTGTCCAGATCGCCCGGCTGAGCGGTGCCGACCCTCACCCCGCCCCGCCTTCCCCCTGACCAACCGCTCCCAGACCGCACATGCACGCGATCATGCACCGCCCCCAAGGGAAAGACCAGAGAGGTAGCCGCGGCGCACCCCCCGCGGAACGCCACCACCGAGACCGGTCACGAAAAGGTCACCTCGTTCACATACCCTCCACACACCTCACCGCGGGGCACTACGGTCACTCCACCCGAATCACCCTGGGGGGACCAGATGGCCAATCCGTACACCACACCCATGCCACCAGCGCCACGCCAGCCCGACAGCCGCCCGCTGCGGCGGCGCAAGCGCGTGTGGCTCGGCGGCTCGGGACTCTTCCTCGCGGGCGCGCTCATCGTCGGCACGGGGAACGACAGCGACCAGCAGGAGCCCGTAGAGGCAAAGGTCCAGCCCGCCACCACCGTGACCGCGACCGTGACGGCCACACCCGAGCCCGGTCCGACGGTCACCGAGACCGTCAAGGCCAAGGCCAAGACGAGACCCGCCCCCACGGTCACCGTCACCAAGACGGCCACAGTCGAGGCGGCCGACACCGACGCCGACACCGGTTCCGGATCAAGCGGCCAGGACACCGTCGGCACCTGCTCGATCGTCTCCGGCTCGGGGAACTGCTACTCGGCTGGCCAGTTCTGCCGCAACAGCGACCACGGCGCGTCGACGACCACCGCGAGCGGCACGAGGATCACGTGCACGTACAGCTCCAACGCCTGGCGCTGGACCTACAGCTGACCGCCCACCCCGACACCAACGCCAGGGGCCCCGGATCACTCCGGGGCCCCTGGCCTGCTGCGCACTCGGCAGGATTCGAACCTGCAACCTTCTGATCCGTAGTCAGATGCTCTATCCGTTAAGCTACGAGTGCTTGTGTTCTGTTTTTTTGCCTCCGCTCGTCCGCCCTTCCGGGCCGCTCGCGGCGACAGGAAGAACATTACATGACTGCCGCCGCCATGTGAAATCCGTTTGCGCTACCCATTGTGACCTGCGAAAACGCTGTTCCGGAGGGGGAGAACACGGAAGCCCCGGCGCTGGGCCGGGGCTTCGGGGTGACGCTGCGGAGGCGGAGGGATTTGAACCCTCGATGGGGGGTAAACCCCAAACCGCATTAGCAGTGCGGCGCCATAGACCGGACTAGGCGACGCCTCCAGCACAACCGCTCGCGCGAGCGCGATCGGTGCGTGCAGATGATGACACAGTCGAGCGGGGTGTCACCAATCGGCTCCCACGGTACTAGGCGGGTGGGCCGCAGGGCAAAGGCGTTCTCGTCGCCTTTCCGCCGGTGGGAGCGGGGGGAGGCTCCGATGGGGGTGTCCCGCGCAACGCCCGGCGTCCCGTCGCGTTAGGCAGGGCATGTCTCAGGTCATGTTCGTCGGCGCCCTGCGCCGTGTCGCCGTCGCCGTCAGCCTCGGAGCCGTCACCTTCGCCGCTCCCAGCGCGCACGCCCAGCACCTCGTCGACCACCTCACCGTCACGGTGCGGGACGCGGGCGGTGGGGCTGACGGGACGTACGAGGTGTACTGCCGGGGTGGGCGCGCCGAGCGGGGGTACGCCGGGCTGCATCCCGATCCCGGTGGCGCCTGTCGGGCCGTCGCGCGCGGCGCCAGGGACGGCGGCGGGGACGCCTTCGCCGCCGTGCCGCGGGGCAGTGTCTGCACGATGCTCTACGGCGGCCCAGGCACCGCGCGCGTCACCGGGAGCTGGGCCGGGCGGTCCGTCGATGCCGAGTTCGACCGGAGTGACGGGTGTGAGATGGCCCGGTGGGACCGGCTGGTGCCGCTTCTGCCCGATCTGCGCCGGTGAGGGGCCTTCCCCGGGTGACGACCGTTCCGTGGAGGTTTCGCGACGCCCCCGCGGAGGCCGCCGTCACACCGCCGTTCCCGCCCACCGCGCCGTGCGACCTCTCTCTCATCCAGCGTCGCGGGCACCACCGCAGCCCTTAGACTCCCTCGCGTGACACGTCGCGGGCCCCTTGGCAAGATGGCCCGAGCGGTCGGCTAGGTGCGGTAACAGGGAGGAAGCGTCTCGTGAGCAGCAGGCCATCCCGAGGCGCTGCTCGCCTCGCAGCCATACTGGACGCGCTGCCCGACGCGTTGGTCCTGGTCAACGCCAACGGCACGGTCGTCAACGCCAACACCATCGCGCTGGAGGCGTTCGAGACGCCCGGGACCGCGCTCGTCGGCCGTGGGCTGCTGGACCTGCTGCCGCAGTTCGACTCGAAGCTGATCCCGGGCTCCATGCGGCGGCCCGACCACATCGACCCGCGGGCCCGGACCAAGCCGACCCGGATGATGGCGCGGCGGACCGACGGGAGCGAGTTCCCGGTCGAGGTCACCAGCGCCAACCTGGAGAACCCGGGCCAGCAGGCCTACGACAACCACGGGTACGCCTCCGACGAACTGCTGATGCTCGTCGTACGCGATCTGTCCGGCACCGTCGACACCGAGGCCGAACTCGCCCGGTCGCAGCGGCAGACGGAGATGATCCTGCGGGCCGCCTCCGAGGGCGTGGTGGGGACGGACACCGACGGACGGGTCGTCCTCGTCAACCCGGCCGCCGCGCAGATCCTGGGTTACCGGGCCAGCGAGCTGGGCGGCAAGGAGCTGCACACGCTCGTGCTGCACTCCCGCGCGGACGGCTCGCCGTTCCCGTACGGGGAGTCGCCGCTCGCGGACACGCTGCGCTCCGGGCGCAAGCACCGGGTGCGCGGGCAGGTGGTGTGGGCGAAGAACGGCGACGCGCTGCCCGTCGACCTGACCACCGCGCCGGTGCGCGACGGGGACCAGCTGGTCGGCGCCGTGATGACCTTCACCGACCGGCGGCCGTACGACACGCTCGCCGAGGAGAAGGCCGAGCTGGAGGAGCGGCACGCGGCGGAGCTGGAGCGGCTGGCCGAGGAGCACGCCTCCGACCTCACCGCCCTGCGCCAGCGGCACGTCGCCGAGCTGGAGGAGCTGCGCGAGCAGCACGCCGAGGAGCTGGCGGCGGGCGAGGAGCGGTACGCCGCCCTCGGGGAGCGGGAGAAGGACCGGTACGAGGCCCTCGCCGGGCGGCACGAGCAGCTGCTGACGCTGCTCGGGCGGTCGCTGCGCGGGCCCCTCGACGAGCTGCGCCGTGAGCTGGCCGCCCTGGCCGCGGACGACGCCGGGCAGCTGTGGCCCGAGGCCAACCAGGTGCTCCACCACCTGTCGGCGGGCTACTCGCGGATCACCACCCTCATCGACAACGTCCTCGGCTACCAGCGGCTGGACGCGGGCGCCGACCAGATCACGCGGGCGAAGGTGATGCTGGACTCCGTCGTCGCCGCCGGGGTCGAGGGCGCCATCGAGCTGATCGGGCCGGGACGGGTGCAGTTCGCCGTGCACGCGCCGCCGATCGAGGCCGAGGTCGACTCCCGGCTGCTGGCCACCGCGCTCGCCCATCTCGTCGCCGACGTCGCCGGGGTCGACGCGACCGGCAACACGCCCGTGTCGACCGGCGGTTACCTGGACAACACCGTCGTCGTGGCGGCGGCGCAGCGCGGCGAGTCGGTGCGGATCGAGGTGCGTGGGCCGTACGCCGGGGGAGACGCCGTCCACGAGCCGATCGTGCGGGGGATCGTGCGGGCGCACGGCGGCGTGCTCCAGACGCACGAGGTGCCGGGGATGAGCGGGAACGCGTACGTCCTGGAGGTGCCGATCGGCGGCGGGGCCGGGGTCGTTCCGGCGCCTGAGCCCCGGGCCGGGGACGCGGTGGCCACGACCAGTGGTGGACGGCGGCGGGCCCGGCGGGCCTCGACGGACGCCTTCCTGGAGAGCGAGGTCCCGGGCGCGGGCGGCGGTGGCGGTGCCGAGGTGGAGGCCGTCGCGCCCACCGGGCGGCGGCGTCGGCGCGCGGCTGCCCCCGCGACGGCGGAGGCGGAGCCGGAGACAGCGGAAGCGGCCGAGGCGGCCGAGGTCCGGCTCCCCGCCCCGGCGGCCGGGAGCGGCCCGGCTGGCGGGGGTACGGGACGGCGGCGGGGTCGGCCCGCCGAGGACGCCGCGGGTGCGGCTGCCGCCCTGCCCGCGATCGCCGGGGCGCCCGACGCGTCCGGGGTCTCCGAGGGCGCCGTCGTCACCGCCGCCGAGCACGCCGCGGGCGCCGCGGCGGTGGGGACCGGGCTCGGCCCGACCGTCCCGCCGCAGGGGGTCCCCGCGGGCGGCGGGCACCGGCGCGCCGCCGACGCACAGCAGGGCGAGCCCGCCCAGGGACACGCACAGGGGCAGCCGCCGCGGGAGTTGGGGCAGGGGCAGCAGCACGCCCTGCCGCCCGCCCGGCCCGCCTCCGGTCCGGGCGCGGGCCCGGACACCCCCGGTTCCGCCGAGGACGCGGAGGCGACCGGGCGCCGTCGCCGTGCCCTCGCCGCGGCGCAGGAGCGGGCCGCCGCGCAGGAGGCCGGGCCGCGTACGGTGTTCGCCCTGCCGCCCGCCGACGCCGACCGGCCCGCCCCGGCGGCCGGGATGCCGGCGCCCGCCCCGGTGGCTCCGCCCGCGCCCGCGCCGATTCCGGCCCAGGCGCCCACCCCGGCCGCCGCCGCGGACCACGGGCGGCATGACGCCGTACCGCACGACCAGGGTGAGGACCACACGCCGCCGCAGCCGCATCCGACCAGCGCGCCCACGGGGCGTCGGCGGCGGGCCGTGACGCAGCCCGCGGCGGAGGCGGAGGCTCCCGTCGTGCCCGCGCAGGGGGTGCCCGTCGGGGCGCCCGGACATGCCGTCGCCCAGCCCGCCGCCCAGCCGGTCGCGCCACCCGCGCCGGGGCGGCCGCTGCCCACGGAGGCCGTCCCCGGCGGCGCGGGTACGGCCGTACCCGCGGCCCCCGTTCCGGCTCCCGCCCCGGCCGTCACCCCGACGCCCTCGGCCGGGACGCCGCTGCCGCCCGAGAACGCGCCCGCACCGCCCCGGGTCGCGCAGCCGTTGCCCGCCGAGGAGGCGGCTCCGGTGGACCCGAACTCCACCCAGGGGCGCGCGATCAGTGTGCGCACGCTGGGGCAGGGGGTGCCGTTCACGCGGCAGGCCGCGCAGGCGCAGCAGCAGGCCGGTACGCCTACGCCTCCCCCGCAGCAGCCGGGCGGCTCCGGGCGGCGCCGCAAGCTGGGGACGCCGCCGGACCCGGCCACCGGGCGTCCGGAGCCGGGAGCCCGGCCGCATCCCGGTCCCGCGTCGGACGCACCGCAGCCCCAGGCGCCGTCCCCCGCCGGGCAGTCGCGGCTCGTGCCGCCGCAGGCGTCCGAGGGGGCCGGACGGTCGTACGCCATAGGCGCGCCGGACAAGAACGCCGCCGAGGGGCCCGAGCCGCTGGACGGCCCCGGGGGCGCGGTCGAGGTGGCGGACCCGCCCCGGCCGCGGCCGATGGACGACGAGCTGCCGCCGGAGCCGCTGGACAACCCGCGGCGGCTGCTGGTGTGGCCCGCGCCGGACGTGACCACGCAGCAGGCGCTCAGCGACCGCGGCTACCGTCCGGTGATCGTGCACTCGCGCGAGGAGGTGGACTCGCAGATCGCGGCGTTCCCGGCCGCGCTGTTCGTCGACCCGCTGACCGGGCCGATCACGCGGACCGCCCTCCAGTCGCTGCGGCAGGCCGCGGTGGCCGCCGAGGTGCCGGTGATGGTGACGGCGGGGCTCGGGCAGGCGACGCGCGAGGCGGCGTACGGCGCCGATCCCGCCGTCCTGCTGAAGGCGCTGGCGCCCCGGGACAGCGAGCAGCATCCGCCCCGGGTGCTGCTGATCGAGGAGCACGCGGAGATCGCGCTGGCGCTGACGGCGACGCTGGAGCGGCGCGGGATGCAGGTGGCGCGGGCGGCGAGCGACGCGGACGCGGTGGCGCTGGCCGGGCAGTTCCGGCCGAACCTCGTGGTGATGGACCTGATGCAGGTGCACCGGCGGCAGCCGGGGTTCGCCGGGATCATCGACTGGCTGCGGGCGAACGGGCTGCTCAACCGCACCCCGCTGGTCGTCTACACCGCCGCCGTCGACCAGGCCGACCTGCCGCGGCTGGCGTCCGGGGAGACGGTGCTGTTCCTCGCGGAGCGGTCCACCAGCGACGAGGTGCAGGCCCGGATCGTGGACCTGCTGGCCCGGATCGGGACCAACTGACGTCCCGCCCGGTCAGCGGGGCGTGGTGATCCGGCGTGCCGCCTCCTTGATGGAGGTGCGGAGGCGGTCGCCGTCGGTGTCCTCCGCGCCGACCAGGATGCGTTTCATCTGCGGCACGACGGTCGCCCAGTTGGCCATCGCGACCAGCAGGAACAGCAGGTCGCGGGCGGGGATGGCGGCGCTCACGACGCCGCGGTCCTGGCCGTCCTGGAGGGCGGCGACCTTGCGGGCGTAGTGGGCCTGGCGTTCGTCCTCGTCGGGCAGTTCGGTGGAGCCGTACTCCAGGCCCTCCCAGAAGAGCAGGCGCAGCAGTTCGGGGTGGGCGGCGTGGTAGTCCATCAGCCGGTCCAGCCAGCCCTCGACGTCGTCGGGGTCGACGGGGACGGAGACCGCGAGGTCGATCATGCACTTGTCGAGGACCTGGGTGAACAGCTCGGCCTTGTTGCCGAAGTAGGCGTAGATCAGCTGCTTGTTGGCCCTGGCCGTGCTGGCGATGCGGTCGATGCGCGCGCCCGCGATGCCGTGCCGGGCGAACTCGTCGATCGCCGCCTGGAAGATCCGGGCCTTGGTGGCCTCGGGGTCCCTTGCTGCCATGGAGGACAGGGTAGGGCAGGAATGCCGGGAAGTAACTAACTGTTTGGTTGACAACGAGTGATCCTCAAGCGCAGACTCGTCAACCCACCGTCGGACCAACCAAATGGTTACTTGTGAAGACCCTCAGTAGCAGCACCAAGGGCCCTGACGCCTCCAGCCTCCGTCCCCCCGCCGCCCCGACCCGGGCGAGCGGACTCCTCCTCCTGCTCATCGCCGTGTGCAGCGCGGTCACGGCCGCCAACATCTACCTCGCCGCCCCGCTGCTCACCCTCATCGCCCGCGACTTCGGCTCGACCCCGTCCGCCGTGGCCTGGATCGCCTCCGTCGCACAGCTCGGGTACGCCGTCGGCCTGCTCTTCTTCGCCCCGCTGGGCGACACCGTCAACCGGCGCCGCCTGGTCGGCGCCCTGACGCTGGTCACCACGTTCGCGCTGGTCGCCAGCGCCGCCGCGCCCGGCACCGGCGTGCTCGCCGTGGCGGTGTTCGTCGCCTCCGGCGCGACCGTCATCCCGCAGCTCCTCATCCCGCTGGTCGCCGAACGCGCCCCCGCCGCGCGCCGGGCCCGGCAGGTCGCGGCGGTCATCGCGGGCCTGTTCACCGGCATCGTCGCCGCCCGGGTGCTCGGCGGGCTGGCCGGGCAGGCCTTCGGCTGGCGCTGGGTGTTCGCGGGGGCGGCCGTACTGACCCTGACGCTCGGACTGGCGACCGCGGCCGTGCTGCCGACGGCACGGCGGCCCCGGAGCGGCGGTCCGTTCTCCGGGATCGCCGCGCTGCCCGGGCTCATGCGGCGCTCGCCCGACCTGTGGCGGGCGTGCCTGCGACAGGCCGGGATGTTCGGGGCGTGGAGCGCGGTGTG
Source organism: Streptomyces sp. NPDC006997 (assembly GCF_040635175.1). NCBI lineage: Bacteria > Bacillati > Actinomycetota > Actinomycetes > Kitasatosporales > Streptomycetaceae > Streptomyces > Streptomyces sp. NPDC006997. Next base: position 103,118 of record NZ_JBEYHH010000017.1, read on the forward strand.
GACCTCGCTGGCGCTGCTGCTGACCGGGGCGCCGTACCACCTCTCCACCGCGACCGCCGGGCTGTTCGGCCTCTTCGGACTCACCGCCAGCGCGGTGGCGCCGCTGGCGGGCGGCCTGGTCGACCGGTTCGGCGCCGCGAAGGTCGTGCGGTCGGCGTACCTGGTCGCGGCGGTGTCCGTGCCGCTGTTCTGGGCGGGCGGCCGGGCGCTGTGGGCGCTGTTCCTGGCGGCGGTCGCCGTGCACGCGGCGCTGGTCGCCTCGCACGTGGCCAACCAGACCCTCGCCCTGACGACCACCGACACCCCGGCCGCCGCCAACACCGCGTACGTGGTCTCCGGCTTCGCCGGTGGCGCCCTCGCCTCGGCCGCCGCGGGCCCCGCCTTCGGCCACTGGGGCTGGGGCGGGGTGTGCGCGGTGGCGGCGGTGTGGCTGGCGGTGGGGTGGGGGGGTACGGCCGTCCGAAGGCCGACGGACCGTGCGGGGGTCAGGGCCGAGGGCCGGGTGACGTCGTAGGCGTCAGAGCCGAGGGCCGGGTGACGTCGTAGGCGTCAGAGCCGAGGGCCGGGTGACGTCGTAGGCGTCAGAGCTGGGTGACGTCCAGCTCCCCCTGCGCGTACTGCCTGCGCAGCACCTTCTTGTCGAACTTGCCGACGCTGGTCTTCGGGACCGACGTGATGACCGTCCAGCGCTCCGGGAGCTGCCACTTGGCGATCCGGCCCTCGTCGGCGAGGAAGGCGCGCAGCGACTCGAAGTCGGTGGTGGCGCCCTCCCTGAGGACGACCGTGGCCAGCGGGCGCTCGCCCCACCTGTCGTCGGGGACCGCGACGACGGCGGCCTCGGCGACGTCCGGGTGGGACATCAGCGCGTTCTCCAGCTCGACGGACGAGATCCACTCGCCGCCGGACTTGATCACGTCCTTGGCGCGGTCGGTGAGGGTGAGGAAGCCGTCCGGGGAGATGGTGCCGACGTCGCCGGTCTTCAGCCAGCCGTCCTCGCTGAACTTGTCGGCGGGGCGGAGCGGTTCGGCGTCGGGTCCGTTGTAGTAGGCGCCCGCGATCCAGGGGCCGCGGACCTCCAGCTCGCCCGCGGACTCGCCGTCCCAGGGCAGCCGCTCGCCGCCGGGGCCGGAGAGGCGGGCCTCGACGCTGGCGGGGAAGCGGCCCTGGGTGAGGCGGTAGCCGAACTCCTCGTCGGTGCCGACCGCGTGCGCCGGGGGCCGGGCGATGGTGCCGAGCGGGGAGGTCTCCGTCATGCCCCAGGCGTGGCAGACCCGCATTCCGAGCGCGTCGAACGCCTCCATCAGGGAGGGCGGGCAGGCGGAACCGCCGATGGTGACCTGGGTGAGCGAGGAGACGTCGCGCGGCTTGGCCGTCAGCTCGGCGAGCAGCCCCTGCCAGATGGTGGGGACGGCGGCGGCGTGCGTCGGCTTCTCGCCCTCGATCATCTCGGCGAGCGGCGCGGGCTGGAGGAAGCGGTCCGGCATCAGCATGTTGACGCCGGTCATGAAGGTGGCGTGCGGCAGCCCCCAGGCGTTCACATGGAACTGCGGGACCACGACGAGCGAGGTGTCCTGGTCGGTCAGGCCCATCGACTGGGCCATGTTGACCTGCATGGAGTGCAGGTAGATCGAGCGGTGGCTGTAGACGACGCCCTTGGGGTCGCCGGTGGTGCCGGAGGTGTAGCACATGGCGGCGGCCTGCCGCTCGTCCAGCTCCGGCCAGTCGTACGTCGTCGGCTTGCCCGCGAGCAGTTCCTCGTACTCGTGCACCCGGACGTCCGCGGCTCCGGCGGCCTCGGTCAGCGGCGCGCGGTCGCCGACACCGTAGACGACGACGTGCTCCACCGTCTTGAGGTGCGGGAGCAGGGGGGTGAGGAGGGGGAGCAGGGTGCCGTTGGCGATGACGACGCGGTCGGCGGCGTGGTTGACGATCCACGCGAGCTGCTCCGGGGGCAGCCGGAGGTTGAGGGTGTGCAGCACCGCGCCCATGGACGGGATCGCGAAGTACGCCTCGACGTGCTCGGCGTTGTTCCATGCCAGGGTCGCCACCCGGTCGTCGCCGGCCACCCCGAGGTCGTCACGCAGGGCGTGCGCGAGCTGGGCGGCGCGGGCGCCGATCTCGGCGTAGCTGCGGCGGTGCGGTTCGCCCTCGCCTGTCCAGGTGGTCACCTGTGATGTGCCGTGGATCGTCGACCCATGGGTCAGGATCCTTGAGATCAGCAGTGGTACATCCTGCATGGTGCTCAGCACGGCGTTCCTCCCGGGCGACATTGCCTACGCGACCGCGAGCGCGGAGTGGGCACCTCGGTGTGGTGCCGGGTTCCTCCGCGGCGGTCATGGGTTGCGCTGATTCTGCGCGCATACCGCGCGGTATGTCACTAGTCGGGCGGATGATCGATCAGGTGTCGTGCTCGGACGGCCCCGGCCCGGACGGACTCAGGACCGGACGAACCCCAGCTCGGGGTCGTCGCGCAGCTTGCCGAGCGCACGGGAGACGGCGGACTTGACGGTGCCGACGGAGACGTTCAGCACCTCAGCCGTCTGGGCCTCGCTGAGGTCCTCGTAGTACCGGAGGACGACCATGGCGCGCTGCCGCGCGGGCAGCCGGGTGATCGCCCGCCACATGGCGTCGTGCAGCGCCTGCCGCTCCGCCGGGTCGCCCCCCGCGCCGGGCACGGGCTCCGGCTCGGGCAGCTCGTCGCAGGCGAACTCGTCGACCTTGCGCTTGCGCCACTGGGAGGTACGGGTGTTCAGCAGCGCGCGGCGCACATAGCCGTCGAGCGCGCGGTGGTCCTCGATGCGCTCCCAGGCGACGTAGGTCTTGGCGAGCGCGGTCTGGAGCAGGTCCTCGGCGTCGCTCGGGTTCGCGGTGAGCGAGCGGGCGGTGCGCAGCAGCACCGGCTGGCGGGCCCGAACGTAGCAGGAGAAGGACGGGTACGGCGCGTACGGGCGGGTCGGGTGGCTGCCGGACATCGTGGGTGTGGTCTGCCTCGCCGCAGGGGCGGCCTCCGAAGCGCTGGTGCAGACGGGTGTGGTCATGGCTCAACGCTAGGAGCGGTACCCGGGGGCGCGGATCGGCCGGAGGTCCTGAAGGCGAGTCCCCCTCAGGTTGTAGGGGTGGTGCTGGCTGCACCTCCTGTAGGTGGACGGGAGGGGGAGGGGTACTGCGGGTTGACTCATGGGTGACCCCTGAGGGACGACGCTTCAGGCTGGCCACCCTTGGGGGCATTAGGGGGATTAGGGGCGTATTGGGGGTCTTGGGGGCCAGGGAACAGGGGGCCTTGGGGGTCGTAGACCTTCGGACGCGCGGCGAGGGGATCGTCGTAAGACGCGGCGTGCCCCTCTTGGGAAGGTGGGCCCGAAACAGATAGCTGGCCGCCCGTCAGGTACGAACCACCGTCAAGCCCAGCCAGCAAGGCCGCCCACGCCTGTGCGGCGGCACCGAAGCACCGCCGCACAGGCTGACCTTGATCACCCCAAGAAGCACATCCCATCAGGAAGTCAGCTCACCACCACAGCGGCGAGAAGCTGACGGCCGTGTTGTCGTTGCCCTGGTTGACGGCCGTGAACGCGGAACCGTCGACCTGGGCGCTGTTGCTCTGGTTCGAGGCGCCGGAGCCGGTCGCCTGCTGCTGACTGGTGTTCGAGTTGCCCACGTTGTCGCCGCCGACACCGCTGCCGACGACACCCGCGAGGGCGTTGCTGACGGCCGCGCTCGATCCGTTGTCCGCGAAGGAACCGTTGTCAGCGGTCGCGGCACCGGAGAAGAGGGCGGCGGCGAGCGGCAGGGCGGCGACAGCGGCGATGACGCGGGCGGTACGGATGCTTGCCATGTGTGTTCCTCCAGAACCAGGGACGCGAAGGACGCGAGCGGTCTGCCCGACCGCGAACGCGTGAAGCAGGGCTGTCACCGAGGCAGTTGGCCGACCGCCTCGGTGCGGTGAGCACGACGTCGCGAGACCAGAGTTGCCCACCGAATCCCCTCTGAACTACCCCGGAAGCCATGATTCGCCCCCAAGCGTGATGACAAGTCGATAAACCCCTTTCGCCACTTCATTCCGCAACTCAGGACAGTCCGAGCAGCGGCGAACGACTCCACCCCAAGCGCCACAAGAGGTGAAGCGTTCCGGCACGTTTCCGGCCAACCTCCCCCTCCCGGCGAGTCGCCGCCCGGAACCACCCCTCCCCTCTTCCCTTCTTCGAACACGCGTACGAAACTATTCCCATGGCCACCACCGACCGGCAGGCCACCACCCTGGCCCTCGCCCACGCCCTGTCCGCCGCCGAACGCGGCCTGGCCGTCATCCCCCTGTCCCGCACCAAGCTCCCGGCCCTGCGCTCCCCGCACCGTGACGACCCGACCGCCCCGCCCTGCCACGGCGAGTGCGGACGCTTCGGCCACGGCGTGTACGACGCCTCCACCGACCCGCGCCGGATCCGCGAACTGTTCGCCGCCGCGCCCTGGGCCACCGGCTACGGCATCGCCTGCGGCCTGCCCCCGCACCACCTGATCGGCGTCGACCTGGACACCAAGTCGGGCACGGACTCCTCGACGGCCCTGCGGGAGCTGGCGCTGCGGCACCTCTTCACCATCCCGCCCACGGTGGTCGTCCTCACCCCCAGCGGCGGTCGCCACCTGTGGCTGACCGGCCCCCCGGACGTGGCGGTCCCCAACTCCGCGGGCCGCCTCGCACCCGGCATCGACATCCGCGGCGCGGGCGGCTACCTCGTGGGCCCCGGCTCCCGCACCGACCACGGCACCTACACCACGGCCCCCGGCACGGCCCACCTCCCCCCGGCACGCTGCCCGACGGCGCTGCTACGCCTGCTGCTCCCACCCCCGCGTCCACGCGCGGCGGCGAGCCGGACGACCGGCGGCCACGGTCAGGGCCTGGTCCACTTCGTCCAGGCCGCGCACGAGGGCCAGCGCAACACCCGTCTCTTCTGGGCGGCCTGCCGCGCCTACGAGAACGGCCTCGCCCCCGCCCTCCTCCCCGCCCTGGTCGAGGCGGCCCGCACCACGGGCCTCACCGACCGCGAGGCCCGTGCGACGATCGCCTCAGCGGCCCGCCTGACGGGCCACCACCCTCCGAAGGACAGGCCCTAGACAGAAGTCGCCCTCCATGAGCAGAAGGCGCTACGTCGCCCGCGGCGTCCCCGGCGGCTACCGCATCTGGGACCACAAGGGCCGCCGCTGGTGGGGCGACCTCTACGAACTCTGCCCCGACGACCTCCTGACGCAGCTGAACACCACGGCGGAGCCTGCGTGAACGGCCTCATCAGGTGCAGGTGCTCGGGGCCGTAAGCCCCTACCCAGGAGGTGCTGAGGGTATGGCAATGCCGACGGCCTCCGACCGTCGTACCTGGTCAGAGGCCGTTCCGCGCTGCGGTGGGTGTGGGATTTGAACCCACGGTGGCTCGCGCCACGACGGTTTTCAAGAGCGTCGCGAGTTCAGGAAGGGCAGCGCTCTGACCTGCACCGATGCGTCAAGCACTGAGAGCATCAGGAGCGTTGGCCCACGCATGGCCCACGGGCTCCCTGTTGGACACGAGACCGCTTCGTCCCGAAGCAACTCGGCCGCCGGGGTGTTCAACCGCAAGCGACGGCAGTCAGCCACGGCGACGGGCGCGCCGACTGACCAGGCGCGCGGATGCCTCGCTGCATCCCACCGGCCTCACTTCAGCCACGCTGCCATGCTGGCCACCAGGACAAGCCCTGCCAGCCAAACCGTGCTCGCTTCTCCAGCGAGCGACGACAGGCTCGATGTTCAGAGAGCGTGACACGTTTCTCGTTGCAGGAACGAACCAGTCACCTACGGTGTACATTCTGAAGTCGGGAGGTGTCATATCGTGATTCATTTGCCGGGCTGCAAATAGGTCACAAGTAAAGTAACGGCCAGCCCCACTCTAAAACGGAAGACTCTAATGGAGAATAACCACTCTTTCGCAGATACACACTTCTCTGGTGGTAGCGATGCGGCAGCCGACAAAAATTTCGGACGCCTCACACACTACTCAATCAGGGGACTTTTTGGTTCGTTCAACCATACGTTTCATCTTGAGCGAGATGAGCCGACGCTCCTGACCGGGGTTAACGGCACTGGAAAATCGACAGTTCTTCGAACCATTGAAATGGTCAGTTTGGGAAATTGGGCAGAGCTGACAAAGATTCACTTCGACAAGATAAACCTCCATTTCGAAAATGCCGATATTGAGGTACTGGGGGGCGAAAATAGTCTCACTGTTCGAATGGGGAGTAAAAATTCAGAGGGCGGCGAGTGGACGTTTGCTGACCCAAAGCCCATCCCTGACGATGACTGGTGGGTAGTACGCAATTTGATCACCCACCGCCGCCTCTCCGATGAAGCCATGGAATGGGCAGCAAAGAATCTGAGTCATGATCTGACAGACATCCTTCATGTTCCTGCAAATCAGGAGCGTCCCGGTTGGCTAAATGAGATCCCAGATTCGTTCCCGGCGCTTTTGATTTCCGACCGAAGGCTAACTGCAAACTCTCGCAGGATTCGCGCGAAAAAGCGCGGGTCCGGCGAGACAACTGATGTCCTGTCGGCCATCGAAGCGGCATTTGCCAATATTGACGACGAAGTACAGAGATATCGATCCCTTTATGCGACTAATTCGCAAAAGATGGACCGCGATTTTCCGCGCCGTGTGCTTTCAGCCATGCGCATCAGGGAATCTGAAGGGGAGGACAGGTGGAGCAGGGCGGTTCATCGGGACCTCATGAGACTCGACAAGCTACAGAGCGGGCTGTCCGCGACAGGCCTAGTAGATGCCGCAGAGGTCGAATATCCGCTCTCGGAAATGAGAATGGACACCGAAGCGGCACTGCCGGTGATTTCCACTTACTTGAAGGACACGATTAGTAAGCTTGCAACGTTCGAGCCCCTGAGGGAGCGACTTGAACCTTTTGTGGCTTTCTTGCGCCGACATTACAGGAATAAGGAAATCGGTATCCAGGATGAACATCTTCGCGTCAAATCGAAGCTGAGTGGCGAGGAAATTCCGCCAACTCATCTATCCAGCGGTGAGCAGCAGATCCTTATCCTAGCTCATAAAGTTCTATTCGAGACTGCTCCCGGGACGCTTGTCATGATCGATGAGCCTGAACTGTCACTCCATGTTCTATGGCAGTCAACCTTCATCGACGATCTGACGGAAATGTCCGCCGTCACGGGCTGTCAGTTCCTGCTGGCAACTCATTCCCCCACTTTGATTGCAGGCAGAAACGATCTTCGACGCTCTCTTGATGGATGAGGAATGCCCGAGTACCAATCAGCAGAAAGCCTGCTTGCCGATGCCGAGTTGCGCGCAGAAGGGCTTGGGGCAAATTCGGGAATCCTCGTAGTTGAGGGGCCTGACGATAAACGTCTTTTCGCGCGACATGCGATTGACATTACCCAAGTGCTTCCGGCGGGTGGCAGGAGACTGCTCCTCAGCGCGCATGAGAAAGCCTCAGTAGAGCAGAGATCAAAGATCGTATTCGTTACAGATTGCGACTACGAGGTTCGGCGTGGAAATCTCAAAGGGGCGCAAGGTCTGATCATTACAACGCTGACGGACCTGGAGAGTGATTTGCTCAACATAGGCCTCCTAGATTCCTTGGTCACCGAGATAGTGCCGCGTGCGCTTGATTCAGAAGAGGCCAAGAAGAGGATTAGCGACCAGGTTCGCCAAAGGGCTGAGGCGCTAGCCCTACCGCTAGGGAGGGTACGCATGGCCGCCCAGCCGCTCGGGGTGGAACTGAAGCTAGACGAATTGAAGCTGCACAGATACAGAGACTCGCGCACCGGCCAAGTGGATGCGCAAAAGCTAGTAGATGCATTGCATACCAAAGTGGCCGAACAGTTGAGCTTGGTGCAGTGGCGCCAGTTGGTAGCGGAAACACCCACGGATCGCGGAATGTGTCATGGAAAGGACCTGTTGCGGGCAGTTGCCGTCGTCTTCAAGGACGATCTCAGGGCAGGCACGATCACGGCTGACCAGTTGGCGCGAGACCTGCGGTTGAGCGCGGATCAAGGACACCTAGACGACTGGGATGTGGTCCGAAGAATCCGAGTGTGGCAGCGGGAGAACGGCAGATCGATCTTGCGATAGGCGAGTCGGCCACGTCCTACGGCAGGCACGGTACGACCTACCTTCTGATATGAAACGCCTGCATCTTGTCAGCGCGACACGGCGCTGGCCGGCTGGAGCGGGACAAGGGCAGAAGCGCAGGCCCGGCCGGGGGCCGGGGCGCGCGGGGATCGGAGCGAGCCGCCTTCATGATGTAGGGAACTGCTATCCGGTCGGCCGGTCGACGGCCGCGCGAATGAGCCGACTGATGAAGCCCGCCGCCCGGAGCCGTTCGTACGCCGCAGCCACGTCGGCGGGGACATCCATGCCGATCATGAATCCCTTAGGCGGGTACACCAGCAGCCGTTGTTGTGCTCCCACCAGCATGTCGACGACCAGCCGTGCGTCCCCGATTGCTTCGACATACTCCCCGAAGCTCATAGGCGTTGACGCGCTGACGATCTCCACTTCGGGCCAGAGCTTGCGGGCGGTGGCGTAGGCACGGCGTTCCTCGTAGGGCTTGCTCACCAGCAGCACGGAGGAGACGTCGACGCCCTGATCTGCGAGCAAGGCCCGGGAGTATTGGACGTTCTCGCCGGTGTTCCGGGCCCGGGGCTCCACCAGGATGGCGGAGGCCGGCACGCCCAGCTCGAGTGCGCGCTCGCGGTAGTGCTCGGCTTCGCCGCGCGGCATCCGGTCCTGGGTGGTCCGGCTGGTCGCGCCCGTGAAGACGATGAGCGGGGCGAAGCCGCGGTGGTAGAGGTCCGCCGTCGTGTCCGCCACGCCCAGGTCGTGACTGCCGAGACCGATCGCGACCGAGCAGGGGCGCGGTTCGTGCTTCATGAGCTGGAAGTCCCAGAGGAGTTGGGCGTCCTGCCAAGCCTGCTCCGAGATCACTGCGCCTCCCCCTCACTCTGTGCCGAGTCCGGCACCTTGAAGTCGTAGGACCACGCGAACCGGGATGCCGCGTGCACGCCGATGGCGAACTCGACGACGGTGCCGTCGGCCGTGAACGTCGTCCTGTGCAGCTCCACCACCGGCTCGCCGGGCGGGAGTTGGAGCAGCTTCACCTCGTCCGCCGTGGGGACGCGCGCGAACAGTTCCTCTCGCATGTGGTCGATCTCGTATCCCGCGTCGTAGAGGACGCGGAAGCCGCCGCCTCGGCCGGCGGGGCCGGGAGTCGGGTCGACGATGCGCGTGCCCTCGACGTGTTCAGGCCGGTAGTAGCTCGTGAGGGTGTGTGTCGGCTGCTCGCCTTCCTTCACGAGCCGTGCCCGCGCGTACACCTCCGCGCCTTCCGGTAGGCCGTGAGCGGCCGCGACGGCGGCCGGCGCCACGATCCGGCTGACTGTCTGGGTCTGGTCGTTGCGCTTGTAGGCCCGTCCGGACGCCACGCGGTCAGCGATGAACGCGACTTCGTCGCCGTCCCGCCACTTGACCTTGTCGTACCGCTCGATGCCGAGCCGCTTCAACGGCGCTTGCTGCCGTACAACGGTGCCGTGCCCGCGCGATGAGGTGACGAGTCCTTCGGCCTCCAACGCCTTGTAGGCAGCGTGAACCGTGGACTTCGACCCCTCGCCTGCATCGACCAGGTCCCGGATGTGCGGGAGCTGCTGGCCGGGCGCGTACTCGCCGTTCCGGATGCGCTCGGCAAGCCGGTCCGCCAGCTCTCGCCACTTCGGCGCCATTCGAGCCTCCTCTCATCGCGACCAGTGAAACACAGTCCCAGGACTGTTGACAGTCCTGGGACTGTGAGTGCACAGTCTCACTAGCGGTCACGCAGTCCCAGGACTACGAGGGATTGTGCGGCCTGCCACGCCCTGAGGGCTCCGTGAAACGGGCTCGAAGGAAGCGAGGGCTCTTTGACAACTGCATGGGGATCACGCCGCCTCTCCTCGGCCAAGTAGGCGGCCACGCGGGCTCACGCCCTCGTGAGGTACAGCGCAACCCAGCCTCTCCGCAGTCCCTCGGGCACTGCGGCCGGTTGCCTCCGCTGCTCGTCTCGTCACGAGCAGCGCTGAGGGGAGCCGGATTCACCCGCTCCAACGGCGCGCGGCCCCGGTGCAGCGAACACCGGGACCGCTGTTCGGGCCGTTCCACCTGCTAGGGAGAACACGACCCATGATGCACATCGCTGCACTTCAGACGGCCGTTACCGCCATCGGCCCCGACCGCGAGCCCACGGCCGCGGAGCTGGACGCGATCGAGTACGAGATGCCGCTCATCCGGGCGGAAGTCGAGCTGCTGGACGCGCAGATCAGCACCCTGGACCGCACGCCGTCCGAGCTGGACCGGCGGCGCATCCGCCGGGCCCGCCGCCGGGTGCTCGCCGCGCGGCGGGCCGTGGCCAACCGCCGTGGCGCCATCGCTCCGGGGGTGGCCTGATGGCGGAGGAGTTCACGGCGCAGCTGTCGCTGCGCGACGGCCGGTGGCGCCTGTACGTGGTGCTGCTGAACACCACCGAGCGCTGGCCTGACCACCCGTTCGGCCACGCGGTGCCGACGTTCACGGAACGCACGGACGCGCTCAGCGTGCTCGGCTTCGAGCCGGTACCGGGCGCCGAGTGGACGTGGACGGAGGACAGCGAGAACCCCGACGACCCTGCCTCGGCGGTCGTGCTGATCGCTGCTGTCCGGGTGCGTTCATGGGCGGGGGCGGGCGCGTGAACACCGAGCAGATCCGTTCAGCGGAACGCGCGCTGTCCGCCGGCACCTGGCTGATCGTGGCCGGGGCCATGCTCTACTCGATCCTCACCGTCACACCGCTCGCCGCCCGGCACACACCCGACGAGTGGGACTGGACGGCGCCGATCCTGCCGCTCGTGGTGGACGCCGCCGTCGTCATCGTGGTCCGCCTGGACGCGGTTCTGGCCCGCCTCGGAGGCGACGGCGGCAAGTGGCCGGTCGTCCTGCGCTGGATGACCGGCTGCATGACCCTGGCCCTGAACGTCGCGGACTCCGCCCTGAAGAAAGACCTGGTCGGCGTGGCCGTGCACGCGGTCGCGCCGCTGCTGCTGATCGTCACCGCGGAGACCGGACTCGCCTACCGGCGCGCCATCGCCACCGCCGTCACCGCCCTGGAGGACCGTAGGCGCGCCGAGCAAGAAGCCCGTGAGCGGGCGGCCTCCGAACGCCGGGAGGCCGCCGAGCGGCGGGCCCGCGAGGAACGCGAGCACGCCGCCGCGCTGGCGCGTGAACAGCGTGAACACGAGGCCCGTCTGGCCCGCGAGCAGACCGAGCGGGAGGAACGGGCCCGGCGGGAGGAACGCGAGCGCGCCGAAGCCCGCGAACGCGCCGAGCGGGAAGCCCGTGAACGCCGTGAGCGCGAGCTTGAACAGCGTGAGCGGGAGCGGCAGGAAAGCGAACGGGAAGCCGCCCGGCGCCGCGAGGAGGAACGCCGGGCCCGCGAGGAAGCCGCCCGGCGTGAACGTGCCGAGCGCGAGGAGAGGGCAGCGCGTGAACGCGCCGCACTGCTCGCCGGCGGACCCGCCGCCGAGAAGCTGCCCGAGGACCGGGCCCGCCGCATCGTGCTCGCCGCCTTCGAAGAGGGCCTGCCCGTGCGGGCCGCCGCCGAGCTGTGCGGCTGGTCCGTCGGGTGGGTCTCCACCCGCTACCAGGAACTGCGCGACACCACAGCGCCAGTTGAGGTGCTGACCCCGTAACTCCGCGCGCATCAAAGCGCGTTCTGCCAGCCCCACATCGGCAAGGCCCGGCCGTCAACCTTCCACAGTCCCCGGCCGGGCCCCTACTCCCGTGAAGGAGTGCACTCAGCATGACGGACACCACCATCACGCCGGTAGCGGTACCGGATGCTCCACCGGACGTAGCGCCCACCTCGTCCGACACTCCCGCCGCCCCGGCCGCCATCGAGGTGGCGCACACGCCGGGCGGGTGGCCGGTCGTACCGCTCGCGGTGAGCGGTACGAACACCACCGCCACACTGCTCGGGGCGGCCGCCCTGGTCGGCGGCCCGGTGGCGCTCGCGCTCGCCGCTACCGGCGCCGTCGTGGTCGGCACCGCGGCCGCCACCCGCAACCGCCGCGACCGACGGGGGTCCGCCCGAACCGCCACCACCCGCAACCGCGCGGCGGGCCAGAGCAGTTCGGCCCGGATGCCGCAGCAGCGGCCCACGAGCAGCCGGGCCGGAAGCGGTCGCACGGGTAGCAAGCCCGGCCGTACGACGGCCGACGGAAGTCACCGGCCCGGTAAGGCCGGTGTGCTCGGCAGGGGCGGACGCCGTACTGCCGACGGCATCAAGGCACCGACCCCGAAGAACGGCGGACGGCCCAACCGTCCCGCGGCGCCGCACGGTTCGGCCGCAGGCGCGGTTCGGGGCCGGATGGGGCAGGTCAAGGCACTGCGGGAGTCGGCCCGTACGGCCGCACCGTCGCGCGCCGCCCGCCGGGCGGAGACGGCCGGTGCCCGCCGCGCGGTCGCGGACGCCCGCCGCGCCGCCAAGCACCAGGCCCGTACCGCGTCCCTGGCCGGTAAGGGACCGATAGGCCGCGCTGCGGCCAAGGGACTTGGCACGGCGAGCGCGTCCCGCCGCAAGGCGGTCGACCGCGCTCGGGCGGTCCGGGACGGCAAGGCGGCCGGGCACGTCGCCCAGCAGCGTTCGGAGGTCCGCAAGGCCCCCGCCCGGCGGCGGGCGCGCAAGGCGCTGTGGCGTTCCGCCGCCCGCTTCCAGGGCCGCCGCCTGCTCGCGGTGCTGCTCGGGGCCGCGCTCGGAGTGGTCGGGATGGTCACCACGCCGCTCGGCCGGAAGCTCGGGTGGGCGTGGCTCCAGTACCCCGGCCGCCGCCTGTACCGGCGGATGACCCAGCACGCCGAGCGGGACCGCGAGAGCCGCGACGCGGCCACGCTCGCCGCGCTGCGGGACGAGGAGGCCGCCGCCGACGCCGAGGCGGCCGACGACGGCACCGAGCAGATCGGGGACACGGCCGAACGCCCCGCCGGCGTCCTCCCCGCCACCCCCAGCACGACGACCAGTGAAGGAGACACCGTGACCGGGTTCCGGTTCGAGGAGCACGCGGCGGAGATGGAATCCGCCGCGCAGCAGTACGACCCCGACAACGCCATGGAGATCCTCGCCATGGTCGAGGGCCTGCCGGCCGCGCTCACGAGCGTGGCGAACGTGATGCGGATCCTCGCCGAGCGCGCCGACTCCGAGTTCCCGCTGGAGAAGGAAGTCGCGGACGGCTTCAACGACATCTTCGGCGCGCTCATGTCGGCCGTCGCGGTCGCGGAGGACATGGGGCCGCTGTTCCGGCAGGCGCACCAGCAGGACATCGCCCGACACGAGGACCCGCGCAACGGGCCCGAGGCCGAGAAGGGATGGAACGTCTGAGATGAGCACGACCACACAGGCCGATACGGGCCCGGTGTGGGACTGGGCGGCCGGTCACGGACCCGTGACCGGCGCTCTGTCCGCCACCACCGGATGCCTCGCCGTTGCCACCACCGGAGCCGCCGCCGGGATGCCGCCCGGCTGGGTCCTCGCCGTCGGCGCCGCGGGCGCGATCGGCCACACCGTCACCAGCATCCGTGACCGCCTCGCCGCGCGCACCGTCGGGATGCGCGCCGCGTCCTGGCTCGTCGGAGCCGGGTGGACGACGTGGGCCATGGCCACCGGCCCGCTGTCCTGGGCCGCGCTCGGCTCGCTCGCCACCATCGGCGTGGGCATGGGGGCCGCCGCCCGGGCCACGCTGCTGCACGAGGAGGCGCGGGAGCTGGAGGCCATCGCCGCCGCGGAACGGCAGGTCGCCCGCGAGTTGTCCGCCGAACGCCGGCAGATCGCGGCGGAGTGGGTGGACCGTATCCAGCGGGTGTGCGGCGTCACCGTGCGCGTGCTCGCGGTCGAGATGTGGCCCACCGGGACCGGGTTCACCATCGACGCCGAGCTCCCGCCGGGCGGCATTACGTACGACAGGATCGCCCGGGAGTCCGCGCGACTGTCGGCGGACGCGCGGTTGCCGCACGGCTGCACCGCCACCGCGTCCCAGGGCATCGACCAGGGCCGCGTGCTGGTGGACGTGACCACCGTGAACGTGCTCGCCGCCGAAGTCACCTACCCCTCCGACTACGGGCCCCTCTCCCTGCACTCCGGGATTCCCTGGGGGCTGCGGACCAACGCCGACGAGATTCGCGCCTACCTGCGCGAGCAGTGCGCTCTGGTCGTCGGCCCGACCGGTTCGGGCAAGACGAACATGGTCCACACGATCCTCGCCGGGTTCGCCCGCGCGACCGATGTCCTGACGTGGGTGATCGACCTCAACGCCGGATCGGCCGGCCTTCCCTGGGTGCGGCCCGCGCTCGACAGCAGCGGGCAGACGGCCGACGGCATGCGGCCCGGCGTGGACTGGCTCGCCGCCTCCCACGAGGAAGCCGCGCTCATGCTGGATGCGGCGGTGCGGATCGCCAAGCACCGCAAGATGGCCTACCAGGACCTGATGTCCAAGGCGAACACGGATCTGCTGCCGATCAGCGACCGCATCCCGCAGATCATGATCGTGATCGATGAGGGCGCGGAGATCCTGGCCAGCAGCGACCGCGAGTCGCGCAAGCTCGCGGAGAAGATCCTGGAAGTGATCCGGATCGCCCGCGCCATGGGCATCCGCACCGTGCTGACCGCGCTCGGGGCCACCGGCGCGGTGCTCGGCAACCTGATGATCCGCCGCGAGGCCAAAGTGCGGGTCGCGCTCACCGGTGGCGAGACCGAGGGCATGGATCTGGGCAAGCAGTTCCCCGGCTCCCGCGGGCTGCGCGTGGACCAGGCCCCCTACAAGGGCGCCGGGTTCATGGGCACGCCCGAGTCCCCGGCCGCGCTGTTCAAGTCCTGGCGGATCCTGCCCAACCAGATCCGGGACATCGTCGCCGCCACCTCCGACCGGCACCCGACCCTGGACGCCACGTCCGCGAAGGCGGCCGGACCGGACTATGCGCGGCGCTGGGACCACGTCCGCACCGCGTGGATGCGCGACCACGCCGCCCCGTCGGCCACGGAGCAGGACCGGCAGCAGGGTCACACCGACGGACTGAACCTGTCCGCGCTCCGCGAGGAGCGGTCGGCGGATCCGCTGAGCGAGGACGAACTGGCGCGGAAGTTCCGCGAGCAGATCGACGCCCAGTTCGCCACCGCCTCCGAACCAGGACACCCCACCCGGGAACCCGAGCAGCCGCCCGCACCGGGCTTGAACCTGTCCGCGCTCCGCAACGAGGACAACGCCGCCCGGCAGGCCGCGCTCGCCCTGCTGCTCGCCGCCGGGCCCGAGGGCACCGGAGCGTCCGCGATCGCCCGCGCGCTCGCGGACGAACACGGCACCACCCGGCAGACCGTCGTCGGCTGGCTCAAGGCGTGGACCGAGGACGGCACCGCGGTACGGGTCGGCACCGGCACCAAAGCCCGCTACGTCCACCGCCGCCACGCACCCGGTGCCTCGCCCGAGGAGTGAACGTCCGCGGCTTGTCTCCCACCCGCAGGAAGGCCCGTGGGTGGCCCCGTGAGCCCCGAAAACCGGCTCTGACCAGCAGGGCGACAAGCGACAAGACAAGACAAGCGACAAGCCGCACGACAAGCGGGACGACAACCGACACGACAAGCGAGCACGGGCAGCATCCCGCCACCGGGGGTGCTGCCCGTCCCGTCGAAGGGACTCCGTTGTGCACCCCCAGAACCCGTACGAGATCACCACCCTCCCGCCCCTCACGGTGTCCGGACCGGCCCGGCCGGTCGTCCTTCGGCCCGAGGACATCCCGCCCGGCGTCCAGTGGGTCACCCTCGCGAACGGCCTGCAGACCCTCGCCTACACCGAGCCGCCCGCTCCGGCCCCGGCCGCACCGGCCCCCGCTGCGGCTCCGATCCCGGCGTGGGCCAAGACCACCGCCCTGCTCGCGCCGACCGTCGGGGGCGGCATCGCCGCCGCCGGTATCGGCCTCTCCTACGCCGCACCAGGACTGATCGCCATGACCCATGCCCTGTGGTCCGCCGCCGCCCTCGTCGTCGCAGCCGTCGTCGCCGTCCCCGTCCTGATTCGCGTCGCCCGCGGACGCGACACGGCGGCCCCGGCTCGGATCACCCAGAACATCACCGCCACCGGCCTGTTCGGCAAGGCCACCGGCACCATCAACCACCGCTGAGGAGAACCGCCCATGCACGAAGACGACGAGAACGACGAGTTCATCGACTGCGAACTGTGCGCGCCGACCGACGACACCGACCCCTACCCCTATCCCCACTGCTGCCAGTGCGGTGACACCGGGTACGGCGACGTGCCCGAGTGCGCCTGCGAGTAGCTACGCCGAGGGCGGTCCCCCTCTCGCCAAAGACCGGGACCGCCCTCGCCCAACCAGTCCGCAACAGACCTGTTGGAGGTCTCCAGCATGACCCATGACGCACGACCCGCGCTGCTGTCAGCAGCGTTGGACGCCGCCGCGCGCGGCTGGCCCGTCATCCCGCTGCGGCCGGGCGGGAAGCGGCCCGCGCTCCACGGCGAGAGCAGCTGCACCGGCCGGGGGGAATGCGCGGCCGGGCACCGCAAGTGGGAGCAGCGCGCCACCACCGACCCCGACCGCATCCGCACCGCGTGGGCGGCCGGCCCTTTCAACGTCGGCATCGCCACCGGCCCGGCCGGGCTGCTCGTCGTCGACCTGGACGTGCCCAAAGGCAAAGGAAGTTCGGACGCGCCGTGCGGCGCGACGACCTTCAAGGCGCTCTGCGAGCGCGCCGGGCACGCCGTCCCCGCCACCTACCGGGTGCGGACCGCGAGCGGCGGAGCCCACCTGTACTTCACCGCCCCGGACGGAGTGCGGCTGACCAACACGCAGGACCTCCTCGGGCCGCACATCGACACCCGGGCCGGGGGCGGCTACGTCGTCGCCCCCGGCAGCACCACGAACGCCGGGGCGTACGCAGTGACCGACCCGGCCCCGGTCGCGCCGCTGCCCGGATGGCTGCTCACGCTGTTGCGGCCCGCGCCCGGACCGGCCCGGCCTCTCACCCTCGCCGTGCCGAGGAACGCGAGCCGCTGCGCCACCGTCGCCCTGGAGCGCGAACGGGCCCGGATCGAGCAGGCCCCCGAGGGCATGCGCGAGCGGACGCTGTTCGAGGCCGCCCGCGCCCTGGGGCGGTTCGTCGCGTGGGGCGACATCCCCCGGCACGTGGTCGAGGAGGCTTTTCAGGGGGCGGGAGAGTCCGTCGGGCTGAAGCCGTATGAGTGCCGCTCGACCCTCCGCAGCGCGCTGAACTGGTCCATCCGCACCGCCCGGCCCCGGGAGACGGCGTGAGCGCCCGACCGCGTCCCCCACTGAAAAGCCCGACCCGGACCGGTGACCGGCCGAGCCTCGCCGAACCGGCCCCCGCCACGGACGGCCCTGGGCGCCCGAGGGACGCCGCCCGTCAGGGCGTCTCCCTTGCTGTTCGTCCTGACCAGCGCCCGGCCGACGGACGCCACCCCGTCGCCTGGCTGCGGGTGACCGCACCCGGCCGCGGCGCGATCCCCACGGCGACATCGACATGCGCCTGCGGTCGGGACCGCAGCGCCGTCGGCCGCAACAAGGTGGCCGCCCTCGTGGCCGAGCACGTCGATCACCGGGCTGTCTGCCCGCTCCGCACCAACCAGGAAGGAAGGGCCGCCGCATGACCGGGCCCGAGAACATCCCGGCCGCCGTCGACGGGGCCGCGCTGCTCGACGAGGTGGAAGCCTTCCACCGCCGCTTCAACGTCTTCCCCACCGAGGCCGCGTATGTCGCCGTCACGCTGTGGGACGCCCACGCCCACCTGCTCGACTGCTTCGACTCCACCCCCCGGCTCGCCTTCCTGTCCCCCGAG
Source organism: Streptomyces sp. NPDC006997 (assembly GCF_040635175.1). Taxonomy (NCBI): domain Bacteria; kingdom Bacillati; phylum Actinomycetota; class Actinomycetes; order Kitasatosporales; family Streptomycetaceae; genus Streptomyces; species Streptomyces sp. NPDC006997. The sequence continues at coordinate 121,018 of NZ_JBEYHH010000017.1, forward strand.
CCGGGTTCCGGGAAGTCCCGCGCACTGGAGATCGTGGAAACCCTCGTGCCGCGCGCCGAGGCGACGGTGAACGCCTCGCCCAACGCCCTGTTCCGTCTGGTGGAGGCGGCGGAGGGACGGCCGACGCTGCTGTTCGACGAGATCGACACCGTCTTCGGCCCGAAGGCCGGCGACAACGAACCGGTCCGCGGTTTCCTCAACTCGGGATACCGGCGCATCGGCACCATGCTCCGGTGCGTCGGGGACGGAGCCAATCAGAGCGTGCAGCGGTTCTCTTCCTTCTGCGCCGTCGCCATGGCGGGTCTCGGCTCGCTGCCGGACACGATCCTGACCCGTTCCGTCATCATCAGGATGCGGAAGCGGGCCCCGAACGAGCACGTGGAGCCCTACCGGCTGCGGCTCAACGAGAAGGAGGGCCACGCGCTGCGTGACCAACTCGCGCGGTGGGCCGACAGCGTTCGCGACCAGGTCGCGGACTCCTGGCCGGAACTGCCGGAAGGGGTCACCGACCGACCGGCCGACGTGTGGGAGCCGCTGCTCGCCGTCGCGGAGGCCGCCGGCGGGGACTGGCCGCGCCGGGCCCGCGCCGCCTGCCTGGAGCTGGTCAACGCCGCCCACGACAGCGACGAGGCGTCGCTCGGGATCCGGCTGCTGACCGACCTGCGCGACAAGGTGTTCTGCGGGGCCGACCGGATGCCCACCGCCGTCATCCTCGAGATGCTGCTCGCCCTGGACGACGCCCCTTGGGCCGACGTCGACGACAAGCCGCTGAACTCGCGGATGCTGTCCAAGCTGCTCGGGCAGTACGTCACGCCCGCCAACAAGCCCATCAAGCCGCGGGGCATCCGCACGCCGTCCGGCACGCCGAAGGGCTACTACGCGGATGACCTCTCCGACGCCTGGACCCGCTACTGCCCCCCGCCCCCTCAGGAGTCCGCAACATCCGCAACATCCGCCACACCCCAGATCAGCGCGGGTGACTCCGTGGCGGATGACCGCCACGGAGTCCGCCACAGCCTCGCGGAAGCCGCCACGGCCCCGCTCCGCATCGCGGGTTGAACCGACCGCTCGACGGGTGCCGCCGCACCGCGCGTGTGGCGGCACCCATCCGCAACACGACCGCGATCCGCCACAGATCCGAGCCACTGACCAGCCCTGTTGCGGCGTGGCGGATGTTGCGGATCCCCCAGCAGGAAGAAAGACGGAGGAGCACACAGCCATGGCCCGCCCGCAGATGCTCAAGCTTCCCGAAGTCCTCGCCGAACTCGGCATGAGCCGAGCCGCCTTCTACCGGATGCGCGCCCGTGGCCTGGGCCCGCGCCTGATCAAGCTCCCTAACGGACAGCTCCGCGTGCGGCGGTCGGACCTGGACTCCTGGCTGTCCGGGTGCGAAGAAGCCGCCTGATCCGCTGATCCCTGATCCCCCCGAGAGGGCCCGCCATACGGCGGGCCCTCTCTCCTTTGGAGAGACATGCTCACGTACGACGTAGACATCTGGTCCATCCGGGCCCGCAAGAACCGTCCGAAGCCGTTCGAGTTGCGGTGGCGCGTCGGGGCACGCCCGCACTCGCGCAGTTTCAAGCTCAAGGTGCAGGCGGACGGGCGCCGTTCGGAGCTGTTGGCCGCGCTCCGCAACCGCGAGCAGTTCGACGAGGAGACGGGGCTGCCCGCGAGCGAGTTGGACGCCCTCAACACGCCGACCTGGTACGAGCACGCGGTGGCGTACGCGGTCATGAAGTGGCCGAAGGCCGCCGCCAAGCACCGGGCGAGCATCGCGGAAGCGCTCGCCACGGTCACCCCGGCGTTCCTGTCGACGACACGGGGAGCCCCCGAGCCCGAGGTGCTGCGCCTGGCCCTCTACGCCTGGGCGTTCCGGGCGACGCCGACAGACAGGGGTGTGCTCGTCTCCCGCGCTGAGGCGGAGGAACCGCCGGCCGAAGTCGTGGCCGCGCTCGCGTGGGTGGCCAAGCACTCCGTGAAGGTGACTGAGGCCGCCAAGCCCGAGCGGACGCGGGCCGCGCTGGACGCGCTGTCGCGCAAGCTCAACGGGGAGCCAGCCGCCGACAACACCGCGAACCGCAAGCGCATGGTGCTCAGCAACGCCATGCGCTACGCGATCGAGAAGGGCATCCTGTCCGCCAACCCACTCGCCCGCGTCGACTGGGACCCGCCGGCCAAGGACGACGAGGTCGACTTCCGGTACGTCCCCAACCCCCAGCAGGCGGCCGACCTGATCGCCGCGGTCCGCGAGCAGGGACCCAGGGGCTCCCACCTCGCCCCGTTCTTCGGCTGCCTCTACTACGCGGCCATGCGCCCGTCCGAGATCGCCGCGCTCACCGCGGCGGACTGCCGACTGTCCCAGTCGGGGTGGGGCGAGCTGGTCCTCGCCGGAAGCCGTCCCGAAGTCGGCTCGGGCTGGACCGACGATGGAGCGTCGTACGAGCAGCGCGGTCTCAAGCGCCGGGCCCGCCGGGCGACCAGGCCCGTGCCCATCCCGCCCGTGCTCGTCGGGATGCTGCGCGAGCACATCAAGACGTACGGCACGGCCGAGGACGGGCGGCTGTTCCGCGCGGCGCGGGGCGGCCGGGTGCGGTCCACGGAGTACTGCGAGGTCTGGGACCGGGCCCGCGTCAAGGCGCTCTCGAAGGCCGAGGCCGCAACGCCGCTCGCGGACGTTCCGTACTCCCTCCGGCACGCCGGCGTATCTCTGTGGATCAACTCGGGCGTGGATCCCGTCGAGGTCGCGCGGCGGGCCGGCCACAGCCTCACCGTGCTGTTCCGCTTCTACGCCAAGATTCTCCGGGGCCAGCAGGCGCTCGCGAACGACCTGATCGACAAGGGGCTGAGGGGTGACCAATGAGCCCGGATCCTGGCCCACGGATGGCCCACACGCCCTGATCAGACGTGGGATACGAGCGGTCCGGGGTGAGACAGGGTGAACACGGCGGGCCCGGCTCCATCACGGAGCCGGGCCCGCTGACCTGCAAATTCTCTGACCTGCAAGCGGTGGGTGTGGGATTTGAACCCACGGTGACTTGCGCCACGACGGTTTTCAAGACCGTTCCCTTAGGCCGCTCGGGCAACCCACCTCCGTCCCGCCTACCAGCGGCGGAACGGCTACAGAGTACCGGGCGCGTGCATCGCGTGGGCTCCGTAGTCCGCAGGCGGCCACTGGGACGGTTGACGGGTACGTCGTGAGCTGGAGAAGTCCACAGGCGAAGGCACTCGGCCCGGGCACCGTCAAAGGGAGAAGCACCGACGGATGGAGCACCATGCCTCGCCGCCCGATGGTCCGTCGGCGCATCACCTACCCGGGGGGCGCGCCGATGCTGGAAGAAGCCGAAGAGATCGGTCGTCGTCGTGCACGCCGACCTCGCCGCCGCGCTCGGCACGACGCAGGGCTGGGTCTCCACGATGGAAGGCGGGCACATCGAGCTGGACCGCGCGGGCCTACTGAACCTGCTTGCCTCGGAGCTGCACGTGCATCCGAACGACCTGATCGGGCGGCCGTACAACAGCTCCCGGCACTTCGTCGGGTGTATCCGCTCCCCACACGCCGCCCCGCGTCCCAGCGAACCCCGGCCCAGCCGTGGGTACACCTCACCTCCCGGCAGAAACGGATCAGCTCGCGGCCAGGTCTAACAGCCGCAGCCGCCCCCGCGCCCCTCAGCGACCGCCGTCGCCGCAGTCGTCGTCGCGTCGGTCGGCTTCACCGCGCGGATGAGGGCGGAGTGCATCGCGTCGGCGACCGGATGGGTGGGGGTGATCTCGATGTCCGTGAAGCCCGCCGCCTCCAGTCCCCGGCGGTACTCCGCGAACGACAGCGCGCCGGCGATGCAGCCCACGTAGTCGCCGCGTTCGGCGCGCTGTTCGGGGGTGAGGGTGTCGTCGGCGACGACGTCGGAGACGCCGATGCGGCCGCCGGGCCTGAGGACGCGGAAGGTCTCGGCGAAGACGGCGGGCTTGTCGACGGACAGGTTGATGACGCAGTTCGAGATCACCACGTCGATGGTGTTCGCGGGCAGCGGGATGGACTCGATGGTGCCCTTCAGGAACTCGACGTTCGTGGCGCCCGCCTTCTCGGCGTTGGTGAGGGCCAGGGCCAGCATCTCGTCGGTCATGTCCAGGCCGTACGCCTTGCCGGTGGGGCCGACGCGGCGGGCGGAGAGCAGGACGTCGATGCCGCCGCCCGAGCCCAGGTCGAGGACACGTTCACCGGCACGCAGCTCCGCGACGGCGGTCGGGTTGCCGCAGCCGAGGGACGCGGCGACCGCCTCCGCGGGCAGGGCGGCGCGCTCGTCGGCGGCGTACAGGGTCGAGCCGTAGTGCTCGTCGACCTCTACGGGCTGCGGCCCGCAACAGGAGGTGCCGCTCTCGGTGACCCTCACGGCTGCGGCGGCGTAGCGCTGGCGGACGGCTTCGCGCAGGTCAGTGGACTGCTCGCTCATGGCTGGCTCCCTGGTGACGGACGGGAAGACATGGTTCCGCCCCGCCACCGCTGCATCGACGTCTGTTGATACAACGCACCCCTCACTCTCCTCCCTGGATCGAAGAGCGTCAACTTAGAGATGCGTCGAAGCAACAGGGGTCGCGCTGGCCTGGGACGGCCTCAGCGGGGCCGGCGTCGACCAGTACGGCAACCAGCTCACCGTCGACAGCGGCGCGAGCGTCGTCGACGTCACCGAGCTGGACCTGCGTCCGACCGGCGTCCCGGCCGCGACCGGCGCCCCGTTCGTCTACCTGAGCGCCGGGGTGCACCGGGATCTGCACTGGGCCCTGTCCAGTGTCACCAACGACAGCGGCAGCCCCGTCTCGGGCTTCGACGTCCGGCGCTGGGCCCCAGAGACCAGGAGCTTCGAGCTGCTCGCCAGCGAGCCCGCCAGCAGCCGGTCCTTCTACGACCGGACCCAGCCGACGGCCACGACCGTCTACTACCGCGTCAGCGTGCGATACGCCGACGGCACCGAGTCGGGGGCGTCGGAGGAGGTCGTGGCCGTGACCGGCTGAGGCCGGGTCAGCTGTCGCCCACCCGGGAGTCCAGGGTGACGTCCACCGTGCGCGTCCTGCCGTCGCGCTCGTAGGTGAGCGTGACCTTGTCGCCCGGCTTGTGGGTCCAGATCTCGCCGATCAGGGTGGGGCCGGAGTCGATGACGCGGTCGTCCAGCTTGGTGATCACGTCGCCGGGCTTCAGGCCCGCCCGGTCGGCGGGACCGCCCGGCTCCACCGGCTCGGAGCCGCCCGCACCGGTGTCCGTGATCTTCGCGCCGCCCGTGGTGTCCTGCAGGGAGACGGAGGCGCCGATCCGGGCGTACACCGGCTTGCCGTTCTCGATCAGTTCCTGGGCGACGTACTCGGCCTGGTTGATCGGGATCGCGAAGCCCAGGCCGATCGAGCCGGACTGGCCGGTGCCGAAGCCGCCGTTGCCGCTGGACTGGATCGCGGAGTTGATGCCGATGACGTTGCCCCGCGCGTCCAGCAGCGGGCCGCCGGAGTTGCCGGGGTTGATGGAGGCGTCGGTCTGCAGGGCGCTCATGTACGACGCCTGGCTGCCGGAGCCGTCGCTGGAGGCGACCGGGCGGTTCTTGGCGCTGATGATGCCGGTCGTGACCGTGTTGGAGAGACCGAAGGGCGCGCCGATCGCGATCGTCGCGTCACCGACGGCGACCTTGTCGGAGTCGCCGAGCGTCAGCGGCTTCAGGTTGGACGGGGCGCTCTTGAGCTTGATGACCGCGACGTCGTAGCCCTGGGCGTGGCCGACCACCTCGGCGTCGTACTTCTTGCCGTCCGGGAAGGTGGCCGTGACCTTGCCGCCGTCGACGGCGTCCGCCACCACGTGGTTGTTGGTGATGATGTGGCCCTCGGTGTCGAAGACGAACCCGGTGCCGGTGCCGCCCTCGCCGTTGCTGCTCTCCGCCTCGATGGTGACCGTGCTGGGCAGGGCCTTGGCGGAGACGGCCGCGACCGTGCCGGGGTCGCGCTTGAAGTCGCCGCCGCTGTCGGAGGCGGAGACCGTCGTCGAGCTGCCGTTGTCGTCGTTCTTGGCGAGGGTGTAGCCGAGCCCGCCGCCGAGGCCGCCCGCGACCAGCGCGGCCACCAGGACCGCGGCGATCAGCCCGCCGCGCCCGCCGCGCGGCGGCTTCGGCGCGGCGGCCGGGGGCTGCTGGTACGGCCCCACCCCTGCCGCCCCTGCCGACCCCGCTCCCGCGCCCCAGAGCGGCTGGGTGGCGTCCGGCGCCTGCTGCGGGCTGACGGGGCCCGCCGCCGGAGGCTGGGTGGTGAGGTGGTCCGCCGCCGGAGGCTGGGTGGTGGGGTCCGCCGCCGGGGGCTGGCCGCCGCCGTCCGCCGTCTGGGGCCCGGGGGCCGGGTACGCCGCGGGGGGCGGCGGGGGCCAGTTGGCGTCGGGGGCGGAGCCCGCCTGGGGGGAGGCTGCGGGGGTGTCCACCGGCACGGGGGGTGCAGACGGGGCCGGGGGTACCTCAGTGCCCTCGTTCTCGGTGCTCACAGCTGTTCTCCTCGGTCCACGGCTCGATCCACGGCAATGTGGCTATGTGTTCTTGTATGCCGTCAGCTTTTCCCACGGGCCATCAGGGCACCATAAGCGGTCGCTGTGGGTTCACGGCCATCCTTTATATGAGACATTTTCGAGCACAAATGTACATCCGTAGCATCTCACCACTATTTTCCCAACCATCGCTCCCGGTCAGCCCGGGCGGGAGGGACGGCCGCGACCACCCCGCCCCGCACGGTTACCCCGTCCCGGTGGCACCATGACGCGGTGACCCACGCACGGCAGCACCGGATCCAAGTCGTCGCCCACCGCGGCGCCTCCGAGGACGCGCCCGAGCACACCCTGGCCGCCTACAGGAAGGCGATCGAGGACGGCGCCGACGCCCTGGAGTGCGATGTACGGCTGACCGCGGACGGCCATCTCGTCTGCGTGCACGACCGCCGCGTCAACCGTACGTCCAACGGCCGGGGAGCCGTCTCCGCCCTGGAACTCGCGGACCTCGCCGCCCTGGACTTCGGCTCCTGGAAGAACCGCGACGCCTGGCGCGGCCGGGACGAGGAGCCGGACTGGGAGCACCGCCCGGGGGAGCCGGGGGACCCGTCCGACACCTCCGTGCTCACCCTGGAGCGGCTGCTCGAACTCGTCGCCGACGCCGGGCGCCCGGTGCAGCTGGCCATCGAGACCAAGCACCCCACGCGGTGGGCCGGCCAGGTCGAGGAACGGCTGCTGTTCCTGCTGAAGCGGTTCGGACTGGCCGCCCCGCCCACGGCGGAGCAGTCGCCGGTACGGGTCATGAGCTTCTCCGCCCGTTCGCTGCACCGCGTGCGGGCCGCCTCGCCGACGCTGCCGACGGTCTACCTCATGCAGTTCGTCACACCGCGGCTGCGCGACGGCCGCCTGCCGGAGGGGGTGCGGATCGCCGGTCCGTCGATCCGACTGGTGCGCAACCACCCGGTGCACGTGGAGCGGCTGAAGCGGGCGGGACACCAGGTGCACGTCTGGACCGTCAACGACCCCGAGGACGTCGATCTCTGCGCTGACCTGGGCGTTGACGCCATCATCACCAACCGCCCGCGCGAGGTGCTGCGCCGCCTCGGGCGGTGAACCGGAACGGGCCGCGGGACGTGCAGAGAGATGAGAACCCGTCGACGTGTGCCCATTACGAGGAGTGCTCCGGCGCATTCGTTCCGTAGGTGATCGTTGCGAATGCGTCACCGGAAGAGGATTGGCCGGTTTCCGGTACAGGCCGTTGGGGCATCCACACCGTGGCGTGGGGCGAAGGAGGTCTCGGGGGTGGCGTTGGTGGTGGCACAGGAAGTGCCCACGTCGTCAAGCATGGCCGTGCCCCATGGCCCTGCGGGCGTGGGCGAGGCGAGACACCGGATGCGGGCGCAACTGCGCGGCGGCGGGGTGGCGGAATCGGTCATCGACGACGCCGTACTGATCCTCTCCGAGTTGCTGAGCAACGCGTGCAAGCACGGGCGGCCCCTGGGCGACGCCCTCTCCGGCGACGGTGACGTCCGCGCCGCGTGGCGCGTCGACGCCAGCGGTCGGCTCCTCGTGGAGGTGACGGACGGCGGCGGCCCGACCCGCCCCGCCCCGGCGACCCCGTCGGTCACCGCGCACGGCGGCCGGGGGCTGAACATCATCACGGCGCTCGCCGACGACTGGGGCGTACGGGACAACGCCCGCGGCGAGGTCACGGTCTGGGTCGTCGTCCACGACGACGTGTACGACCCGGACGCCGGGCACCGACGCGACGACTTCGCCAGCCGCATCACCGCCCCGGCGATCCAGGCGGTCCCGGGCCTCTCCGCCCTCCCGGACCTGGACTTCGCGGACGCGTTCGACGACCTGGACTGAGTGACTGGCCCTACCGGCTGACCCCACCAGCTAACCCGGTGGGCTCCGGCCGACTGCCTGTCCCCGTCCCCGTCCTGGGCCGCCCCCGACGGGTGACCGCGTTGTCCACAGGCCCCTCCCCGTCCACAGGGTCCACCCCGGCACGACCGGAACGGCTAGGCTCCCGCCGTACCAGACGAGCCGTTTCCGGGAGACACCCACCATGGCCAAGAAGCGCCCCCAGACGAAGGCCAAGCGCCCGCAGCTCACGGACGGAGAGATCCCGGTCGTCGGCGCCCGCGAGCCCTGCCCCTGCGGCAGCGGGCGGCGATACAAGGCATGTCACGGCCGGGCCGCCGCGCAGGCCGAGACGGAGCTGGTGCAGCGCCCGTTCGAGGGGCTGCCCGGCGAGTGCGACTGGGTCGCCCTGCGTGAGCTGGTCCCGGCCGCCACGGTCCCGCTGACCCTGGAGGGCGGCCTCCCCGAGGGCGTCCCGTCGGTCACGCTCGCCACCGTGCTGCCGATGGCCTGGCCCGCGCTGCGCCGCGACGACGGCTCGGTCCTGCTGGGCCTGCAGAACGACACGGCGTCGGGTGACATCAGCCGCGACCTCGCCGACACCCTCCAGCGCGCGCTGGAGGCCAAGCCCGGGACACCCGTCCAGGGCCGCCGCGCCCCGGCCGACGGTCCGCGGCTCCAGGATCTGCTCGATGCCGCAGGCACCTTCGAGCCAGTTGTGCACCCGGGGTTCGAGTTCTGGGTCCCGGACGCGGAGAACGCCACTCCGGAGGTGGCCGCCTCCCTGGAGCGGGCCAACGCCGCGGCCATCCCGACCGTCCGCCTCCAGGGCGTGGACGCCGCCTACTGGTGCGAGACGCCGGACAAGAACCACCTGCGCTGGGTCATGCCGCACGCCGAGGAGCGGCTTCTGGACGCCCTCGCGCGGCTGCACGCGGCGGGCGGCTCCAGCCTCGGTGAGGGCACGCGTCTGGTGGGCTCCTTCCGGGCGCACGGCCTCACCGTGCCGGTCTGGGACCTGCCGAGCGGTGTCACGGCGGACGATGTCGAGAAGCCCGCCGCGGAGTTCGCCGAGCGGCTCGCGACCGCGCTCGCCACGGACGCCCCGCTCACCCCCGAAGAGCGCCGCGCACGCGGCGGTCTGACCAACCGGCAGGTCACGCTCAGCTGACGCCCGGCGGAACGACGACGTCCGGCTGACCGACCGGTCAGCCGGATCCGCACCGCGTAAACCGGCCGGAATGGCTGACTCCATATGCGACTCCACCGGGCCACAAGCGCGTCGGTGTCCAAATTACCGAGCAAAAACCGAGATCGAATTTGCTAACTGCCGATCTCTTGTTACCGTTCCAGTAGCCCGGTTGCTGGTGCATCCCCCGTCGCCAGCAACCGGGTCTTTCTGTTCCCGTCCCTGCTCCGGCCGGACTCCCGGTTCCGTGTACGGAACGCCGTCGCGTGTCAACCGCCGGTAGGCGGCACGGAGTTGCTTCCCGAGCGCAGCAACAGCGGCCCCCGCCCGTCGCGCGCCGCGAACTCCGCCACCGCCGTGTAGTCCAGGGGCTCCCCCACACCGCGTTGCCGGGGCGTGTCACAGACGTCGGGCTCGTCCCCGGCCGCCACCTCACAGCGCACCAGCACCGTCCGGCCGCCGGGGCCGAGCAGGCTCAGTACGGCGTCCAGCGCGCCGCCGGTCGTGTTGCGGTAGTAGGTCCGCCCCCAGGTCTCCGCGCCCTGCGTCAGGACACAGGTCTGCGCCTCGACGCCCTCGGGGGAGGCGAGTTCGGGCCCGCACCGGGCGGCGGTGGCGAGCCCCAGGCCGAGGGTCAGCGGAGTGCCCGGCACCGCCCCGACCCCCTTGGCGTCGCCACCCGGCACCGCGGACGGCCGTACGACCGGCGAGTCAGGGCGTACCACCGTGCGGTCCGGGCGTGGGGACGGTCGTCCCGGGTCGTCCACCGGCCCCGCGGACGCCATGGCCAGGGGCAGGGCCGCCGCGCAGGCGGCGAGGCCCGCGAGGGCGAGTGGACGGACGTTCATGGGCATGGGCTGGAAGATAACGAGCGGGTGGGGCGCCCGGCCGTCCGCGCGCCCGACACCCCCTAGAACTCGGGCGCGCTCACACCCGTACGAGTGAGGGCGTCGACCACGGCGTCCACCACCGCCTCCACGTCGGGCACCCACGGCGAGGCCGAGCCGGGCAGCGGCGCCCGCTCCCAGCGGATGGCGCCCTGGCCGGTCCCGGACGGCGGCAGCGCGAGGTAGCCGCCCTCCCCGTGGAAGCGCAGGGAGCCGGGCACGAAGTCCTTGGCGTAGAGCAGCTCGCCCAGCTGCTCCATCGTGTACGGGTGGACGAGCACCGCCCAGCGGGCGGGTGAGGCGACGACCGGGCCGAGACGCATCCCGGAGTGGTCCAGCGCGGTCAGGGCGCGCGCCGCCGCGGCGGCGGGGAGACTGACGGCGCAGGGTGCCGTGCCGCCGGTGGCGAGGACGATCGGCGCTGCCGGGCGGTTCCCCCACCACCAGCGCACCATGCGCTCGTCGGTGGTGGCCGCGAGCAGGCCGGGGTCGAAGGGGTGGGCGCCTGGCACCGTGCACTCCGGGTCGGGGCAGCCGCAGCGGGACCGGTCCTGCGGGTCGGTCGCCACGCCCGGGAGTACGGGCCACTGCCATTCCGTTGCGAAGGTCACGGCCGCGTCGAGCAGCTCAGGTGTCCTGTCGTCACGCCGGGACAGGAACCTGCGTCGCCTTCCGAGCCTTCCGAGGATCTCGCGCATGAGCGCTCGTTCCTTTCCGTTGCACGCCTGGCAACACCGTGGGTCACATCACACCATGTGTCGATCTCTTCACTGTGCGTACCTGTTGGCGCATCACACCCCGGCGTTCAGGCACGGGGAACCCCTCTGGGCCGAGCGTCGGCTGCGTCTGCTGCGTCCGCGGCCGTTGCGTCCATACTGCGTCTACCAAAAGCATGGGCGTGGCGCGGGGGTGGCGAAGTCTGGCGTTTTGCTGTTCCGCGTGTTTCTCTCCGCCTCCGCCACGGGAGGATGGGGCACGGTCGTCGGTGGATAGGACGCCCGGGTCCGTCGCCAGGTTCCGGGTGGCCCCCAGCCACCCCTGGCCTTCACCGAGTACGTACCCATCACGACCGCTGTGACGCTCCGTCGAACAAGGCCAGTCGACCTCAACAAGCCGTTACCCGAGTCAGTTTTAAGCCAAATTCGCTTTTCTGCAAGGGAACCGAGTGAAGACCGCGAGAAAACCCCCTCACCTCCCACTGGCCCCACGGACACCACCGATACCAGCAGGACAATGCTGGACATCCCCTCACGAGTGCGTGTACATGTGGAGACACTGCTAGCGGCGCAGATTGACATGGGGGTTTGCGATGCTTTTGAGCAATACGCACCGGTCGGAAAGCCGTACACCATGAACGCCCCGCACCCTCCGAAAGTGGCCGGAATCGATTCCACGGTTCCCGCACCCGCACACACTGTCGCGCCCGCCCCCTCCGCCCCGGACACCCCCGTGGTCACCACCGGCCCCGGCGTCCTCCTCCAGGACCGGCTCGCGGGCTGGGTCTCCGACCTCACCACGCTGCACGAACTCACCGAGCGGCTGGCCCGTACGGGCACCCTCCCCGACGCCCTCCACGAACTGCTGGGCGCCGGAGCCGCCCTCGTCGGCGCCCGGCGCGGACTCGTCGTCCTGGAACCGGACGACGGTCTCGGCCCCGCCACCACCATCGGCCTCGGGCTGACCCCGGCCGATCTCGGCCATCTCGAAACCGTGCCGCGCGCCGCCCTGCCGCACGGCGCGCTCCTCGACACCCGCGCCGGACGGTCCGGCCAGCCCACCGAGGTCGTACGCCCCGACCTGCTCGCCGAGGAGGGGCTCCATCCGCGCCATCGCGACGTGGCCGCCCGCCTCGGCTTCGCCGCCAGCTACGCGCTCCCCCTGGCCACGGAGGCGGCCGGACGCCTCGGCGCCGCCGTCTGGCTGTACGACGAACCCGCCGAACCAGCCGAGCGGCAACGCCATCTGGCCGGACTGTACGTCCGCTACGCCACCGAGCACCTCGCCCGGGTGCTCGACGTCGAGCGCACGCGCGCGTGCATGGCGACGATGTCCGAGGAACTGCTGCCCGCCCGGCTCCCCCGGGTCTCCGGCGTGCAGCTCGCGGTACGGCACCGCACCGGCCCGCGCGGGGGCGGCGACTGGTACGACGCGCTGCCGCTGCCGGACGCGGCCCTCGGTCTCTCCGTCGGCTCCGTCACCGGGTCGGGGCCCAGCGCGGTCGCCGCGATGGGGCGGCTGCGGGCGTCCCTGCGGGCGTACGCCGTGATGGAGGGCGAGGACCCGGTCGCCGTCCTGTCCGACCTGGAGCTGCTGCTGCGGCTGACCGAGCCCGCCCGCTCCGCCACCGCGCTGTTCGCCTACTGCGAGCCCGCGCTGCGCCGGATCACCCTGGCCGGTGCCGGGCACAGCCCGCCGCTGCTGGTCGGGGAGCGCCGCACGCGGTACGTGGAGACCTCCGTCTCCGCGCCGCTCGGCATGTTGGCCTGCTGGGAGGCGCCCAGCATGGAGCTCCAGGCCGCGCCAGGAGAGACGGTTCTGCTCTACACCGACGGGCTGCTGCACCGCACCGGCGACCCGGTCGACCGCGCCTTCGCCCGGCTGCACGCGGCGGCGTCCGGCGTGCCGAGGGCGGCGCGCCACGACCCGGGTGCCGTCGCCGACCACGTGCTGCGCACGGTGCTGCCGGACGGCCTCGACCGCACCGACGGCGCGGAGGACGTGGTGCTGCTGGCGGCACGGTTCGAGTAGGGGGAGGAGCGCACGCCCCGGTAACAGTCGCTTCGGCCCTGCGCCCCCTTCCGGGTGAGGGGAGCGAACGTACGATGGTCGGGGTCCAGTGCCGTATCTAGGAGGATGACCGTGGCGGACGAGCGGAACCCGGCGACCCCGGAGACCCTTGAGCCCTCGGAAACCGAAGCCGAGGAGCCCATCAAGCAGCGCAAGAACGGCCTGTACCCGGGCGTGTCCGACGAGCTGGCCGAGAGCATGAAGTCCGGCTGGGCGGACACCGAGCTGCACGACCTGGAGCCGATCGCCCAGGCCGCCGAGACCGCCGCCCGGCGCGCCGCGCTCTCCGCGCGCTTCCCCGGCGACCGCCTGGTGGTCCCCGCGGGCAACCTGAAGACCCGCTCGAACGACACCGAGTACCCGTTCCGCGCCTCCGTCGAGTACGCGTACCTCACCGGCAACCAGACGGAGGACGGCGTCCTCGTCATGGAGCCGAAGGCCGACGGGCACGACGCCACCATCTACCTGCTGCCCCGCTCCGACCGTGAGAACGGCGAGTTCTGGCTCGACGGCCAGGGCGAGCTGTGGGTCGGCCGCCGCCACTCCCTCACCGAGGCGGAGAAGCTGTACGGCATCCCCGCCTCCGACGTGCGGGAGCTGGCCGACAAGCTGCGCGAGGCGACCGGGCCGGTGCGCGTCGTGCGCGGGTACGACGCCGGGATCGAGGCCGCGCTGACTGACAAGGTCACCGCCGAGCGCGACGAGGAGCTGCGGGTCTTCCTCTCCGAGGCACGGCTGGTCAAGGACGAGTTCGAGATCGGCGAACTCCAGAAGGCCGTCGACTCCACCGTGCGCGGCTTCGAGGACGTGGTGAAGGTCCTCGACAAGGCGGAGGCGACCAGCGAGCGCTACATCGAGGGCACCTTCTTCCTGCGCGCCCGCGTCGAGGGCAACGACATCGGCTACGGCTCCATCTGCGCCGCCGGTCCGCACGCCTGCACCCTGCACTGGGTCCGCAACGACGGCCCGGTCCGCTCCGGCGACCTGCTGCTGCTCGACGCGGGCGTGGAGACGCACACGTACTACACCGCCGACGTGACGCGCACGCTGCCGGTCAACGGCCGGTACAGCGAGATCCAGAGGCAGATCTACGACGCCGTGTACGACGCCCAGGAGGCCGGGATCGCGGCCGTCAAGCCGGGCGCCAAGTACCGCGACTTCCATGACGCCGCCCAGCGGGTGCTGGCCGAGCGGCTCGTCGAGTGGGGTCTGGTCGAGGGGCCGGTGGAGCGGGTCCTGGAGCTGGGCCTCCAGCGCCGCTGGACGCTGCACGGCACCGGCCACATGCTCGGCATGGACGTCCACGACTGCGCCGCCGCGCGCACCGAGACGTACGTCGACGGGGTGCTGGAGCCGGGCATGTGCCTCACGGTCGAGCCGGGTCTGTACTTCCAGGCCGACGACCTGACCGTGCCGGAGGAGTACCGGGGCATCGGCGTCCGCATCGAGGACGACATCCTCGTCACCGAGGACGGCAACCGGAACCTGTCGGCCGGGCTGCCGCGCCGCTCCGCCGAGGTGGAGGCGTGGATGGCCGACCTCAAGGGCCTCAAGGGCTGACGGCGCTGAAGAGGCCGGGCACCCGCGGGTGCCCGGCCTTTCGCGTGCGTGCCGTCAGGACGCGGTGACCAGCGGCGCGTTCGGGGCGTTCTCCCGCCACTTGAGGATCTTGTCGAAGCTGACGACGGTGCCGCGGCGGCCCGGCTCGGGGCCGATGTGGACGTGGTCGGCGAGCTCCCGGATCAGACAGAGGCCCCGGCCGTGTTCGGCGTCGGGGCGGGTGGGGAGCCGGAACTGCTGGCGTCCGGCGGGCGGGGTGAAACCGGGTCCCGCGTCGGCGACCTCGATCCGGCACTTCTCCCCGTCGAGGTAGGCGGTCACGCGGTACGCCTCCGACGCCCCTCCGGACGTGCCGTCGCCCCCGTGTTCGACGGCGTTGGCGCAGGCTTCGGTGAGGGCCACGGAGAGGTCGTACGAGATGTCGGGGTCGACGCCCGCCGTCTCCATCGTGCCGAGCAGCAGTCGGCGGGCCAGCGGGACGCTCGCGGCTTCGCGGCGCAGATGGAGTGACCACCAGATGCTCATGCTCCAGCCTCCCGGCCGCGGCTCGACATACCGTTACGTATTGCCGCGGCGGCTCCCGCGTAAGCACGGATTTGACGTGATGCCGCCCATATAGGCGATGCGGTGAGGGTGGAACGCGGTGTATGTGAGGCCGCCGGGACCATATCCGGACCCACCGGGCCGTACGGCATCTTGTGGACCTGCCCGGTGGCGCGGGTGGGCCCAGTGCGATGATGAGCCCGCCATGACTGCCCCCCACGCGCGCACGGCGCACTCCGGACGCGAGGTCCGGCTGTTGCGGGCCGCGGTGTTCGCCGCGGTCTGTGTCGTGCTGTCCGGGGCCTCCCACGCGATCGCGTCCTGTGTCGCGCTGCCGTGGTGGACGCTGGCCGCCGGGTTCCTGGGCACCGCCGCCGTCGCGGTGCCGCTCGCCGGGCGGGAGCGGTCCCTGCCGGGGATCGCCGGGCTCCTCGCGGTCGGGCAGATCGTGCTGCACACGCTGTTCGGGCTGGGGCAGCACGCCGCCTCGTCCGGTACGGCGTCGGTGGGCGCCCGGGTGAGCGACGACGCCTCGCTGGTCGAGCGGGCGGCCCGGCTGGTATGCGGGACCACCGCGGCGGCGCTCAGCCCCGCGCAGGCCCACCGGATCCTGGTCGACGCGCGGGTCGTGCCCGGTTCCGCCACCTCGGCGGGGGCCGGGACGCACTCCGGTACGAGTCACCATCCGGCGGACGCGCTGTCCTCCACCTCGGACTCGTGGGCCGCGCTGCTGCCGTCCCTGCCGATGCTGCTGGGGCACGCCCTCGCGGCGGTCGTCGCCGGGTGGCTGCTGCGCAACGGGGACCTGGCGCTGCGGCGCCTGGTCGAGCTGTCGGCGCAGGGGGTCAGCGAGGGCGCGGTCATCCGCTCCCTGCGCGCGGCGCTGGCGCTGGCCCGCGCCCTGCACACGGGGCTTCCGGCGACGCCCACGACGGGGCCGTGTGTCGCGTGCGCGCCGGTGGACGCGGTTCCTGAGCCTCGTAGCGCCGTTCTCGAGCACTCCGTGATCCGGCGGGGGCCGCCCGCCGGAGGGTTCGTGCTCGCCGTCTGACCCGGCACGGCCACCGTCACCGCTTCCTGTGGGGAGACATGCGGCGGAGGGGCGCTGCCGTGTGCGGCACGCGCGCGTACCCCTTCCCCCGCTTCCGCGCCGGACCCGACCGGCGCTCACCGGACTCTCCCGAAGACTCACTCGAAGTGGAGTGCTCATCACCATGCAGGTATCCCGGATCGCCGCCGTCGGCGCCCTCACCGCCTCGGCCGTCGTCGTCCTGTCCTCGCCCGCCCTCGCGCACGTCAGCGTGCAGCCGGAGGGTGCCGCCGCCAAGGGCGGCTACGCGACCGTGAACTTCAAGGTCCCCAACGAGCGCGACAACGCCTCGACCACCAAGCTGGAGGTCACCTTCCCGGCCGACCACCCGCTCTCCTCCGCGATGCCCGCGCCGGTGCCGGGCTGGGAGGCCAAGGTCACCAAGGCCGAGCTGGACAAGCCGCTCGAAGTGCACGGCAACAAGGTCACCGAGGCCGTCTCGAAGATCACCTGGACCGCGACCGGGAAGGGCGTCGAGCCGGGCTTCTTCCAGAAGTTCCCGGTCTCCGTGGGCGCCCTGCCCGAGGACACCGACGAACTGGTCTTCAAGGCCGTCCAGACCTACTCCAACGACGAGGTCGTGCGCTGGATCGAGGTGCCGCAGGAGGACACGGAGGAGCCGGAGCACCCGGCGCCCGTGCTCGCGCTCTCCGCCGCCGAGGACGACCACCACGGCGCGTCCGGCGCCGAGGAGGACGCCGACGCCGAGGAGGCCTCGGACGACGCGTCGGCCGCCGCCGCGAACACCACCGCCGACTCCGGTGACTCCGACGGCACCGACACCACCGCCCGGGTCCTCGGCGTCGTCGGCATCGTCGTCGGCGCGGCCGGGGTCGCGTACGGCGTCCTCGCGGGCCGTCGCCGTGGCGGCAGCGCGGCCTGAGGCCCCACCTCGTTCAGCGGTACGCGCCGGGGGCGTGCGGACAGTGTCCGCCGTACGACCCCGGCGCGTGCCGGAGCCATCACATCTGGGACATTTCTCTATGCGCAAGAAGACCTTCGCGGCGGCTGCCCTGCTCGCCGCCGCCTCCCTGACCCTTTCCGCCTGTGGCAGCGGTGACGACGACGGCGGCTCGCCGGTCTCCGTGGTGTCGGAGGAGCCCGGCTCCGACAAGGCCGCCACCGTCCTCGACAGGCCGTTCGAGAAGCCGGACCTCGTGCTGACCGACACCCACGGCGAGGAGTACGACCTCCGCGAGCGGACCGCCGGCAAGCCGACGCTGGTCTACTTCGGGTACACCAACTGCCCCGACGTCTGCCCGCTGACGATGA
This sequence comes from Streptomyces sp. NPDC006997, assembly GCF_040635175.1. NCBI lineage: Bacteria > Bacillati > Actinomycetota > Actinomycetes > Kitasatosporales > Streptomycetaceae > Streptomyces > Streptomyces sp. NPDC006997. The sequence goes on from NZ_JBEYHH010000017.1 coordinate 138,714, forward strand.
GCAACATCGCCGTGGCCAAGAAGCAGCTGTCGCGGGCCGAACAGGACGAGCTGCGGATCGTGTTCGTCACCACCGACCCCGAACGCGACACCCCGGAGGCGCTCGGCACCTGGCTCAAGGGCATCGACCCGGAGGTGGTCGGGCTGAGCGGCGACTTCGCCGCCATCCAGGCCGGGGCCCGCACCCTCGGCATCTCCATCGAGGCGCCGACGAAGGACAAGGACGGCAAGGTCGTCTCCACGCACGGCACCCAGGTCATCGCCTTCTCGCCGAAGACCGACGCGGGGTACGTGCTCTACGGCGAGGACGCCACCGTCGACGACTACACCACCGACCTGCCCAAGCTCATCAAGGGACAGAAACCGTGAGGGCCGTCGGCTTCCTCACGGCCGGGGTGCTCGTGCTCGGGCTGGGGCTCACGGGCTGTGGTTCCGACGGCGGGAGCGAGGGTGCCGCGGCACTGACCGTCGAAGGTGCCTACATGCCGCAGCCGGTGTCCCGGATGGCGGCCGGGTTCCTGACCGTCACCAACGACGGCGGCGCCGACGACACCCTGAAGTCCGTCACCAGCGACATCGCGGGCGAGGTGACCGTCCACGAGACCGTGGGCCAGTCAATGCGGCAGGTCAGCGGACTCGACGTGCCCGCCCACGGGGAGCTCGTGCTGGAGAGCGGCGGCAACCACCTGATGTTCGAGCGGCTCACGCACCTGCCCGAGGAAGGCGAGACGGTGTCCGTGGTGCTGCACTTCGCGGAGAGCGACCCCGTCACCGTCGACATGCCGGTCAAGCCGATGACGTACCGCCCCGATCCGGGGAACTGAGGGAGGGACCACCTTGACAGCGACCGCCGCCCCACGCGTCCGGCCCCTGGTGCTGCTGTTCCTGGCCGTCGTCGGCGTACTCCTCGCCGCCGCACCGGCGTCCGCGCACGCCGCGCTGACCGGCAGCGACCCCCGGCAGGGGGCGGTGGTCGACAAGGCCCCGGCCCAGATCGCGCTCACCTTCTCCGAGACGGTCTCCCTGTCCGACGACTCCCTGCGCGTCCTCGACCCCAGGGGCGAGCGGGCCGACACCGGCGAGGCGGGCAACGTGGGCGGCACGACGTACGCCGTGCGGCTGCACTCCGGACTGCCCGATGGCACGTACACCGTCACCTACCAGGTCGTCTCCGCCGACAGCCACCCCGTGTCCGGCGCCTTCACCTTCTCCATCGGCGCCCCCTCCGCGACGTCCGTGTCGGTCTCCGGGACGGAGGCGGGCGGCGGGGTCGTCGGCGGACTGTACGACACCGGGCGGTATGTGTCGTATGCCGGGTTCATCGTGCTCGTGGGCGGTGCCGCGTTCGTCCTGGCCTGCTGGCCGCGCGGCTCCGCGGTACGGGCCGTTCAGCGGCTCGTGGTCTCCGGGTGGCTCGCGCTCACCGCGGCGACGCTGGCGCTGTTGCTGCTGCGCGGTGCCTACACCCGGTCCGGCGGCGTCGGTGACATCTTCGACCTGGACCTGCTCGGGGAGGTCCTGCGGACCAAGACCGGCGCGGCGCTGATCTCCCGGCTGCTGCTGCTCGCCGCCGCCGCGCTCTTCGTCGCCGTGCTCTTCGGGGCGTATGCCCGCCCGTCTCCCAGCACCACCCAGAACGACGGCGCCGCGCGCCGACTGCCTGATCCGGGGGAGGACGCGGAGAAGCGGGACCTCACCTTCGGGCTCGCCGTCGGCGGGACCGTCGTCGCCGCCGGGCTGGCCGCCAGCTGGGCCATGGCCGAGCACGCCTCCAGCGGCATCCAGCCGGGGATCGCGATGCCCGTCGACATCGTCCATCTGCTCGCCGTCGCCGCCTGGCTGGGCGGGCTGGGCGCGCTGCTCGTCTCACTGCGCTGGGCGCCCGCGGAGACACCGCTCGACGGGTCGGCCGTACGGCGCTTCTCGACAGTCGCCCTGACCAGCGTCCTCACGCTGGTCGCCACCGGCACCTACCAGGCGTGGCGGCAGGTCGGCTACTGGTCCGCGCTGACCGGCACCCGGTACGGGCAACTGCTGCTGGTCAAGATCGGGCTGGTGTCGCTGCTGGTGGGGGTCGCGTGGTTCTCGCGACGGTGGACGCGGCAGGTGGGGGAGGCGGTCTCCGCGGAGGCGGCGGCCGAGGTGGTGCCGGTGGCTGCGGGGGTTGACGGTGCCGGTTCAGAGGGTTCGGGGGGGTCGGCAGGCTCGAAGGGCTCGGACGGCTCGGACGGCTCGGAGGACTCGGAGGGCTCGGAGGACTCGGAGGGCTCGGAGGGCTCGGGCTCGGGAGTCGGGGAGCCCGGGGACGCGCGGCGTGCCGCGCAGCTCGCCCGGCAGCGGGCCGCCGTGGACGCCGCGCGGCGGAAGCGGCTGCGGGACGCCAACCCCGTCCGTTCCGGGCTGCGCCGCTCGGTGCTGACGGAGGCGGGGGTCGCGGTCGTCGTACTGGCCGTGACCACCCTGCTGACCGGCGCCGAACCGGGACGCACGGTGGAGGACGCCAAGTCCGCCACCTCGGCCACCGCCACGGACTCCGCCTCCGGCGCGCTGACGCTGGAGATCCCGTTCGACACGGGCGGTGAGGACGGCAAGGGCGTCGTCCGGATCGACCTCGATCCCGCCCGGGTCGGCGGCAACGACATGCACGTCTATGTGGAGCGGCCCAACGGCCGCGCCTTCGACATCCCCGAGGTGAAGGTCGCCTTCACCCTGGAGGCCAAGGACATCGGTCCGCTGCCCGTGGCCCCGGACCACATCACCACCGGACACTGGTCGGCGAGCGGGGTGCAGATTCCCGTGGCGGGTGACTGGAAGGTCGCCGTGACCGTGCGCACCTCCGACATCGACCAGGTGACTGTCTCCAAGAACGCGCAGATCGGCTGAACATCACCATGCCTGACCAGTCCATTTCCGAGGCCCGGATCCCCCTGGACGAGGGAAGCCCCCTGGACGACGGCACCGCCCGGCAGGGCATCTCCCGACGGCGGCTGCTCGGCACCGCCGGTGCCACCGGACTCGTGCTCGGCGCGGCGGGCGGGGGTGTGGGATACGCCGCACGGCCCGCCGAGGCCACCCCGCTGACCTCGGTGGGCGCCGGGCGGATCGAGTTTCACGTGAAACATCAGCCCGGCATCACCACCCCGCTCCAGGCCCGTGGCCATCTCGTCGCCTTCGACCTCACGGCCGGCGCGGGCCGCAAGGAGGCCACCGCGCTGCTGCGCCGCTGGTCGGAGACGGCACGACGGCTGATGGCGGGGGAACCGGCGACGCAGGACGACACGGATGTGGCGACCGACGCCGGGCCGTCCTCGCTCACGGTGACCTTCGGGTTCGGGCACGGATTCTTCGCCCGCACCGGGCTGGAGAAGCAACGGCCGGTCGCCCTCGATCCGCTGCCCGAGTTCTCCTCCGACCGGCTCGACCAGGCACGCAGCAACGGTGACCTGTGGGTGCAGATCGGCGCGAACGACGCCCTGGTGGCGTTCCACGCCCTGCGCGCCCTCCAGAAGGACGCGGGCGGCGCGGCCCGGGTCCGCTGGCAGATGAACGGCTTCAACCGGTCGCCGGGAGCCACCGCCCACCCGATGACGGCCCGCAACCTGATGGGCCAGGTCGACGGCACCCGGAATCCCAAGCCGGGCGAGCCCGACTTCGACCAGCGGATCTACGTCCCGGAGGACGGGGAGCCCGACTGGATGGCGAACGGCTCCTATGTCGTCGTACGCCGGATCCGGATGCTCCTCGACGACTGGGAGAAGCTGTCGGTCGCGGCGCAGGAGGGCGTCATCGGGCGCCGTAAGAGCGACGGGGCGCCGCTGTCCGGGGGTGCGGAGACCACCGAGATGGAGCTGGAGAAGACCGACGCCGAAGGTGGTCTGGTGGTGCCGATCAACGCGCACGCGCGGATCTCCCGGCCCGACCAGAACGGCGGTGCGGCGATGCTGCGGCGCCCGTTCTCGTACCACGACGGCATCGACGCGGACGGGGTGCCCGACGCCGGGCTGCTGTTCGTCTGCTGGCAGGCCGATCCGCTGCGCGGGTTCGTGCCGGTGCAGCGCAAGCTGGACCGGGGGGACGCGCTGTCGCCGTTCATCCGGCACGAGGCGAGCGGGCTGTTCGCGGTGCCGGGCGGGGCGGCGGAGGGCGGGTACGTGGGGCAGGCGCTGCTGGAGGGGTGAAGGGGCCCTCCGGGGGCCGCCGGGCGGGCTTCCGGTGGACTGCTGAGCAGGGCCCATTAGGGTGAGGTCATGCCAGCGAGCTATGCGTATCTCGGTCCCGAGGGCACCTTCACCGAAGTCGCCCTGCGGACGCTTCCCGAGGCGGCGACCCGGGAGCTGATCCCGTATGTGTCGGTGCAGTCGGCGCTCGACGCGGTACGCGGCGGGGAGGCCGAGGCGGCGTTCGTGCCGATCGAGAACTCCGTCGAGGGCGGGATCACCACCACGCTGGACGAACTGGTCGCGGGCCGCCCGCTGATGATCTACCGCGAGGTGCTGCTGTCGATCACCTTCGCGCTGCTGGTCCGGCCCGGCACCAAGCTGTCGGACGTCAAGACGGTCACCGCCCACCCGGCCGCGCAGCCGCAGGTCCGCAACTGGCTGAAGTCGCACCTGCCGGACGTGGCCTGGGAGTCCGCGGCCTCGAACGCCGACGGCGCCCGGCTGGTGCAGGAGGGCCGCTACGACGCCGCCTTCGCCGGTGAGTTCGCGGCGGCGCGCTACGGCCTGGTGCCGCTGGAGACCGACATCCACGACGCGGAGAACGCCCAGACCAGGTTCGTCCTGGTGGGCCGCCCCGCCCGGCCCGCGGCGCCGACCGGCGCGGACAAGACGTCGGTGGTGCTGTGGCAGCGCGACGACCACCCCGGCGGGCTGCGCGACCTGCTGGGCGAGTTCGCCACCCGGGGCATCAACCTGATGCTGCTCCAGTCCCGGCCGACCGGGGCCGGGATCGGCAACTACTGCTTCTGCATCGACGCCGAGGGCCATATCTCGGACCGTCGGGTGGCCGACGCGCTGCGCGGGCTGAAGCGGAGTTGCCGGGAGGTGCGGTTCCTCGGTTCGTACCCGCGCGCGGACGTGGCGGAGGCGGACGTACGGGTGCCGCTGCCGGGGACGTCGGACGAGGAGTTCATGGCGGCGTCCGACTGGGTGGCGCGTTGCCAGGACGGTCGTTTCTAGCCAGGAGCGGCCCTGTCAGCCAGTCCTACCTGCGTATCTTCGTTATCCACAGAAGTTATCCACAGGTCCGCTTCTCGACCTGGGGACAAGTCGACAGAGAAGCGTCAGTCGGTCGATAAATCGCCCTACAGGGCCCGCTCGGGCACTCCGGGGCTCAGGTCACCCTTCGTCCACTCTTTTCCTTTGATCAATCCTTTGGAGCGACCCCTTTCCCCTTGAAAGTGCGGGTAAATGGGGTATGCGCGGGGAATCCCGAGGCCCGGCCCGACATGATCACGGAGAACGGAGTGATCAATTCCCGCATCCACAGATCTTCCACACAGCCTGTGGATAACTTTTCGGAGGGTGTGGAGCACTGTGGACAAGCGGGCCGCCGGAGAGCGCCAAGTCCCGTTCTCCACAAGGTGATCCAGTCAACCGCACGCCCGTTGACTGCCCCGTCCCAGGGAGTGGGACGGCGTTCATTGACAGAGTCCGGCGATTTTCCCAGACGCACACATAAGCCGCATCCCGGAATAGTGAGTCGTGGGCCCTCACGCGGCACCGGTAGCCTGGTCCGCGTGATTGACCTTCGTCTGCTCCGTGAGGACCCCGACCGTGTGCGCGCGTCCCAGCGCGCCCGTGGAGAGGACGTCGCGCTCGTCGACGCTCTCCTGTCTGCCGACGGGCGGCGCAGGTCGTCCGGCGTCCGCTTCGACGAGCTGCGCGCCGAGCAGAAGTCGCTCGGCAAGCTGATCCCCAAGGCCGCCGGGGACGAGAAGGCGGAACTGCTGAAGCGGGCGAGCCAGCTCGCCGCCGACGTCAAGGCGGCCGACGCCGAGCGCGACGCGGCCGACAGCGAGACCCAGGCGCTCCTGCTCCAGCTCGCCAACCTCGTCCACCCCGACGTCCCCGTGGGCGGCGAGGAGGACTTCGTCACGCTGGAGAAGCACGGCACCATCCGCGACTTCGACGCCGAGGGCTTCGCGCCCAAGGACCACCTGGAGCTGGGCCAGCTGCTCGGCGCCATCGACGTCGAGCGGGGCGCCAAGGTCTCCGGCTCCCGGTTCTACTTCCTGACCGGCGTCGGCGCGCTGCTCGAGCTGGCGCTGGTGAACGCGGCGATCGCGCAGGCCACCGCCGCGGGCTTCACCCCGATGCTGACCCCGGCGCTGGTCCGCCCGCAGGCCATGGGCGGCACCGGCTTCCTCGGTCAGGCGTCCCAGGACGTCTACCACCTCGACAAGGACGACCTGTACCTCGTCGGCACCTCCGAGGTGGCCCTCGCGGGCTACCACATGGACGAGATCATCGACGCCGACCGCCTCCCGCTGCGCTACGCGGGCTTCTCGCCCTGCTTCCGCCGCGAGGCCGGTTCGCACGGCAAGGACACCCGGGGCATCTTCCGCGTCCACCAGTTCGACAAGGTCGAGATGTTCTCGTACGTCACCCCCGAGGACTCGCAGGCCGAGCACCAACGCCTGCTCGACTGGGAGAAGCAGTGGCTCACCTCGCTGGAGCTGCCGTTCCGGGTCATCGACGTCGCCTCGGGCGACCTGGGCTCCTCGGCCGCGCGCAAGTTCGACTGCGAGGCGTGGATCCCGACGCAGGGCAAGTACCGCGAGCTGACGTCGACCTCGGACTGCACCGAGTTCCAGGCCCGGCGGCTGTCCATCCGCGTCCGTGAGGACAAGAAGGTGCGCCCGCTGGCCACGCTCAACGGCACGCTGTGCGCCGTACCGCGGACCATCGTCGCGATCCTGGAGAACCACCAGCAGGCCGACGGCTCGGTGCGCGTGCCCGAGGTGCTGCGTCCGTACCTCGGCGGCCGGGAGGTCCTGGAACCGGTGTCCAAGTGAGCGACGCACCAGCCGCCGCGGGGTTCCCGTACCGGCTGATCGCCACCGATCTCGACGGGACACTGCTGCGTTCCGACGAGTCGGTCTCCGCGCGCACCCGTGACGCGCTCGCCGCGGCCACCGCGGCGGGCGCCGCGCACATCGTCGTCACCGGCCGCGCGGTCCCCTGGACCCGGCACATCCTCGACGACCTCGGCTACCAGGGCCTCGCCGTCTGCGGGCAGGGCGCGCAGGTCTACCACGCCGGGGAGCACCGGCTGCTGACCTCCGTCACCCTCGACCGGCAGTTGGCCGGGGTGGCGCTGGCCAAGATCGAGGCGGAGGTCGGCCCGCTGTTCCTGGCGGCGAGCCGGGACGGCCTGGACGGCGAGGTGATCGTCGGCCCCGGGTACGCGGTCGCGGGGCATCTGCCCGCCATCCCGTTCACCGACGCGGCGGACCTGTGGGCCGCGCCACTGAACAAGCTCTACATCCAGCACCCCACGCTCACCGACGACGAGCTGGCGGAGACCGCCGACCGGGTCGCGGGCGGCTTCGTCGCCGTCACCATGGCGGGCGAGGGCATCGTCGAACTCCTCCCCCTCGGCCTCTCCAAGGCGACGGGACTCTCCCTGGCGGCCCGCCGCCTGGGCCTGAGGTCCACCGACACCATCGCCTTCGGCGACATGCCCAACGACGTCCCCATGTTCGCCTGGGCCTCGTACGGGGTGGCCATGGCCAACGCCCACGAGTCGCTCCGCGCGCTGGCGGACGAGGTGACGACCTCGAACGAGGAGGACGGCATCGCGGCGGTCCTGGAACGCCTCTTGGCGTAACCGCGGGCCACCGTGCCGTCGGGGCGAGGGGGGTCCCTGGGGGGGCGCAGCGGCACCTCGCGGCGCCGGGTCGCGCGACCCACCCGGCGCCAGCCCCAGCTCACGGAACCTGCGGAGAAGGTCCCGTCACTCCTCCCCGGCCAACGTCAACGCCCGCAGCTTCTGCCCCGCGTACCAGGTCGCGAGCCCCGTCACACCGACCAACAGCACCGTCGCCGTCGTCAACCCGACATCCGACGTCACCAGCGAACCGTCCGCGACCTCCTGCGCCACCGCCAACGACCACTGCTGCACGCTCAGCGTCCGCGCCCCCGGCACCAGCGAACCGAACAGCGCCTCCCAGACCAGCGCGTACACCAGCCCGAACACCACCGCGTGCCGCGACACCGTGCCGAGCAGCAGGAACAGCGCCGCGTACGCGATGGACGCGACCAGCGCGGCGATCGTGTAGGCGACGGCGATCTGCTGTCCGTTGCCGTTGAGGATCAGCCCCGCGACCAGCGTCGGCAGCGCGGAGAACACCATCGTCACCGCGACGGCCACGAACAGCTTGGTCGAGATGATCGTCGGCCGTTTCAGCGGCTTGGACAGCAGGTACACCACGGACCCGTCGTCGATCTCGGGCCCGATCGCGCCGGTGCCCGCGATGACACCGATGATCGGCACCATCGTGGCGAGGGCGAGCCCGCCGAGGACGTCGGACGCGGTCTGGTCGTCGGCTCCGGCGAGCGCGCGTACCGCGATGGAGATGACGATCAGCAGCAGCGGCAGCGCGCCGAGGATGAGGGCCCGGCGACGGCCGAGCAGGGCTCGGTAGGTGAGTCGGGCGACTGTGGGGTCGTACATCTTTCGGCCTCCTACGCCGCGACCAGATACGAGAAGACGGACTCTAGGGACTCGTCGGACGGCGAGACGGTCAGCAGCCGGATGCCGTGGTCCCGGGCCACCCGCGGCAGCAGCGCGGTGAAGCGGCCGAAGTCGACCGCCTGCACGCGCAGCGCGTTCTCCGCGAGGTCGACCTCGATGCCGGACGTCGACGGGTCGGCGATCAGCGCCGCCGCGAGGGCGCGGTCGTCGCTGGAGCGGACCAGGTAGCGGTGCGGGCGGTCGGTCATCAGACGGCGGATCTTGCGGAAGTCGCCGCTGGCCGCGTGCCGTCCGGCGACGACGACCTCGATGTGCCAGGCGAGCTGTTCGACCTCCTCCAGGATGTGCGAGGAGAACAGCACCGTGCGGCCCTCGTCGCCCATCCGCCGCAGCAGGTCCATCAGCTGCATCCGCTGGCGGGGGTCCATGCCGTTGAAGGGCTCGTCGAGCAGCAGCAGCGAGGGCTCGTGGACCAGCGCGGACGCCATCTTCACGCGCTGCCTCATGCCCTTGGAGTACGTGGAGATCTTGCGGTCCTGCGCGTACTCCATCTCGACGGTGGCGAGCGCCCGCTGGGCGGCCTGCGCGCCGAGGCCGTGCAGTTCGGCGTTGGCGAGGACGAACTCGCGGCCGGTGAGGAAGTCGTACATCGCCTCCCGTTCGGGGACGACGCCGATGTGCCGGTAGATCTGCTCGTTGCGCCAGACCTGCTGGCCGTCGAGGGTGACGGTGCCGGTGGAGGGGGCGAGGAAGCCGCCCATCATGTTGATGAGGGTGGACTTCCCGGCGCCGTTGGGGCCGAGCAGGCCGGTGACGCCGGGCCCGATGGTCATGGTGATGTCGTTGACGGCGACCACGTTGCCGAACCAGCGGGAGACATGGTCGATGTTGAGCGTGGTCACAGGCCCACCTTTCGGTAGCGGCGCGTCAGGAGGCCGTAGCAGGCGGCGATGAGGCCGAGGACGACGAGGACGTAGACGGCTCCCTCGCCGTTGCCGGGGCCTTCGCCGCCGGGGAACGCGGAGGCCGCGCCGAGGAAGGCGGACTGCACCCCGTCGATGAGGGTGATCGGCGAGAACAGGCCGAGCCAGGCGATCGCCCCGGTGCTGTCCTGCTCGAACGCGATCGCCTGCACGACGGAGACCGTGCCGTAGGAGATGGTCAGTACGGCGATGACGGCGGCGATGCCGAAGCCGCGGCGCGGGGTGATCGCGGCGATCACCAGGCCGAGCCCGGCGAAGAGCAGGGAGAGCAGTGCCACGGCGACGAGTCCCTGGGCGAAGCCCTCGGTCTGTTCGGTGAAGTCGAGCTTGGCCAGCAGCGCGCCGACGTAGAGGACGAGCAGCGGGGCGGCGGTGAGGACGAACAGCGCCGAGGTCAGCGCCGCGTACTTGGCGAGGACGTAGTCGGCGGTCTCGATGGGCCGCGAGAAGTACAGCGGTACGGTCTTGAAGCGCAGGTCGCGGGAGACGGACTGGGGTGCCTGCGCGGCGACGAACAGGCTGATCACGGCCTGCATGATGATCGCGTAGCGGGTGTACTCGACGGGCAGGTCGTTCGCGTCGGTGGCGACGGCGACCGCGACCATGATGCCCGCGGGCAGGCACATGACCACGAACAGCAGCATCGGCAGCACCTTGGACTTCGCCGACCGGCCGAGGCCGTAGGCGCCGCGCAGGGACTGCGAGAACAGGGAGCGGCGGGCGTAGGCGCGGCCGAGGCGGGGGCCGTCGTAGCTGCGGTAGCCGATGTTGTGGATACGGGTCTCGTCGCCGCCCGGCGGCAGCGCGACGGGGTGCTCAACGGCCATGGCCCACGGCCTCCTTCCTTTCCTCAGCGGCTTCGCTGTCGGCGTTCCTGAAGACCTCGGAGATGTGGTGGCGCCGCTGTTCCATGCGGACCAGGCCGAGGCCGAGGTCGGCGACGACGTCCCGGATCAGGTCGTAGGTCTCCTCGCCCTCGGCGGTGACCAGCATGACGTGTCCGGCGCCGGGGAGGCCGCCGCTGCCGTCGAGGACCTCGACGCCGCGCGCGTGGAGTTCCTCGCGGACCGCGCGGGTGCCGTCGGGGTGGTCGTCGGTGTCGGTGACCTCGATGGCGAGGGTGGTGGTGGTCTGGGTGAAGTCGGTGGTGGAGCTGGAGCGCAGCAGCTTGCCGCCGTCGATGACGACGACGTGGTCGCAGGTGCGTTCGAGTTCGCCGAGCAGGTGTGAGGTGACCAGGACCGAGATGCCGAAGTCGGTGTGGATGCGGCGGATCAGGCTGAGCATGTCGTCGCGGCCGACGGGGTCGAGGCCGTTGGTCGGCTCGTCGAGGAAGACCAGCTGCGGGTCGTGGACCAGGGCCTGGGCCAGCTTGACGCGCTGTTTCATGCCGGTGGAGTAGCCGCCGATGGGGCGGTACCGCTCCTCGTAGAGGCCGACGTGGCGCAGGGTGTCGGCGGTGCGCTCGCGGGCGGCGGCGGGCGGCAGGCCGGACATGCGCGCCATGTGCACGACGAACTCGGTGGCCGAGACGTCGGGCGGCAGGCAGTCGTGTTCCGGCATGTAGCCGACGCGCTCGCGGATGGCGGCACCCTTGCTGGCGACGTCGAGGCCGAGCACTTCGGCGCGGCCCTCGGTGGCCGGGGAGAGACCCAGCAGGATCTTGATCAGTGTCGACTTGCCGGCGCCGTTGGCTCCGACGAGTCCGGTGACACCGGGCCCGACGTCCACGGAGAGCCGGTCAAGCGCGGTCACCCGGGGGAACCGCTTGCTCAGGCTTTCGGTCGCGATCACAGTCACGTCCTCGACACTAGTGACGCGGGCCACTCGAATCATCAGACCGCAGTGCTGTCTTCGCGTCAGTCTCCGGGACTACGGGCCCGTAGGGGATCCCGGACCTGAGGGCTAGAGGCCGCGCTATTGACGCTTTCTCTAACAAGTGGAAGATTCGCCGGTGTCACGTTACGGGCACGTACCGCAGTCGAGGTTGGGGAGGTCCAGGGTGCTCAAGGGCGCGCGGGAGCGCTGGGTGCGCACCGGGGGCGTGGAGTTGTGCGTCGCCGAACTGGGCGACCCGGCCCAGCCGACGGTCGTCCTGGTGCACGGCTATCCGGACAGCAAGGAGGTCTGGTCGGAGGTGGCCCACCGCCTCGCCGACCGCTTCCACGTCGTCCTCTACGACGTCCGGGGCCACGGCCGGTCCGCCGCGCCGCAGCCGTTGCGCGGCGGGTTCACGCTGGAGAAGCTGACGGACGACTTCCTCGCCGTCGCCGACGCGGTGAGCCCGGACCGCCCGGTGCACCTGGTGGGGCACGACTGGGGTTCGGTGCAGGGCTGGGAGTTCGTCACCGTCTCCCGCACCGAGGGCCGGATCGCGTCCTTCACCTCGCTGTCGGGGCCGTCCCTCGACCACTTCGGCCACTGGATCAAGCGGCGGGTACGGCGCCCCACCCCGCGCCGGGTCGCCCAGGTCGTCGGCCAGGGCGCCCGGTCCTGGTACGTCTACGCGCTGCACACGCCCGTGCTGCCCGAACTGGCCTGGCGGGGGCCGCTCGGCAAGGCCTGGCCGAGGCTCCTGCAACGCCGGGAGCGGGTGCCCTCGAACGGCTACCCGACCGCGTCGCTGCCGTCGGACGCCGCCCACGGCGCCTGGCTGTACCGGGACAACGTCCGGCCCCGGCTGCGCCGCCCGCGCGAGGACGCGTACGCCCACGCGCCCGTGCAGCTCGTCACGCCCGTGAACGACGTGTTCCTGTCCGAGCGGTTGTACGACGACCTGGAGCGGTGGGTCCCGCGGCTGACCCGGCGGACGCTGCCCGTCAGGCACTGGGTGCCGCGCAGCCGCCCCGACCAGCTGGCCGCGTGGATCACGGAGTTCGTGACCGCGCGGGAGGGTGCGGGCGATCCGGGCGGGCCGCCCGCACCGGCGCCGACCGGCCGCTTTGCCGAGCGGTTCGGCGGGCAGCTGGTGCTGGTCACGGGCGCGGGCAGCGGCATAGGCCGGGCCACCGCGTACGCCTTCGCGGCGGCCGGGGCGCGGGTGGTCGCCGTCGACCGGGACGCCGGGAGCGCCGCGCGCACCGCGGAGGAGTCCCGTCTGCTCGGCGCCCCGGCCGCCTGGGCGGAGACCGTGGACGTCTCCGACGAGCAGGCCATGGAGAAGCTCGCCGACAAGGTCGCCACCGAGTACGGCGTCGTCGACGTCCTCGTCAACAACGCCGGGATCGGTCTGGCGGGCCCCTTCCTCGCCACCACGCCGGAGGACTGGCGCAGGGTGCTCGACGTGAACCTGTGGGGGGTCATCCACGGGTGCCGTCTCTTCGGGCGGCAGATGGCCGAGCGCGGCCAGGGCGGTCACATCGTCAACACGGCGTCGGCGGCGGCATACCAGCCGTCCAGGGCGCTGCCCGCCTACGGCACCTCCAAGGCCGCGGTGCTGATGCTGAGCGAGTGCCTGCGTGCCGAACTGGCGGGGCAGGGCATCGGAGTGACCGCGATCTGCCCCGGTTTCGTGAACACCGGCATCACCTCCACGGCCCGGTTCGTGGGCGCCGACCCCGAGGAGGAGCGGCGGCGCCGGAAGCGCACGGCGCGGCTGTACGGCCTGCGGAACTATCCGCCGGAGAAGGTGGCCGACGCCGTCCTGCGGGCCGTCGTCCGCAACGAGGCGGTGGTGCCGGTGACCGCGGAGGCACGCGGTCTGCGGCTGCTGCACCGGTTCGTGCCGGGGGCGCTGCGGGCCATCGCGCGGGTGGAACCGCCGGTGTAAGGAGGCGGGTTCTCCACAGGACCGTCAATTCTTCTGTGGATAACCGGTGTTGGTTGTGGATCAAACCTCGTCGACAAAACGAAGTGCGTGATCCACGTCTCGCCCGGCACCCTGAGGTCATGAACGGGAAACCCGACGACAGACGCACCGTGAAGGTGTCCAAGTACCTCTCCAAACACCTCCGTCACCAGCCCGAGCAGATCGGCCTCACCCTAGACGCGGGAGGCTGGGTGGAGATCGACGCGCTGCTCGCGGCGGCCAGCGCGCACGGCTTCCGGTTCAGCCGGGAGGAGCTGGACCACGTGGTGGCCCACAACGACAAGCGGCGCTTCGCGGTCGACGGCACCCGTATCCGGGCCAGCCAGGGCCACAGCATCGAGGTCGACCTTGGACTGCCCCCGGTGGCCCCGCCGCCGTACCTCTACCACGGCACCGTGGCCCGTTGCCTCGACGCCATCCGCGCCGAGGGCCTGCGGCCCATGAACCGGCACGACGTGCACCTCTCCGCCGACCGCGGGACCGCCGCCCGCGTGGGGGCCCGGCGGGGCCGTCCGGTCGTGCTCTCCGTGGACGCCGGGGCCATGCACCGCGACGGCCACGAGTTCCGGGTCAGCGCCAACGGGGTGTGGCTGACCGAGGCCGTACCGGCGCGGTATCTGCGCTTGCCCGAGGGGCACTGACAGCGACGGGGCCCACGGTCCATGATCAGAGGTATGGACCAGCACCTGCCCACCACCGAGGCCGCCGTCACCGTCCTGCGCGCCCTCGCCGCGGAGTACGGCCTTGAGATCGAGGTCAGCCATGACATCGGCGCCGACCAGACCTCCCGCCGCAGTGCCGCGGGCATCGGCGTCATCGCCGACCCGGACGGTTCGCTGCCGCACGAGGCGTTCGTCGAGTTCGGCGGGCTGCCCCGGCTGAGCGTGCGGCTCTACCCCGAGGACGACGCCCTGATCACCGTGGAGGGCGTCGAGTGTCCGGACATCCCACGCGACGAGGTGCCCGCCTTCCTCCGCTCCGTCCTGGACGGCCTCGCCTTCGTCAAGGGACGGCGTTTCCCGCCCGGCTACTTCCTGGTCGTGCCGCTGCCCGGCGACCGCACACACAAGGAGTACATGCCGATGATCAGCCTCAGTCCGTGGCTGAGCAGCCGCGTACGGTGACCACACCGGGTGTTTCACGTGAAACACCCCGGGCCGCATACGCTCGACGCATGAGTCTGCGACTGAGCACCGTGATCCTCCCGTACCGACGCTGGCACGAAGGCGGCCGTGCGGCCTGGACACGGGCCGAGCAACTCGGCTTCCACACCGCCTACACCTACGACCACCTGTCCTGGCGCACCTTCCGGGACGGCCCCTGGTTCGGTGCCCTGCCGACGCTGACGGCCGCCGCGGCCGTCACCGAGCGGCTGCGTCTGGGCACGCTGGTGACCTCAGTCAAGCCTCGTTCACCCATCGCAGCCTGACCTGGGGAAACATACGTCGGGGGCGTCTTGGTCGCGCCCGAAGCGGATCAGATCGCGATGAGTCGGACGCGGTTACCGCACAGCTTGGTCATGTCGTCGACGTCCGACGTGAGCATGGCCACCGGGCCTGGCTGGCGGAGCGCCAGCTCGGCGACGGTGGCATCGATCGCGTACTTGTGGCCGTGTAGTCCGGCCTCTTTCAGCAGCCCGGCGGCGGCCCTGGCCGCCTGCTCGGTCACCGCTTCGGCCTTGACCTGGGAGAGGACCCAGTTCAGTCGGGCGGTGTTCACCCGGGAGTGCATGACTTCCACGATGGTGTTGGCACAGACCACGAGATCGGCAGCCATCGAGTGGAAGGACCGGATCATCGCGAGCACGGCCCGGTCCTGCGAGATCCAGGCAGACAACCCCTGGGAGTCCAGTACGACGGTCTCGATGCGGTGGTTCACGCGGCGCTCGCCGGCTCCTCGTGCTCGGCCGGGCCGAAGATCCTGGCCTGGGCCGCGGCCAGTTCCTCGTCGGTGAACGCGCCGTGCTCCTCCTCGTAGCGGCGCAGCTCCTCACCGAGCAACTGGTGTCTGATCTGGCGGGCGACCGCCTCCGCGACGTAGCCGGAGACGTTGTCCGTGAGCCTCTTCAGCTCCGCCACCTGCTCGGTGGGCAGAGTGACCGTGATGCGGGTCGTATCAGCCATGAAGTCATCATACTGCGGTATGCACGCCATCCGTCGGGCTTCTCCACCTACGAGCTCAGCGCCGTCCCGCACCGAGCAGCTCACTCAGCCGGTCGCCGATCACGGACACCCCGGGGCGCGGGGCGCTCTCGTAGTACCAGGGCTTGCGTCGGCGCAGCAGCGCGTCGCCGTGCTCGCTCCAAGTGAATCCCGGCTTCCGCAGGAGCTTCCGGAACACCGCGTCTACGGTTTCCGGGTGAGCGGCGGCCAGACGACGGATCGGCAGTGGCGTGATCGACTCCTCGCGCAGGTACGTGCGCAGCAGGTCCTGGTGCTGTCTGCGGCCCGGGAGAGCGGGCTTCGCGAAGAGGTCCCGCAGCATCCCGTAGTCGGCGTAGAAGTTGAGCCCGTCGACCTGGTCGTAGATGACGCCGACGGTGTCCGAGTCCGCCAGTTCTGACGGCAGCTCGAAGAAGGGCAGGTCCAGGCCCGGGAGCCGCTTGCGTCGGGCACGGCTGGGCTGTCCGGCGACGGCGGCCTGTTGGCGGTGGCGGTAGTAGGCGTTGAGGAGGTCCTCGGCTTCGGCAGGTCGAAGGACCAGTTCGTCGCCACCGCAGAACTCGATGAACGCTGCCCGGTCCTCCCGCATCCGCTGCCATCCCTGCTCGATCTTCTCCGGGTTGCGGAAGACCAGCTCGGGGTCGTGCGTGGCCAGTTGCAGAGCTGCTTGGGCGATGTCGGTGGCACTGGACCTGGGGTAGCTCGCCATCGCCCCGGACACCAACCACGCCCCGTCGGCCGAGTGGACGGGTACCAGGCAGGTGTGGAGGAATCCCCCCTTGGACACTCCGCGGAACGCCGCCCGCCCGACGTTCGAGTACGTGCGGTACTCAAGGTCGTCGACAAGGTTGAGCAGGACGACGGCATCGCCGTCCTTGCGCCGGATCTCGAAGACGCCCTCGACCGGGTCGCGCCAGCCGAGCAGCATCTCCCGGTCGGCCGCGGTCAGGTCCTTCCGGCCGGCGACGAACCGGTCCACCACGGTCGAACCGTCCGGCAGGCGGTACCGCAGGATGAAGTGGTCGGTGATCCGGATCGCCTCGCCCTCGTCCAACTGTCGTTCAGGCCCAGCGGCCTCCAGCAGGAGGGGCGTCAACCACCGGTCGAAGCGGGCACTCTGCGCGAAGGTGACCAGCCGCCCCTTCAATTCGGCGCTGCGCTCGATCAGATCAGCCAATGACGGTTCATGGGCAGCCTGATGTGCGGCCTCAGTCACGTTCAGCCCTTTCGTACGAGCCAGTTCCGCGTGAAGGGGGAGGTGTCCGGCCTCAACCGGCCCAGTGGCGGTACGCCTCGATCCACTCCACCCCTTTGGGCGCCGGGTTCGGCAGCGGCAGGTCCAGGATTCCGATCGACTGTCGCACACGGCCACGCGAGCACGAGGCGACGATCCTGCCGTCGGGCGTGAGGTCGACGCCGCGCACCGTCACCTCGACGCCGAGAACCGTGGTGGTGAAGGGCACGGCGAGGTTTCCCTCAAGCATGGTGAACAGGCCGGTCCGCTGCTCGTCCTCGCCGTAGGCGTCCACCGTCGCCTCGTCGATCATGGCCTCAAGCTCGGCCCTGTCCAGCGTGCCCATGACGCCACGATAGCGGCCCGCATCGCGACGTCAGCGTGGCTTCCCGTATCTGCTCCGTCGGCATATCCGTGACAGCGGGAGGCCCGCGTATTGTCGCGGTCATGCGTCTGAGCACGGTGATCCTCCCCATCCACCGATGGGCCGAAGGGCAGAAGATCTGGCGGCGGGCCGAAGACCTCGGTTTCCATGCCGCGTACACGTACGACCACCTGTCGTGGCGGTCGTTCCGGGACGGGCCGTGGTTCGGCGCCATGCCCACGCTCACAGCCGCAGCGTCGGTCACACAGAGGATGCGATTGGGTACCCTCGTGACCTCGCCGAACTTCCGGCACCCGGTGACCCTCGCCAAGGAGCTGATCTCCCTGGACGACATCTCCGGCGGCCGGATCACCCTCGGCATCGGCGCGGGCGGCACCGGCTTCGACGCCACCGCGCTGGGCCAGGAGCCCTGGACGCCGCGGGAGCGGGCCGACCGGTTCGCCGAGTTCGTGCCGCTGCTCGACCGGCTGCTGACGGAGGGCTCGGTGTCGTACGAGGGCGACCACTACTCGGCGCACGAGGCGCGCAACATCCCGGGCTGTGTGCAGCGCCCCCGGCTGCCCTTCGCGGTGGCCGCGACCGGACCGCGCGGGCTGAAGCTGGTCGCCCGGCACGGGCAGGCATGGGTGACCACGGGCGACCCCACGCTGTACGAGAACGGCACCCCCGAGCAGTCGGTGGAAGCCCTGCGCGGGCAGGCCGGGAAGCTGGCCGACGCCTGCGCCGCCCTCGGCCGCGACGTGTCCGGGATAGAGAAGGTGCTGCTCACCGGGTTCACCCCGGACCGTGGCCGTCCGCTGACGTCCCTCGACGCGTTCGTGGACTTCGCCGGGCGCCACCAGGAGCTGGGCTTCACCGAGCTGGTGATCCACTGGCCGATCCCGGACTCCGACTTCGCCGCCGACGAGAAGGTCTTCGAGCGGATCGCGCTGGAGGCTCCGGCGCAACTGCGGTGAGCGGCGCAGGCCCCTCTGCTGCCGTGGGGAACGACCGTGCGCCCCTCACATGTGCGAATGCCCGCACGATCGTGCGGGCATATGCGGGACAATGACGGGGTGACCTCAGCGACTCGACAGCCCGAAGCCCAGGCATCCGCCGTACCGCCACGGCTGATCGCGACCGACCTCGACGGCACCCTGCTCCGCGACGACCACTCGGTGTCCCCCCGGACGGTCGCCGCGCTGGCCGCCGCCGAGGAGGCGGGCATCGAGGTCTTCTTCGTCACCGGCCGCCCGGCCCGCTGGATGGACGTCGTCAGCGACCACGTCCACGGCCACGGCCTCGCCATCTGCGGCAACGGCGCCGCCGTCGTCGACCTGCACGGCGGTCCCGGCGCCCACCGGTTCGTGAAGGTGCGCGAGCTGGCGCGGGAGAACGCGCTGGAGTCCGTACGACTGCTGCGGGACGCGGCGCCGGGCACGGTGTTCGCGGTCGAGCAGACGTACGGCTTCCACCAGGAGCCGGACTATCCCAAGATGCACCTGGAGGTCCCGGACACCCTGGAACCGGCCGAACGGCTGCTGGCGCCGGACGCCGCCCACGCCGACGAACCGGTGCTGAAGATCCTCGCCTTCCACGCCGAGCTGGACCCCGACGCGTTCCTCACCCTCGCCCGGCTCGCCATCGGGGGCCGCGCCAACGTCACCCGGTCCAGCCCCAGCGCCCTGCTGGAGATCAGCGGGCCCGAGGTCTCCAAGGCCAGCACCCTCGCGCTGTGCTGCGCCGAGCGCGGCATCTCGCACGAGGAGGTCGTCGCCTTCGGCGACATGCCGAACGACGTCGAGATGCTGACCTGGGCCGGGCAGTCCTACGCCATGGGCAACGCCCACCCGGACGTGATCGCGGCGGCGTCCGGACGTACGGTCGCCAACAACGACGACGGGGTGGCCGTGGTGATCGAACGGATGCTGGCGCAGCGGGCGTAGCCGCACCGGTCGCTACAGCCGCACCCCCCGCGCCGCCAGCCACGCCACCGGATCCACGCCCGAGCCCAGTTGCGGGGTGACCCGCACCTCGAAGTGCAGGTGCGGGCCGGTGGAGTTGCCGGTCGAGCCGGACTGGCCGATCCACTGCCCCGTGCGCACCCGCTCCCCCTGGTCGACGGCGGCCGAGGCGAGGTGGGCGTACTGCGTGTAGTAGCCGCCCGGGTGCTGGACGACGATCTGCATACCGAAGGCGCCCCCGCACGCCACCTTCACCACCCTGCCGTCGCCGACCGCCCGCACCGGCGTGCCGATCGGCACCGCGAAGTCCTGCCCGGTGTGCCGGTGCGCCCAGCGCGCCCCGCCGCTGCCGAACCCGGCGGACATCTCGTACGCCTCCACCGGCGCGACCCACGCGCCCGTGAACCCCGTCTCCGGCTGGTCGAGGCGGACGGCGCCCCGGCAGGCGCCCGCCGCGGCTGACAGGTCGGCCTGCCCCTGCAACCGCGTCCGGGCCTCCTCCAGTTTCCGCTGGATGGAGTTCTTCAGCGCGGCGAGTTCGGCGTTGCGCCGCTCCAGCCGCTCCCACTCCGCCCTGGCCCGCGCCTCGTCGGCGGCGAGCCGGGCCTCCGCGCGACGGCTCCTGTCGATCTCGCGGCGCACCGCGAGATCGGCCTGCCGCACGATGTGCTGACCGCGCATCAGTTCCTCGGGGCTGTCCGACAGCAGCATCCGCGCCTCGACCGGCAGTCCCCCGCCCGTGCGGTACTGGGCGCGGGCGAATCGGCCCAGGTCCTCGTGCAGGGCCGCGATATCGCGCCGCTGCCCGTCCAGCAGCCCTTCGAGCCGCCGGGCCCGCTCCCGCTGGGCCCCGGCCTCGCGCCGGCCCGCCTCGTACTGCTGGGTCGCCACCGCGGCGTCCTCGTACAGCCGGGCCACCTCGGCGCTGATGCCGGAGCCGGTGACGCCGTCCCCGCCGTCGAGGGCGCCGGAGGGCCGGGACACGAACACGACGAGCGCGCACAACAGCACCGGAACGAGCAGCGGACGGCGGCGAGGTGAGCGCATATCAGCGATCGTGGCCCCACGGAGTGCCCCGAGTCCTGTTCACGTCGTACGCCCGGGGGACAGCCGGGCACGGATGGACCAGTCGTACGACCAGACGCCAGGGGTGAGTTGACGGCCGTGACGGCTGTCTGGTGGGGCACCGCCGGTGGCCGTTGTCTGGTGGGGCACCGCCGGTGGCCGTGCGTCAGCCGACGGCCACCAGCAGGTCCGCCTCCGCCTCCCGCGCCGCCATCTCCCGCAGGGGACCCTCGACGGCGGCCAGCTCCGCGTACCCGCCGCGCTGCACGACCCGTCCCCCCTCCAGCACGATCACCTCGTCCACGGCCTCCAGACCGGCCAGCCGGTGGGTGATGAGCAGCGTCGTACGGCCCTCGGTGGCCGCCAGCAGGTCCGCGGTCAGCGCGTCGGCGGTCGGCAGGTCGAGGTGCTCCGCGGGCTCGTCGAGGACGAGGACGGGGAAGTCGGCCAGCAGCGCCCGCGCCAGCGCCAGCCGCTGCCGCTGCCCCCCGGACAGCCGCGCCCCGTGCTCACCGACGAGCGTGTCCAGGCCGTCCGGCAGCCCGTCGGCCCACTCCAGCAGCCGCGCCCGCGCCAGCGCCTCGCGCAGCTGCGCCTCGGTCGCGTCCTTCCTCGCCAGCAACAGGTTCTCCCGCACCGAGCTGTCGAAGAGGTGCGCGTCCTGCGCGCACAGCCCGACCAGCCGCCGTACGTCGTCACCGTCGAGGGCGTGGGCGTCCACCCCGCCCAGCGTGTACGAACCCGCGCGGGCGTCCAGGAACCGCAGCAGCACCTGCGCCAGCGTCGACTTGCCGGACCCGGACGGCCCGACCACCGCGACGCGGCGCCCTTCCTCCAGCCGCAGTCCGGCCCCGGCGAGCGCGTCCCGGTCCTGTCCGGCGTGCCGGGCGGCCAGGTCCCTGACGACCAGCGGGAACGGCGACTGCGGCGCCTGCCGCGGCTGCTCCGGTTCCCGTACCGGCTCGGGCGCGTCCAGCACCTCGTACACACGCTCGGCGCTCTTGCGCACCCGCTGCCGGAACTGCGCCGCGAGCGGCATCCCGAGGACGGCCTCGAAGGCGGCCAGCGGGGTGAGCACCACAACGGCCATCGCGACGCCGCCCAGCCGTCCGTCCGCGACCGCCTGGGCGCCGACCAGCGCGGCGCCGACGACGGTCAGTCCGCAGACCAGCGCGGTGAGACCGTCGCCGAGCGCGGTGGCCGTCGCCGTGCGGGAGGTGATCCGGGTCAGCCTGCCGTCGGCCTGCCGCATCTCGGCGGTACGGGCGGGCAGCGCCCCGGCGACGGTCAGTTCGGCGGTGCCGGTGAGCAAGTCGGTCACCCGGGTCGCCAGCGCCCCGCGGGCGGGCGCCAACCGGCGTTCGGCGCGCCGCGCCACGGCACCGGTGAGCAGCGGCACACCGGCACCGGCGGCCAGCAGCCCCACCGCCAGCACCGCACCGGCCTCCGGCAGCAGCCACGCCGTGAACCCCACGGACGCGGCCGACACCAGCGCCGCGGCCCCGGCGGGCAGCAGCCAGCGCAGCCAGTAGTCCTGGAGGGCGTCCACGTCCGCGACGAGCCGGGAGAGCAGGTCGCCGCGGTGGGTCCGGCGCAGTCCGGCGGGCGCCAGCCGCTCCAGCCGCCGGTAGACGGCCACCCGGGTGTCGGCGAGCATCCGCAGCACGGCGTCGTGCGACACCAGCCGCTCGGTGTACCGGAACACGGCCCGGCCGATACCGAAGGCGCGCGTCGCGGTCACCGCCATCATCAGGTACAGCACGGGCGGCTGCTCCGACGCCCGGGAGATCAGATAGCCCGAGGTCGCCATCAGCCCGACGGCGCTGCCCAGCGCGAGGCTGCCGAGCAGCAGCGCGAGGGTGAGCCGCCCGTGCCGGGCGCGGGACATGGCGCGGACCCGGGCGAGCACGCCGCCGGTGGGCCGGGTCTCCGTGGCGCCCTCGGCCGGGTCGCCGGTCGGTGCCGTCTCGATCGGGTGAGCCTCCGGCGCCGTCTCCCGGACCGCGGGGGCGAGGGCCGACGCCTCGGGCGCCGCGGTCTCCGTCAGCCGGACCACCCGGTCCGCCACCTCAAGGAGCGCGGGCCGGTGGACGACCAGCAGGACGGTCCGTCCGGCCGCGAGCCGCCGTACCGCCGCCACGACCTCCGCCTCGGCAGCCCCGTCCAGCGCGGCGGTCGGCTCGTCGAGCAGCAGCACGGGCCGGTCGGCGAGGAACGCGCGCGCCAGCGCCAGCCGCTGCCGCTGCCCGGCGGACAGCCCGGCGCCGTCCTCACCGAGCACGGTCCCGGCGCCCCGCGGCAGCGCGTCCACGAACTCCAGCGCCCCGGCGTCCGCGAGGGCCTGCCGTACGGCGTCGTCGTCCGCGTCGGGACGGGCCAGCCGTACGTTCTCGGCGATCGTCCCGGCGTAGAGGTGCGGGCGCTGCGGCACCCAGGCGACCCGGGACCGCCACTGCTCCAGGTCGAGGTCGGCGAGGTCGGCGCCGCCGACGCGCACCCGTCCGCCGGTGGGCGGGACGAAGCCCAGCAGGACGTGCAGCAGCGTCGACTTTCCCACGCCGCTGGGGCCGACGAGCGCCACGGTCTCGCCGGGTGCCACGGTGAACGACGCCTCGGAGACCGCGTCGGCGGCACGGTCGGGGTAGCGGACGGTCAGTTCCTCGAAGGCGATTGCCCCGTCCGGGACCGGGTGGCGGCCCGACTCGGGCACCGGGGTCTCCAGGACGGAGAAGATCTCCCCGGCGGCAGCCAGTCCCTCCGCCGCCGCGTGGTACTGCGCGCCGACCTGCCGCAGCGGCAGATACGCCTCGGGCGCCAGGATGAGCACGACCAGACCGACGTAGAGGTCCATGTCGCCGTGGACGAGCCGCATCCCGATGGTCACGGCGACCAGGGCGACGGAGAGGGTGGCGAGGAGTTCCAGGGCGAAGGACGACAGGAAGGCGATGCGCAGGGTCCGCATCGTCGCCTGTCGGTACGCACCGGTGATCCGCTTGACCGACTCGGCCTGGGCCTTCGCCCGGCCGAACACCTTCAGCGTCGGCAGCCCCGCGACGACGTCCAGGAAGTGCCCGGACAGCCGTGACAGCAACTGCCACTGCCGGTCCATCCGGGACTGGGTGGCCCAGCCGATCAGCATCATGAAGACGGGGATCAGCGGCAGGGTGACCACGATGATCGCGGCGGAGACCCAGTCCTCGGTCACGATCCGCGCCAGCACCGCCACGGGCACCACGACCGCGAGTCCCAGCTGCGGCAGATAGCGCGAGAAGTAGTCGTCGAGCGCGTCGACGCCCCGGGTGGCGAGGGCCACCAGCGATCCGGTCCGCTGCCCGCTCAGCCAGCCCGGCCCCAGCCGCACGGCCCGCTCCAGCAGGCGTCCCCGCAGCTCGGACTTGACCGCCGCGCTCGCCCGGTGCGCGGCGAGTTCGGTGAGCCAGGCCACCAGCGCCCGGCCACCGGCGACCGCGACCAGGAGCAGCAGGGGAGTACGGAGTTCGGCGACGGACATCCCCTGCTGGAACGCGCCGACCACCGTCTCGGCGATGAGCATCGCCTGCGCGATGACCAACACCGCCCCCACCCCGCCCAGGCCGACCACGGCGATGAGGAACCGCCGGGTGGCATGGGCGTGGCGCAGCAGGCGCGGATCGATTGGTTTCACGTGAAACACACCTCAGTGGGCGACTTCGGACGCGCTGTGCTGTGCGTCGGGTGCGATGTGCTGGGTGCCGATCCGCTTGCGGAACACCCAGTAGGTCCACGACTGGTAGAGCAGCACCACCGGGGTGGCGAGGCCCGCGCACCAGGTCATGATCTTCAGGGTGTAGGGGCTCGATGAGGCGTTGGTGACGGTGAGGCTCCAGTCCGCGTTCAGCGAGGACGGCATCACGTTCGGGAAGAGCGTGAGGAAGAGCATCGCGACGGCGGCCACGATGGTCAGCCCCGAGAGCGTGAACGCCCAGCCCTCCCGCCCGGCCCGGGTCGCCGCCAGCGAGGCCACCAGGGCCACCACGGCCACGGCCAGTGCCGCCAGCGAGGCGGCGTCGCCGTTGTCGATCTGGGTCCAGCCGAGGAAGACCAGCGCCAGGACGGCGGTCACCAGGCCGACCTGGAGGGCCAGCGTGCGGGCCCGCTCCCGGATGTCACCGACGGTCTTCAGACCGACGAACACGGTCCCGTGGAAGGTGAACAGCGCCAGCGTGACCAGGCCGCCGAGCAGGGCGTACGGGTTGAGCAGGTCCCAGAAGTCACCCACGTACTCCAACTCCTGGTCGATCTTGACCCCGCGCACGATGTTGCCGAAGGCGACGCCCCACAGGAACGCGGGGACGAGCGAGGTCCAGAAGATCGCGGTCTCCCAGTTGCGCTGCCAGTTCTCCTCGGGCCGCTTGACCCGGTACTCGAAGGCGACGCCCCGGACGATCAGACAGACCAGGATGATCAGCAGCGGCAGGTAGAAGCCGGAGAAGAGGGTGGCGTACCACTCGGGAAAGGCGGCGAAGGTGGCGCCACCGGCGGTGAGCAGCCAGACCTCGTTGCCGTCCCAGACGGGGCCGATGGTGTTGATCAGCACCCGCTTCTCGGCCCGGTCACGGGCGAGCAGCCGGGTGAGGACGCCGACTCCGAAGTCGAACCCCTCCAGGAAGAAGTAGCCGGTCCACAGGACGGCGATCAGGACGAACCAGACGTCGTGCAGTTCCATGACTGTGCAGCTCCCTCGGCCTAGTACGAGAAGGCCATCGGCTTGTCGGCGTCACGGGCGTCGCCGCCGATCTTCGTGGGCGGGTTGAGGTCGGCCTCCGTCAGCTCGGGCGGCCCGACCTTGACGTACTTCACCAGCAGCTTGACCTCGATCACGGCGAGGATCGCGTAGAGCGCGGTGAAGACGATCATCGAGGTGAGGACCTCGCCCTGGGAGACACCGGGGGAGACCGCGTCGCGGGTCTGGAACAGTCCGTAGACGACCCAGGGCTGACGGCCCATCTCGGTGAAGATCCAGCCCCAGGAGTTGGCGATCAACGGGAAGGCCATCGTCCACACGGCCAGCAGCCAGTAGAGGCGGGTGAGCCGGGAGCCGAGGGGCTTCTTCAGCAGGACCAGATGCGGCACCTCGTCGTCGCCGGTCCGCTGGGCGGCTGGCAGCAGGAACTTCTTCCTGGTGAGCCAGAGCCCCAGCATCCCGAGGGTCAGCGACGCCATGCCGAAGCCGATCATCCAGCGGAAGCCCCAGTAGGCGACGGGGACGATGGGCTTGTAGTCGCCGGGGCCGAACTGCTCCCGCAGGGCCTCGTTGGTGTCGTTGATGCCGGGGACGTAGGTGTCGAAGTCGTTGTGTGCCAGGAAGGACAGCAGGCCGGGTATCTCCAGGGCCACCTTGTTGTGCCCCTTGTCGACGTCGCCGTAGGCGAAGACCGAGAAGGGCGCCGGGCCCTCGCCGTCCCACAGCGCCTCAGCGGCGGCCATCTTCATCGGCTGCTGCTCGTACATGATCTTGCCCAGGTGGTCGCCGCTGACCGCGGTGAGCAGACCGCCGAGGGTCAGGGTGACCAGGCCGAGCCGGAGCGAGGTCCGCATCACCGGTATGTGCTTCTTGCGCAGCAGGTGGAAGGCGGCGATACCCACCATGAAGGCGCCTCCGGTGAGGAAGGCCGCCGAGAGGGTGTGCCAGACCTGGGCGATGGCGGTGTTCTGGGTCAGGACCAGCCAGAAGTCGGTGAGTTCCGCGCGGCCCTTCTCCTCGTTGAACCGGAAGCCGACCGGGTGCTGCATCCAGGAGTTGGCCGCCAGGATGAAGTACGCCGAGAGCACGGTGCCGATGGAGACCATCCACATACAGGCCGCGTGGATCTTCTTGGGCAGCTTGTCCCAGCCGAAGATCCACAGACCGATGAAGGTCGACTCGAAGAAGAAGGCGAGCAGCGCCTCGAACGCGAGGGGAGCGCCGAAGACATCACCGACGAAGCGCGAGTAGGCGGACCAGTTCATGCCGAACTGGAATTCCTGCACGATGCCGGTGACGACACCCATCGCGATGTTGATCAGGAAGAGCTTTCCCCAGAACTTGGTCGCCTGGAGGTACTTCTCCTTGCCCGTGCGCACCCAGGCGGTCTCCAGTCCTGCCGTGAGGGCGGCGAGGGAGATCGTCAGCGGAACGAACAGGAAGTGGTAGACGGTGGTGATGCCGAACTGCCAACGCGCCAGTGTCTCCGGCGCCAATGCCAATTCCACGTCGTCATTCTCCTTACCTCGCCGTGGACACCGCGGCGACTTGCCCCGTTTGTCACGCACATCGTGGGGGCAATCGGGACACGCTTGTGAACGCGTTCACATTCACAAGCAATTATGACGCATGGCCGTTCGAGGTCGGAGGGGCGGGGGGTACCCAAGGAGACCCGACGGTCCCCGCAAGGTCTGGACTGTCCGGCCCATGACATGAAGAGGGGGCTCGCCCGACGACCGAACGCCGTCGCGCGAGCCCCGATCCCGAGGGACTCCCAGCGGGAGCCTGCGGGAGCCCTACAGCTCCCTACAGCTCCCTACAGCTCCCTGCGGAACCCTTCCGTCGCCTTCAGGAAGATGTCGTTCCCTTCGGCCTCCCCGACCGTCACCCGCACACCCTCACCCGGGAACGGCCGCACGACCACGCCCGCCTGCTCACACGCCGCCGCGAACTCCGCCGTACGCTCCCCCAGCCGCAGCCACACGAAGTTGGCCTGCGTCTCCGGCACGGTCCAGCCCTGTGCGCGCAGCCCCTCGACCACCCGGTTGCGTTCGCACACCAGTGAGCCGACGCGGCCGAGCAGCTCGTCCTCGGCCCGCAGCGAGGCGACCGCCGCGTCCTGCGCCAGCTGGCTCACCCCGAACGGCACCGCCGTCTTACGCAGCGCCGCCGCGACCGGCTCATGGGCGATCGCGAAGCCGACCCGCAGCCCGGCCAGGCCGTACGCCTTGGAGAACGTCCGCAGCACACAGACGTTGGGCCGGTCCCGGTACAGCTCGACACCGTCCGGCACCTCGGGGTCGCGGATGAACTCGCGGTACGCCTCGTCCAGCACCACCAGCACATCACCGGGCACCCGGTCCAGGAAACGTTCCAGCTCGGCCCGCCGTACGACCGTGCCCGTGGGATTGTTCGGGTTGCAGACGAAAACCAGCCGGGTGCGGTCGGTGATCGCGTCCGCCATCGCGTCCAGGTCGTGCACGTCGCCCGGCGTCAGCGGCACCCGTACCGAGGTGGCCCCGCTGATCTGCGTGATGATCGGGTACGCCTCGAAGGAGCGCCAGGCGTAGACCACCTCGTCGCCGGGGCCCGCGGTCGCCTGGATCAGCTGCTGGGCGACGCCGACCGAACCGGTGCCGGTGGACACATGGGAGACGGGCACGCCGAACCGCTCGGACAGCTCGTTCATCAGCGTCGTACAGGCCATGTCCGGGTAGCGGTTGAAGGAGGCCGCCGCCGCCGTCACGCTCTCCATCACGCCGGGCAGCGGCGGATAGGGGTTCTCGTTGGAGGACAGCTTGTACGCCACCGGACCACCGGCCGCGGCGGGCTTGCCCGGCTTGTAGGTGGGGATCCCCTCCAGCTCCGCGCGCAGCTTGGGGCTCGTCTCGCTCACCGCAGTCCTCCTCGCGACCACCGGCGGCGCCTCGCCACCACCGGCTTCCAATACTCCTCACCTTATGAGGATTCGGCCCCGCTGCGAACAGGTGGGAAGCGGCCTCCCCCGTCCCACGGGGCTCTCCGGGGGCGAGGTCCGTATGAAGCCGTATGAAGGCGTACGAACCGGGGGGCGCGCCTCACATATATCTATGCGCCGGTGGCTCACGCCGTAGCGCGCATCACCCGTGAAGGTGAGTTGAGACCTCTTCGAGACATCGATCCCTTGGCAGGCGGGTGCGCGCCGACACGTCACCTCCTGTTCCGGAACGGACCGACTCCCTCGCTTTCCAAGGGAATTGACAGGGGATGACCATGCAGAAACGTGCCTGTCAACGGGTGCATATGCGTCCGCACTACCCCACCTCATGAGCCCTACTATCGGCTCGCCATGACAGCAGCAGGGAAGCACCAGGTGAGCCGCGCGGAAACCTCACGTCGAGGCAGTCGGCCGGGTCGGGCAGGCATCAGGGACGTCGCCGCCGCCGCCGGAGTCTCCATCACAACCGTCTCCGATGCCCTCAACGGCAAGGGCAGGCTCCCGGACGCCACCCGCCGCCACGTCCGCGAGGTCGCCGACCGGCTGGGCTACCGCCCCTCGGCCGCCGCCCGCACACTCCGTACCGGGAAATCCGGTCTGATCGGCCTGACCGTGACGACCTACGGGGATGAACCTTTCACCTTCACCGAGTTCGCGTACTTCGCCGAGATGGCCCGCGCCGCCACCTCCGCCGCGCTCGCCCGCGGCTACGCCCTCGTCATCCTCCCGGCGACCTCCCGCCACGACGTGTGGTCGAACGTCGCCCTGGACGGCACGGTCGTGATCGACCCCTCCGACCAGGATCCGGTCGTCAGCGAACTGGTCCGACAGGGTTTACCCGTCGTCTCCGACGGCCGCCCGGCCGGGGCGCTCCCGGTCACCGCCTGGGTCGACAACGACCACGAGGCCGCCGTACTCGGCATCCTCGACCATCTGGCCGACGCGGGCGCCCGCCGTATCGGCCTGCTGACCGGCACCACCACCGACACCTACACCCACCTGTCCACCACGGCCTACCTGCGCTGGTGCGAGCGCGTCGGCCAGGACCCGGTGTACGAGGCCTATCCCGCCCACGACCCGTGCGCGGGCGCCGTCGCCGCCGACCGACTGCTCGCCCGCCCGGACCGGCCCGACGCCGTCTACGGCCTGTTCGACCCCAACGGCACCGACCTGCTCGCCGCCGCGCGACGTTACGGCCTGCGAGTACCGGACGACCTGCTTCTGGTCTGTTGCAGCGAGTCCACCGTCTACGCCAACACCGAGCCGCCCATCACCACGCTCTCCCTGAAGCCCCGCCGCATCGGCACGGCCGTGGTGCAGCTCCTCATCGACGCCATCGAGGGCCTGGAATCGGACCACCCGGTGGAGCAGGTGATACCGACCGAACTGATCGTCCGCACGTCGTCCCAACGCCGACCGTCCCGTACGACGGTCAGCCCGCCGCGGTCGCCCGAGGAGGGGGAGTAGCGGGAGGACGGCGTGCGGCACGGGGGCGGGGGAACGGGGAGGCGTCAGGGCACCCGGGGGAAGGGGCGACGCAGCGACCGGAGCCGTCCGAGGGTCCGGTCGGGTGGGGACACAAGCGTCACGTCCACACCGTGCGTCACCCTGAGCCCTGACGCCCCTCCCTCCTCCGGGTGGCTCGCGACCGGCCGCCCACCCGGCCAAAGTCCCGGCCAATCGGGGCGAAAGCCGCGAGGAACCGGAGTCCTGCTCCGATTCACTACCCCTGGGTCATCACATGGCACGATCCGCATTCCTATGATGGGCCCACGACACCGCGGGCCGCTGCGACCAGGCAGTCCGAAGCGGTGCAGCTGCGGCGCGATGGTGGAGGGGTCGATGACTCAGGGGGCCGGTCAGGGACCCGAGGTGGAGCGGACGGCGACGCTGCGCGACTTCCGGGTGCCCGCGTACGTCCACCAGACCGGCCCGTATCCCCAGGGCGCCGGTGAGAGCGCCGCCGGGCCCGTCACCGAGCCGGTGAACTACCCCGACGAGTACACCCCCACCCAACGCGACCTGCCCGTCATCAACCGGGGTGACACGCTCCAGGTGACCGTCGACCCCGCCGCCGCCCCCTCCCCCGCCGCACAGCCCGGCGCCGGGCCCGGCCCGCTGTACGTCGTCGGTGACGTACACGGCTATCTCGACGAGCTGCTGGCCGCCCTGCGGGAGAAGGGCCTGGTCGACGCCGCCGGACAGTGGTGCGCGGGCACCGCCCGGCTCTGGTTCCTCGGCGACTTCACCGACCGCGGTCCGGACGGCATCGGCGTCATCGACCTGGTCATGCGGCTGTCCGCCGAGGCCGCCGCGGCGGGCGGCTACTGCAAGGCCCTGATGGGCAACCACGAACTGCTCCTCCTCGGCGCCAAGCGCTTCGGTGACACCCCGGTCAACTCCGGCGCCGGCACCGCCACCTTCCAGGCCGCCTGGCTGCTCAACGGCGGACAGAAGACCGACATGGACCGCCTCCAGGACCACCACCTCCAGTGGATGGCCCGCCTCGACGCGGTCGAGGAGGTCGACGGCCATCTGCTCGTCCACTCCGACACCACCGCCTATCTCGACTACGGCCGCTCCATCGAGGACGTCAACGACACCGTCCGCGAGACCCTCACCCGCAATGACGCGGACGAGGTCTGGGACCTCTTCCGCAAGTTCACCAAGCGGTTCTCCTTCCGCGACGAGGGTGGCGCCGACGCCGTGCGCTCCCTGCTCGATACGTACGGCGGCACCCGGATCGTTCACGGCCACAGCCCCATCCCCTATCTGCTGGGCGAGGTCGGCTCCGAGGAGGGCGAGGACAGCGGCGGCCCCGTGGTCGAGGGACCGCACGTCTACGCCGACGGCCTCGCCATCGCCATGGACGGCGGGGTGACCATGGCCGGAAAGCTCCTGGTCCAGGAACTTCCCCTGGCTACCTGACCGTCCGGCGGGCCGGTGCCCCTCCCTCGGAGGAGGGTCGATGAGCACGCGGGCCGGGACGGGCGAGGGCCCAATTTCTGCAAACCCCCTGTCACCGCGCACCATCACCGCTCTACCATCGGCGTATCCGTAGCAGGCTCCCCTCCGTTTCTGCCCGACGGCTCGTCAGCGTGCGAGCCCCAAGCCCTACGGAGCATCGGGGGATGCACATGAACAGCGTTCCGCAGCACCTGCTGAGTGAGGACCGCCAGGACTACGAGCGGATCCTCGATGAGGCGCTGCGCTCCGCACCACACCGCCCGGAACTGGCCGCGGTGGGACAGCGGCTCAATCCCGAACAACTACGCACCATGGCACTGGGCGCCTCCGCCCTCATCACGGCGGCGGCGGCAACCGAGTACCAGCACTATGTGAAGGTCCGCGAGGAACTGCGCCAACCGGCGTCGTCAGCCCCGCCGTCCGTGCGTGAGTCCGGCTCCGCGGAGCCGGGTCACGGCACGCTGGGGCTCGCCGCCACCATGGGAGAGGTCGCCGAGACGGCCGGAGCGGGGGCCGTGGCCGTCATAGCGGTCCTGGCTCCCGTGCTGGCCGGAACCGCCGCGGCGATCTTCCTGCTCGTCGGGTACGTGTTGAAGGTACTCAACCCTGACCTGGAGATCGCCCAGTCAATGATCACCACCGGCTGGGTGTTCGGTGCCGTGGCCGCGATCGCGATCCTGGTCGCCGGGGTGGGGCTGCTCATCACGGCCCTGCACAACAGGCCCGCCCGGGAGGCCGGACCGTACGCGGAACTGAGCGAGGAGGTCCGCGAGGCCAGGGAAGCCTGGCACGAGGCCCTGCTCGAACGCGGCATCGTCCCCTTCCTACGGGACGCCCTCACCGGGCCCGACTCGATGGTGCGGCGCACCACCCCGTCGGGCCCGGCCGGTCGGATGCCCCACCTGGGCTACGACCGACCCGGATTCAGCAGCCCCAGCGACGGCCGGGGCGCCCGCCCCAGCTACACCAGCCCGGACTACACCAGCCCGGACTTCGGCGGCCCGGACCACAAACCGGAGTAGCACCGGACCGAGCCGGCGACCGGAGCGGCCCATGGCTTGCGCTCCCACCCACGGGAGCGCAAGCCACTGGGGGCGTTGCGAAAGTCCCGTCGTCCGCCCGCGGGGCGGGCCGAACGGCGTCATGAGGGTCCCCTGCTCAAGCGGAGCCGACAGCTTGGGAGAGCGTGCTCCCGGCGTGCCGGGCGGAAGCCCTCGTCCTGGTGGTACGCGGGCTTCCGCCCGGTGCGGCGAGTGGGGGTCCCCCTGCTCGAAGAGCGTGGGGGAATGCCAGGCGCCCGGCGGCACGCGGGACTCCCGCCACACACCTAGCTGACCGGCAGCGCGCTGACCGGCCGTCTCAGGGACGCACCGCGCTGCCGTCAGTCCGCGATGGGCAGGTACACCCTGTTCCCGCTGGCCGCGAACTCCTTCGACTTGTCGGCCATACCCTGCTCGATCTCCCGCTGTGTGCCGCCGTGCTCACGGCGGATGTCCTGGGAGATCTTTATCAAGAAGACCGTGGACGGTGGCTGCAACAAGACGTACAAGCGCGGCGACAAGACAGACAAGGCCATCGAGGAACTGGTGATCGCGAAGCTGGAGCGCGATGCCGCGACGAAGGCCCAGGCGGTACCGGACTGGGACAAGGCCGAGGCCCTGGAGCGGGCCCTCCAAAGTCGCCGCGAACTCGAACGGCGTTGGCACGATGACGCAGACACGGACATCGACGATGAGGCGTTCTTCCGCAACCTTCCTGTCCTCGAACGGCGCATCAAGGAACTGCGCGCCGATCAGCGGGCGCATGAAGCGCTGAGGGCGGAAGCCGAGGAAGCGCAGGAAGATGTCAGAAAGTCGTGGGGGTCGAAGACCCTCACGCAGAAGCGCGAGGCGATGAAGAAGGTGTTGAGCGCTGTGATCGCCGTGCCGGGTGGCAAAGGCAACAAGACGTTCGACCCCGACCTACTCAAGCCCGTGTGGCGGACTTCCGAATGAGCTGAAGTCCCAGGATCTCCCCCAGGCTCCGGAGCTGACCGTCGGAGAGTGGGGGAGATAGGCGTAACTGGCGGTCGATCCATGCACGAAGCATGGCCTCTTCAGACTGTGTGGCGTCTGTCTTCCTCGCGGGGGTGCTCAGTCCGCATCACAGACCCCATGATCCGTACTGGCCCCTACCATCTGACTCGCTTTCAGTCTCAGTCGGCGGCTCCGTAGCTAGACCCAGCTCCTACTCACACGGTCCTTCACGCTAGGACATACTCAACTCCCTGACAGCCAGGGCAGAGCTGTGGGAGCCTTACGCCATGTCATGGCAGATGGCTTTGGAGTACATACGCACACTCATCTGGCCAATCGTTGTGCTAACTCTCGGATTTACCTTTAGAAGGCAACTAGCATCGCTGTTCGGGCGCGTTGAGTCCGTCGAGACGCCGCTGGGAACAATAGCTTTCGAGAAGCAAGCCGATGCAGTCGCTCAGGAGGCCGCCGAAATCGAAAGCGAGATGGCGAATGAACTGGCGGCAGCTCAAACACTTCCTGAGGAAAAGGACACCGAGAGGAATCCAACCGAAGAGCCGACAGAGAAGCTAAAAGCGGCGCGACCCGCGTCGTCTAGCAGCGGCTTTGCCGAAATCTTTGAGCTCGCAGAGACGGAGACGACTGCTGCGGTACTAGCTGCATGGAGGGAGGTAGAAAGGGCCCTGAAGGGGGCCGTCGCAGAACGCGGGAATAGACAGGTCTCTCCACAGACGTTGTACAATAAAGGCTTACTCACATACGAGCTTTCTCGATCTGTCGAAGACCTGCGAAACCTGCGAAATAGAGTTGTCCACGAAGGCGATATCTTGCTCACAAGAAGCGGCGCACGATCGTACATCACCGCTGCGGAGCGCATCGTGGAGGCACTGACACTGTCGCAAGATCCAAGGTTTCAAGCGCTTCAATATGAGCGTTCCGTAACGGAAGCATTGGAGCGAGCAGGGCTACTGCACGTACATCCAGGATATCGCGACGACGAATTTGACGCTTACGGACAGACAGCGAGCGGAACTGTAGTTGCGGTTGATGTACGTTTCCGTCGGCGAGGGGTGTTGAAAATTCGCGACATCGAGGAAGTGGTTTCCAAACTTCCTTCCATGGCTTCCAACGTCCTTATAGTTACAAACGCTCCACTCTCCACAGAAGTACGCGACTTCAACCGCACTTACGAGGATCGTCCCCGCTGCGAAGTAGTCCAATGGCAAAGCGATGAGGATACTCCCTTGCTGACCCGGTCCATTGGGCGTCTGGCTGGGTGAGGCTGTCAGTGCCACATGCAGGGACTGTCAGGCCGTTCATGGGTCCTCCAGGGTTTGCCCTACAACGGCGTCAGCGCTCCGACAGGATGCAAGGGTCCCCAACCCTGCCAGAGCGCACCCAGTCACGTCGCCGAGCGCTAGGTCTTCCGCCCATGCCTAATCGGTAAAACCTTCCATTGCTCCGCGCACGTGAGTATGGGGACCAAGCGCCCACAGCTCGACAAGATCGCGAGGAACGATCTGGGTCTACTGGACGTGTAAGGAGACACCTGGCCAACTCTGGCCGCCCCCATCACTCTTGGCCTCCCCCCTGAGAAGGCCGAGAGCCAGTCCATGGAAGATTGCATGACGGAGAGATCCTCAACCCTGCTCGCGGAGATCGAGCGAGACCCTCTCTGTCAGCCTCGGGTGAGACGTCCCGCTTCGCCGGGTTAGCCTGAGAGGGCACGACAGGAGAACCACCCCCTCATGACCAGCACCACCCCCGCCGGACCCGACCCGGCTGCCCGGCCGAAGCGCCGCACCTTCAGTCCCGAGTACAAGCTGCGGATCGTGGCCGAGTACGACGCCGCGCCCAAGAACGAGAAGGGCGCGGTCCTGCGCCGCGAGCGCCTGTACCACTCGCACGTCAAGGAATGGCGGGCCGCGCGGGATGCCGGGGCCCTGGAGAAGCTGGTCGACCGGCGGACCAGCCCGGCGAGGCCGAAGAAGGCGGCTGCCGAGGCGGAGAACGAGCAGCTGCGCCGTCAGGTGGAACGGCTTCAGAAGGAACTGGCCCGGAACAAGGCCGCGCTGGAAGTCATGGGAAAAGCTTCCGCGCTCTTGGAAATGATCTCCGAGGGCGCGGACTGAACGCTGCCGCCGAACCGGTGGTCGACGACGCGTTCACCGGCGTCGAGGGCGAGCTCGGTGTCACGGCGGCCTGCCGACTGACCGGCCGCTCCCGGGCCACCCACTACCGCCGGATGCGGCCCCCGCCCCAGCGAAAGCCCAGGAAACCGCAGGTCCAGCCCTCGGCCCTCACACCCGAGGAGCGGGCGGCGGTCCTGGAGCTGATGAACTCGGGCGAGTACGCCGAGCTGCCGCCCGCGCAGATCTGGGCCCGTGAGCTGGATGCCGGGCGCTACCACTGCTCCGTCTCCACGATGTACCGGATCCTGCGCGAGAAGGGGCAGGCCGGTGAACGCCGCCGCCAGGCCACCCACCCGGCGAAGACGGTGCCCGAGCTGGTCGCCACCGCACCCTCGCAGGTGTTCACCTGGGACATCACCAAGGCGGCCGGACCGGCCAAGGGCGTCTGGTATCACGCCTACGTCATCATCGACATCTTCAGCCGCTACGTCGTGGGCCACACCGTCGAGGCCGCCGAATCAGCTGCACGGGCCGAGGAGTTGATCCGCGAGACCATCGCCCGCAACGGCATCGTGCCCCAGACCGTGCACGCCGACCGCGGCACCTCGATGACCTCGAAGAAGGTCTCGCAGCTGCTGATCGACCTCGGCGTCACACGGTCGCACTCGCGGCCGAAGACCTCCCACGACAACCCCTACAGCGAGGCCCACTTCAAGACCACGAAGTACATGTCCGACTACCCCGGACGGTTCGACTCGCTGGCCCATGCCCGCGAGTGGTTCGAGGCGTTCATCGCGTACTACAACCACGAGCACCGGCATTCGGGCATCGGCTGGCACACGCCCGCCAGCGTCCACTTCGGCACCGCCGAGGAGGTCCGCGACCAGCGTGCCGTCACCCTCGCCGAGGCATACGCCCGCCACCCCGAACGCTTCGGCCGCCGCCCCCGACCACCCCGGATACCCCAGCAGGCATGGATCAACGACCCGGCCAAGCGCAGGGAACCCGCGCCACAAACCTCATAGCTTCACAACCGTCTCACTGGACTTGAAATCTTCCGAGACGCCCTCGATGACAAGATCCCTCTGGCCAGCACGCTGCGGAAGTGCATCGTCCTGGGCGGCAAGGCCAACTCGGTTGCAGGGGCATTGCATGAACTGGTTTTGTGACGTCCGTACTTGATGTGCCGTCATGCCCGATGTCGTCCGGACCGCCCCGGAACGCAGTACAGGCACGGTGCCGGTGATCATGTGAGTGTCTACGTCCCATGAACACCGAGCGAGCCCGTGCCTGCCCCGACATCTTCTCCCATGCCCTCCGCGCTGGAACACCTGGCCCACGCCGAGGCGCCTGTTCCCCTGTGCGACGCCGTTGACCTGCATCGATTTCTGGCCGGGGTGCCCGATCCCCGCGATGCACGTGGACGGCGTTACCCGCTGGCCGCGCTGCTGAGTGCCGCGGCCGCGAGTGTCCTGGCCGGTGCCCGCTCGCTGATCGCGATCGGGGAATGGCTCGCCGACGTGCCCGCGTGGGCCCTGCGCGCTCTGGGCTTCCCGCCCGATGCGCTCACCGGGACGGTTCCCGTACCGCATCCGGGAACCGTCCGCCGCCTGCTGGCCCGCATCGACGCCGACCTCCTGGACGCCGCCGTCGGCGCGTTCCTCGACGCGCGCCGCACCGCGCCGACTCCCACCGGCGTCGGACCCGGGCCCGACCTGCGGCCGATCGCCGTGGACGGCAAGGTCCCGCGCGGCTCCCGCACCGCCGAGACGCCGGCCGTGACCCTGCTCGCGGCCATGGCCCAAAGCGGAGAAGTCCTGGCCCAGCGGCAGGTCACCGACAAGAGCAACGAGATCCCCGCGTTCGCCCCGCTGCTGGACAGCCTGGACCTGACCGGCACCCTGATCACTGCCGACGCCCTGCACACCCAGCACGACCACGGCACCTACCTGCGCGAACGCGGCGCCCACTACATCGCCATCGTGAAGAAGAACCACCCCGGCCTCCACCACCAGCTGCGCCGGCTGCCCTGGGCCGAAATCGCGCTCGACCACAAGGACCGCACCCGGGCCCACCACCGTCTCGAAATCCGGCGCCTGAAGACCGCCGCGTTCGCCCATCTCGACTACCCCCACGCCGTCCAGGCCCTCCAAGTCGTGCGCTGGCGACGCGACCTGGCCGACGGCAAGCTCACCATCGAGCGGCTCTACCTGGTCACCAGCCTGCCGCCCGGCGCCGCGAGCGGCGCCGAACTCGCCGCCTTCATCCGCGGCCACTGGCTCATCGAGAACCGGCTGCACCACGTCCGCGACCGCACCTTCGGCGAGGACGACTCCAAAGTCCGCACCAACCACCTGCCCCGCACCATGGCCAGCCTGCGCAACCTCGCCATCGGGCTGCACCGCCAGGACGGCGCGACTAACATCGCCGCGGCCCTCCGCCGAGCCGCCCGCGACAGCCGCCGCCCCTTGATCGCGCTCGGCCTCACCTGACGAAACCGGACAAGATCACTTCACGCAATGCCCCTGAACTCGGTTGAGCTTCGACAATGGGCCACTCGCGAGGTGCGAGGGTATAGCCATGATGATGAGCTGCCGGACTACCGAACGGTTGGTGCTCCGCTGCACATCGATGCCGTTGCAGGCTACAACCAGATCACGGGTCAGCAGATCAGTCCCTGGAGCCTTCCGGAAACCATTCGTGACGACGTACGCGAGGTGTACGACATCAGGGCAGGCGTGGGCGAGATCGAAGCCATGATCGATGCTGCCGAGGGGACTCACGTTCACCTGAGCCTGCCCATGGCCATGGACGTCGCGGCGATGATGAACCGAGCGAACGGAGACCCCTACCAGCAGATCACTCGCATCTACTGGTCCATTTCTACTACGTCTCTGCACGCCATCCTGGATCAGGTACGTACCACGCTGACCGAGTTCGTGGGTGAACTTCGCGCAGCCATGCCCGACGAGCAGGAGGAACCCACTCCAGAGCAAGTAGGGCAAGCAGTAACTGTTGCCCTACACGATTCACCCAACGCCACAGTCCATCTGAATACCGCCCAGAGCCAGGGCAGGGGCAGGAGCAGTGCT
Organism: Streptomyces sp. NPDC006997; assembly: GCF_040635175.1. Taxonomy (NCBI): domain Bacteria; kingdom Bacillati; phylum Actinomycetota; class Actinomycetes; order Kitasatosporales; family Streptomycetaceae; genus Streptomyces; species Streptomyces sp. NPDC006997. Next base: position 176,899 of record NZ_JBEYHH010000017.1, read on the forward strand.
CAACCTCTGCCCTCGGCCGGTGATGAGGAGGAAGAGTCCTTCTGGGTTCGCAACAAGAAGGCCGCCTTCATCACAGGGGCTGTGACCGTGGCAGCCGGTCTTGCCACAGTTGCAAGGCTTTTTTGGGGCTAGGAGTTGTCTTCAAATGTCACGCCCACATCAGGAGCGAGGCGAGGGTGACGGCTGCCTGGTAGGACTCGGCGGTCTTGTCGTAGCGGGTTGCGATGCCGCGCCACTGCTTGAGGCGGTTGAAACACCGCTCCACCACGTTGCGGCGCTTGTAGAGCTGCTTGTCGAAGGCTGGCGGGCGTCCGCCCCGGCTGCCGCGCCGGAGCCGGTTGCGGACCTGGTCGGACCGCTCGGGGATGGTGTGGCTGATACCCCGCCGTCGCAGCCAGGTGCGGATGGCTTTGGAGCTGTAGCCCTTGTCGCCCAGGACGTGGGCGGGTCTGATGCGGGGCCGTCCTGGGCCGATGCG